>NZ_JBMOXB010000018.1:0-102212 GCF_049316305.1 Sphingobacterium sp. HJSM2_6
CGGAAAGCCCGTGATCATATGATCATGGGCTTTTTGCGTTTTATACCTTTATCGTTAAGACCTTAGTACATACTTGTGGACCTTGGGATGGGAGTTGTTAATGTGCTAACAGCTCCTATCCAAAGGTTCACAAATCTTGCTAATAAAATAGTATTGTAATAGCTAACTTCCTGGTCTTAGGAAATACCTTAGGGGATCATAAGGAGTGATTTGACTTCAAGTCTAATAGTTGAATAGCCAATATATTTATTGACTATTCAAAAATGCACAAAGTTTCTGTACAGCGATTGATCTATGGCTGATTTTGTTCTTTTGTTCCAAAGGCATTTCAGCAAAGGTTTCATCATAACCATTAGGAATAAAGATCGGGTCATAACCAAAACCTTCTGTTCCGCGCAATTCATCGATTATTTTTCCTTCTACAGCACCTTCAAAGAAATGTTGGTTTCCATTTAGTTGTAGGGAGATCACTGTTTTGAACCTAGCGCTTCGGTTTTCTTTACCTTTTAGCTTTTCGAGTACTAATGCTATATTTTGAGACATATCGCGTGTTCCTGAATACCGTGCAGAATATACACCGGGTTCTCCATTTAAGGCATCTATTTCTAGGCCTGAATCATCTCCAAAGCAGTCTAACTGATAATGCTGAACTAAGTAATCTGATTTTTGTTTCGCGTTTTCAGAAAAAGTGATTCCGGTTTCTGGAATATCTTCGGTACATCCTATATCGCTTAGGGATTTTAAAATAAATTTATCGGAAACTAGGGCTTGTACTTCTGCTAGTTTATGGGCATTGTTTGTCGCAAATATTAATTCCATTCTATGTATTTATTATACACAAAAATACTATTCTAAAAAGGAAATGTAGGTTGTTTGAAAGGATTATGATTGGATAAAAGATTTGAACTCTGTCCAGAACAATTTCTTTTTGTTAAGGTCTGAAAACATTTCTTCAAAACTAAAGGTGTTGAATACCGTAGCAACTTTACCATGCATATATGCATTATGTCCTATAGCAGGCAAATTTAAGGATATTGGATCTACCCCTAATAAGGTGATTTTTTTAGGCTGAAAGAAGTCCATTATGCGCTTCCAATCGTTTGGGTTATGAGGGTTTGCTAAATTTACAATGGCTACATTACCACTATGAAGCTGTAAAGCACCTATGGTCTTAACAAATGCTTCTTCAGCAGCTGGAGAGAAATATGGGAACTCGGGATACCGTAGAATGAATAATACGCCGGTACTTTTGTCTCCTTTATAAATAAACTCCTCCAGTGCTGCTTGGTTTGCAGCTGCTGAAGGAGTTTCTATACGGTTTGTTGGAGTATGATTATCGGATACTGCATCTGCTTGACCCATTGAAAATAGGGTTTCAGACATTAAAGTCTGTAAAGCGATGGGGTTGGTGGTAATCAAATTATTCTCCAATGTATATGCTATTTTATGTTTGTTTAGCTTTTGTGCGCTTATTGGCCCAATACCCAAGCAAAGATTAATGGAGCAACGATGGTTGCATCTGATTCAACAATAAATTTAGGTGATTGCGTATCTAATTTACCCCATGTAATTTTTTCATTTGGAACAGCACCAGAGTATGATCCGTATGAAGTAGTCGAGTCAGATATTTGACAAAAGTAAGACCAGAAAGGGACATCATGCCACTCTAAATCCTGGTACATCATAGGTACTACGCAAATTGGGAAATCGCCTGCAATACCTCCACCTATTTGAAAAAATCCAACACCTTTTCCTCCGGAATTTGCACGATACCATTCTGTCAAATAAATCATATATTCGATACCTGATTTTACGGTATGTACATTTAACTCGCCTTTAATCACGTATGAAGCAAAGATATTTCCTGTGGTTGAATCTTCCCATCCGGGTACGATAATTGGAATATTTTTTTCTGCAGCTGCCAATATCCATGAGTTTTTTGGATCAATTTCATAATATTGTTCCAAATCTCCTGATAGTACAACTTGGTAAAGGAATTCATGTGGGAAATAACGCTCGCCGTTTGCTTCTGCATCTTTCCATGCTTTTTCCAAATGCGATTGAAGTCTACGGAAAGCTTCTTCTTCTGGGATACAAGTATCTGTAACTCGGTTGTAATGGTTTTCTAATAATTCCCATTCGTCCTGAGGAGTAAGATCTCTATAGTTGGGTACACGCTTATAGTGGGAGTGTGCAACTAAATTCATGACATCTTCCTCCAGGTTGGCACCTGTACAGGAGATTATAGCCACTTTATCTTGACGAATCATTTCAGCCAATGAAATACCTAATTCGGCGGTACTCATAGCACCTGCTAATGATACTAACATTTTGCCACCTTCTGCAAGGTGTTGTTCATAACCCTTTGCAGCATCAACTAATGAAGCTGCATTAAAATGAAGATAATTTTTCTCTATGAACTGAGAAATTGGTCCTCTTTGTGTACTCATAATCTTTTTTTCTGATAAGTGTCTGTAAAGTTACTGAATTATTCAATAATACCCTATTTAAAGCGATTTACTTTCTTTTTAGCAGCTTAGAAAAGATGTATGCAAAGAAGAGGACAATAATGACTAAAATCAACAAAATGATGACTTCATTGGTCCCTAAATTCCAAGTGTCGTTGTTTAACATATTTAATTATTTCAAACAAATTTAATTATTATTAAGAGATAACCCATTTATCGCAGGTTTCTAAAAATGCGGGATCCATATCTGCTCCAATACCGTAATCGGATGAAACGGATACTTTAAAGCCATCATATTGTACACCAGCAATGACTGGATCTTCCAAATGTCCTACCATACAGGTGTCTAAATCAAAGTATTTGACATTGGGCGCGGCATAGGCAAAATGTACCTTTGCCGCTAAGGCAAGTCTACTTTCGAGCATGCCACCGATCATGCAAGGAATACCATATTCATAAGCTAAGGCTTGAATCTTTAAAGATTCCGCAATTCCTGATGATTTAGAAAATTTGATATTGATGTAATCACATGAATCGGTACGACATATTCTATCGGCATCGTGATGGTCATAAACCGATTCATCAGCCATGATAGGCACGATGGTTTCAGTGCGTAATTGAGCTAAGAGGTGATCGTTATAGGTTCGTAATGGCTGCTCGCAGAATTGAATTTTTAAAGGTTCTAATCCTTTTAAAGCAATAATTGCATCTTCAAATGACCAACCCTGATTGGCATCAATGCGGATAGGTAAATCAAACCCTACGGCTTGTCGGATTGCTCGTATGCGAGCAATATCGTCTAATGGTTTTTTACCTAATTTAACTTTTAATGCAAATGCACCTTGATCATGTAGGATCTTAGCTTTTGCGGCCATCTCTTCGGGACTAGCAATGCCTAAGGTGATATCGGTGATGATTTCCCTTGGTTTACCTCCTAAAAATTGGTACAATGGCATTTGCGCATGTTTTGCTGCAAGATCATACAAAGCCATGTCAAATGCAGACTTGATGGTGTTATTTCTTGCGATGTATAAATGAAGTTCTGCCATGCGCTCGGAAATCGCTAATGGATCTTTGCCAATCCAAAGTTGCGCAAAATCTTTCGCAATACTGATGCAGGTATTTTGTGTTTCGCCCACAATCATAGGAAATGCGGAACACTCACCGACGCCTGTCAATCCTTCATCACTGATGATTCTGATAAACGTATTTTGGGCGTAATCCATTACTCCAGTCGCAATAACAAATGGTTCCATTGGAATACTTAGTCGATAAATTTCAATTTCTTTGATTACCATAATTTATTTGTTCGATTAACAAAAGTAACGAATGATATTCCATTTTAATAGCTATACAGCGAAACAAATGCAAAATCAATTATTTTATGGCGCTAATTTTGAATTAAAATTAATGTTTGATGTGATTTTTTAATATTATTTCAATAAATAATAGAATTTATTCATATATTAGCAAACTCGTTTGTTATTTAATCAATTTATCAATTACAATGCAGCAAGAAGGACTTTATAACCCAGAGTTTGAACACGATGCCTGTGGAGTAGGATTTGTCGCTCATATTAAAGGGCAGAAATCACACGCACAGGTAAAGGATGCCTTAACCATGTTAGAAAACATGGAACATCGTGGTGCATGTGGCTGTGATCCAGAATCAGGTGATGGTGCTGGTATCATGATTCAATTGCCACATGAATTTCTATGGGAAGAATGTATAAATTTAGGTATCCAACTTCAAGAACCAGGATACTACGGAGTAGGTATGGTGTTTCTTCCTAAGGAAGAACAAATGAACAAAATTTGCCGGGAAGTGATTGCAGAGGCAGCTGCTGATCGTCAAATGGAACTCTTAGGATTTCGTTCCGTTCCAGTTAATCGTACAGGTATTGGCCCTACAGCTTTAGGTGCTGAACCTGAAATCGTGCAATTTTTTATTGCTAGACCTGATGGGGTTGCGAATACGGAAGATTTTGAACGTAAATTATATGTATTGCGTCGTTTAATCATTCAAATGATTAAGCAACACCAAGAATTTCCATTGCCATTATATATTGCCTCTTTATCTTGTAAAACTATTATTTACAAGGGTCAGTTAACGACTTATCAAGTGGGTACTTATTTTGAAGAATTGCACGATCCTCGTGTGGTTTCTGCATTTGGACTTATACACTCTAGATTCTCTACCAATACTTTTCCATCCTGGTCATTAGCACAACCGTTCCGCATGATTGCGCACAATGGGGAAATTAATACCTTGACAGGAAACTTAAACTGGTTTTATGCACGCGTAAGAGCATATTCTTCACCGTATTTTACGGCTGAAGAAATGGAAATCTTATTGCCTGTAGTAGACCGTGGACAATCGGACTCTGCTTGTTTAGATAATGTTGTGGAGCTTTTGTTGCACAGTGGTCGTAGCTTACCGCATGTGATGTTGATGCTTGTTCCTGAAGCTTGGGATGGTAATGAGCAAATGGATCCATTGAAAAAAGCTTTCTACGAATACCATGCGACCTTAATGGAACCATGGGATGGTCCTGCAGCCTTATGTTTTACGGATGGTAAAGTAATTGGTGCTACCCTAGATAGAAATGGTTTACGTCCATTACGGTATGCAATAACGAATGATGACCGTGTCGTAGTGGCATCAGAGGCAGGGGCATTGCCTATTGATGAATCTACCATCATTAAAAAAGGTAGACAACAACCCGGAAAGATTTTCGTGGTTGATATGGAAGAAGGAAAAATCCGTTCGGATGAGGAAGTGAAAGGTGCATTAGTACGTCAACAACCTTATGGGGAATGGTTAAACAACTATAAAATTAAATTAGAAGAGCTTGCTAATCCTCGCGTCACGTTTACTTATTTATCTAAAGAGTCTGTTTTTAAATATCAGCAGTCTTTTGGGTATTCACGCGAAGATATCGATACCATTTTAACACCAATGGCATTGACAGGTTATGAACCTATTGGTTCTATGGGTACCGATGTGCCTTTGGCTGTACTTTCAGACCAAGCACAACACCTATCTAGTTATTTCAAGCAATTTTTTGCACAAGTAACTAATCCTCCAATCGATCCTATTCGTGAGCGTTTGGTAATGAGTTTGGCTACTTTCATCGGAAATGCAGGGAATATCTTGATTGAAGATAAGAAATTCTGTCACTGTGTGACGCTGGAGCATCCAATATTGACTTCTAGTGAATTGGAGAAATTACGCTCTATAGATACAGGTGTATTTCAAGCTAAAACCATTCAAAGTTATTTTAGAGCCGATGGAAATCCAGGTTCTTTAGCCACAGGTTTAGATCGCTTATGCCGTTATGCGGATGATGCTGTACGTGATGGATTTGAAGTAATCATTTTATCCGACCGTGCTATCGATTCTCAACACTGTGCGATACCTTCCTTATTAGCTGTTTCGGCTGTTCATCATCACTTGATTAAAACAGGAAATCGTGGAGCAGTAGGTTTGGTGGTAGAAGCAGGGGATGCTTGGGAAGTTCATCATTTTGCTTGTTTATTGGCATTTGGTGCTACTGCTATTAACCCGTACATGGCGCTTGCAAGTATACGTACCATGAAAGAGATTGGTCAATTGGATACTGATCTTACTTGGGATGACTTGAAAAAGAACTATGTGAAAGCGGTATGCAATGGCTTATTAAAGATCTTCTCTAAAATGGGTATTTCTACGCTTCAATCGTATCATGGTGCTCAAATTTTTGAAGTGCTGGGTATTGATAAAGAAGTGGTTGATAACTATTTCTGTGGAGCAGTATCTAGGATTGGCGGTTTAAGCTTAGACGATATTGCTAGGGAAGTGTTAGAGAAACATTGGCGAGGATTTGAACATGCTCGTGTAACGCCTAAATTATTGCCTGAAGGTGGTTTATACCAATGGAAACGCCGTGGCGAAGGTCACTTATGGAATCCGCAAACGGTTCACTTATTGCAACAAGCATGTCGAACTGGAGATTTCGAGACTTATAAAAAATATTCAGCATTAATCAACAATCAAAAAGAGCATATGTATACGCTCAGAGGATTGTTAGAATTTGCTAAACACCGCACACCAATATCGATTGATGAGGTTGAACCTGCAAGTGATATCTTAAAACGCTTTGCTACTGGTGCGATGTCTTTCGGTTCGATTTCTCATGAAGCGCACAGTACTTTAGCGATTGCCATGAATAGAATCGGTGGTAAATCGAATACGGGTGAAGGTGGTGAGGATGAACTTCGCTATACGAAATTACCAAATGGTGATTCTATGCGTTCTGCAATTAAACAAGTGGCATCGGCTCGTTTTGGTGTAACTTCAAATTATTTGACGCAAGCGGATGAAATTCAAATTAAAATGGCTCAAGGGGCTAAGCCTGGAGAAGGTGGTCAGTTACCGGGGCATAAAGTGGATGATTGGATCGCAAAAGTAAGACATTCTACACCAGGAGTGGGATTGATTTCTCCGCCTCCACACCATGATATTTATTCGATTGAGGATTTAGCGCAATTGATCTTTGACTTAAAGAATGCAAATCGTGAGGCTAGGATCAATGTGAAGTTAGTGTCTAAGGCTGGGGTTGGTACCATTGCAGCAGGTGTGGCAAAAGCACATGCGGATGTTATTTTGATTGCCGGTTATGATGGCGGTACTGGAGCATCTCCAATTAGTTCGATCAAACATGCTGGACTTCCTTGGGAATTAGGACTGGCAGAAGCGCATCAAACATTGGTGCAAAATAAATTGCGTAGTCGTGTAGTTCTTCAAGCAGATGGTCAAATGAAGACTGGTCGGGATTTAATTATCGCTACTTTATTAGGTGCAGAGGAATGGGGAGTTGCAACAGCAGCATTAGTGGCTGGTGGTTGTATCATGATGCGTAAGTGTCATTTGAATACCTGTCCTGTAGGGGTGGCTACTCAAGATCCAGATTTACGTAAATTGTTTTCAGGAAAACCGGAGGATGTAGTTCATTTATTCCACTTCTTAGCGGAAGAAATGCGCGAGATCATGGCTGACCTTGGTTTTAGAAGCATCAATGAGATGGTCGGTAAAGCACAATTCTTAAAGAAACGTGAAAATATTAACCATTGGAAAGCGAAAAAAATCAACTTTAAAGATATCCTTCATGTAGCTTCTAATTCAGCTCATGAAACGCTATACAATACGGAAGAACAAGACCATGGAATGAGTATGATCTTAGACTGGGGATTATTGAAAATGGCGAAAACCGCTTTAGAAAATAAAACTCCTGTCTTTGGTACTTTCCATGTTAAAAATACCGATCGTACTGTAGGAACCTTATTATCCAATGAGATATCGAAAATATACGGTTCGGAAGGTTTACCTGATAATACCATCAACTTTAAGTTTGAAGGTTCTGCAGGACAATCGTTTGGTGCATTCAATACGAAAGGGATTTCCTTTGAATTGGAAGGGGAAGCGAATGACTATGTAGGTAAGGGATTATCTGGAGCACAACTCGCAATTTATCCTGCCAAAGAAAGTGGATTAGTACCACATGAAAATATCATTATTGGTAACGTTGCATTGTATGGTGCTACTTCCGGGTATTTATTTATCAATGGTATGGCGGGTGAACGTTTTGCTGTTCGTAACTCAGGAGCTACTGCAGTGGTTGAAGGAATTGGCGATCACGGTTGTGAGTACATGACTGGTGGACATGCGCTTATCCTTGGTGAAACAGGTAGAAACTTCGCTGCAGGTATGAGTGGTGGTATTGCTTGGATATACGATATTCAAGGAACATTTAAAGAGAATTGCAATAAGGAAATGGTGGATTTGGATCCATTGGATACCGAAGATGAGAACGCTATCATCGCTTTATTGAAGAAACATATTTTATTAACCAATAGTGAGAGAGCTAATTTCATTCTGACCAATTGGGCTACGGAAAAACATCGCTTTATTAAGGTGTTTCCACGTGAGTACAAACAGGTATTATTGAAAAAATTAGTTACAGCATAAGGAAGGGTATCATATTATGGGAAAACCAACAGGATTTTTAGAATTTGAAAGAGCGCTTCCTCAGAAAGATGCTGTGGAAAGCAGAAAAAGTAATTATCAAGAATTTGTCCATTCATTTAGCGATGAACAATTGAATACACAAGCCGCACGTTGTATGAATTGCGGGATTCCATTTTGCCATTCGGGATGTCCGCTTGGTAATGTTATTCCGGAATTTAATGACGCCGTATACGACGGTAAATGGGAAGAAGCTTATGATATATTAAGCTCAACCAACAATTTTCCGGAGTTTACAGGTCGTATCTGTCCGGCACCTTGTGAGTCTGCCTGCGTATTAGGGATTAATAAAAACCCAGTCGCTATTGAGGAGATTGAAAAACACATCATTGAAATTGCCTTTAAAAAAGGTTTTGTAAAACCGAATAAAAGCTTCCTGAAAACAGGTAAGAAAGTTGCTGTAGTGGGTTCTGGACCTGCAGGTATGGCAGCTGCTGCACAGTTGAATAAAGCGGGTCATGATGTGGTTGTATACGAACGCGATGATAAGGTGGGTGGTTTATTACGCTATGGCATTCCAGATTTTAAATTAGATAAGTCGGTTATTGATCGTCGTGTCGAAGTTATGAAAGAATCGGGTGTGGAATTTCGCACGAATGCTGAAGTAGGAAAGAATGTTCCTGCCTCTGAATTAGCTGAATATGATGCTGTCGTGTTATCTGGTGGTTCTACAATTCCGCGTAATTTGAATATTCCTGGAAGAGAATTGAAAGGGGTACATTATGCAATGGAATTCCTTAAGCAACAAAATAAACGCGTAGGAAACTCCCCAATTGAAGTGGAAGAAATCCTAGCGACCGGAAAAAATGTATTGGTGATTGGTGGTGGTGATACAGGATCTGATTGTGTGGGTACATCCAACAGGCATGGTGCAAAATCAGTGACACAGTTTGAGTTAATGCCAATGCCTCCACAGTCCCGTAGCGAAGCGATGCCTTGGCCTACATATCCGATGTTGCTGAAAACAACAACCTCACATGAGGAAGGTTGTAATAGACACTGGAGTATTAGTACCAAATCCTTTTTAGGCGATGAGCGAGGGAATTTAAGAGCAGCATTAGTGGTGGACTTAGCTTGGGAAACAGATGCTTTAGGAAGACCAACTTCTTTTAAAGAAGTAGAAGGCTCTGAGCGAGAAATTCCTTGTGAACTCGTAACACTAGCCATGGGATTCTTACATCCTCAACAAGAAGGTTTGTTGGCTGAGTTAGGCGTAAAACTAGACCCTAGAGGCAATGTATTGGCGACAGAGGGTGAATATAAGACCAGCACAGATAATGTATTTGTGGCAGGAGATATGCGTCGTGGACAGTCGTTGGTGGTATGGGCTATTTCCGAAGGGAGAGAATGTGCTCGTAAAGTAGATGAATTCTTAATGGGAAGTTCCGTTCTAGAAAGTAAAGAAGCAGTTTACGCAACTGTTTAAAAAGTAAAAGAGTAGAAAATAGTTATAAAATAAAAAAGGAACAGTAATGTTCCTTTTTTTATTTTCTGGCTAATCGATTTTTAATTAGCTTCTTTTAATTTCAATGTTTTGTTTTCCTTGGATCCTTCTTGAGTTTCGGCCTCTTGCTTAACTTCTACGTCTGGATTATCGCCTTCTTTTTTTTCTTCAGCAACTGGAGCCGTCTTCACTCGAACACGATTCATCATGTCCTCTAATGATTTAGGTCGATCCTCGGGTTTCCAAATAAAGCCAGGTAAAACTTCATTTTCTTGATTCACCATCTTAAATGGATATAGTTTTTGATCTACTTTACGCTCTGAGACATAATCAATAATCTTTTTACCTTCCATCCAGATTTTGATGCGACTACTTCGATTATGAAACATCTCGGTTATTTTTTTGGTTTTCTCATTGCTGGTGAAGATTAAATTTTCTGCATTTCCATCGACAAAAACTCTATCAATATTATTGTTGGCAAAGAAGGCTGTAATTTTCCTGCCTTTAAGTTGGTTGAATTTCAGGGAGTCGAGAACGACGTTTACCATAAAAGCATTGTCCTTTAAAAGGGCATTATCCATTCTGCCATTTTTAATCTGCATATAGATCGTGTCAGAGGATATTTGTGAACCATCAGACCAAAGCATAGGTTTGCCCATAAAGCGGAACATGGAATCCACCATGCCGTAATATACGGAATCAGCTACTGCTTGTAAATCTGACTTAAAGACCCGCACATTATAATTGGCACGTACTATTCTCGTTTTTGCTGTGTCTGTATATAGCTGGGTAGAATCTTTGAGTAAGGTGTCGGCAGTTAATGCTTTTTCCATCGCTTGATTCATTAAACTGTCGGCCTCCTTTCCTGTAGGTATAACAGCCTTTTGCCGCAATAAACTATCGGATTTATTGATTTGCTGTAAACTAGCAACATCTACCGGCTTGGGCTTTGCTGTTGGAGTCTTCTTCGCGATTTCCACGGGTTTTTCCACGGTTTTCTTCAGCTCTAAGACTTCCTTTTTAGCTACTGTTGGAATGGAATCTATGACGGTAGAATCTGTGGTATTAATAAGTTCTAATTCTTCTGGATCTCCATATTCGATTTCTTTGCTGTCAATGATTTCGCCACCATTTCGATCCAGCTTTAGATTTAAAGGTTTATAATCTTTTACGAGGATGACTTTCGAAAAGATCGTATCAGCGGTCATATAGGCCGTATCTATTTTAGAAGTAGAAGTATTATTAACTAGTGGAATACTATCGGTTTTAGGAATGGAATCTGTTCCAACCAAGTTGACCTCTTTCTCTTGCGCTTTCTCTTGTTTTTTAAGTTCTTTTTTGGATAGTTGTGGATTGTTATTCAGGCTATCGGTATTTAAAGAATCTTGTGTTTTTTTGGTAGAATCTGTATTGATGACATATTTTATCAATGGCTTATCCCGCAATAAGATTGATTGGTCGGATTGCAAGTACTTTCCATATTGGCCACTGGCATAAAATTTATCTAGGGTATCTACGAACAATACATTCTTAAACGCCTCACCGATTCCTTGATCCCGATCGTAAAATAGACTATCACCTTTTAGAAATCGACTCCCTTCTGTATACAAATTGTTTTTATTGAATTTAGCAATTCCAAATTCGGTATTGTAAGTACCGCTTTCGGTATACAGTTTTTCTCCTTTTCGACCATTGATATTGGTAGGTCCATGAAAGATGGCATCCCTGTATAACGTATTGTATTGCAGTGTATCGGTCAAAATGATCGCACTTTCCGTGCGCACGACCACATCTTTTTGGAAGTAAGAATCTTTTGTTTTCTCAAAATAATACGCTTTTTGTGAAGTAATCGTGTCACCTTGCCCTACTATTCGACCTCCACCTGTATATGTTCCTTCTTGATTACGCATGTTATAAGTCATGTAATTAGTCGTTAACGTCGTTTGACCATCAACCATTTTTACATTTCTTGTTAATACTGCATGTTGAGAGGAAGCATCATAATGAAGATGAGTACCCTGAATCACGGAGCCAGAAGGTTGGGTGATTACGATATTTCCATGTGCTTCAAAGTATTCGTTACCGATATCGTCTTTATAGAAATCTCCCGAGTCGGCCGCTAGTGTAGACCCATTGTGCTCGTAGACAGCATTATAGCTTCGGAAAATCTTTTGATTGATAAATTTGCTACTGGAGGAAGAAACAAGACGCATAGGTGCGGAATTTGATCCTGCAGCAAGGGGTGTGTTTTGTGCCAAGGTCACACCACAAAAAAGACTCAATAACAGTATTATTAGGTATCTCACAAGCGCAAAAATATGCAATTAATTAGCAAAAATTTGTTAAACAATTAATTTTAGTAGCTAATAGAGAAGATTCGTAGAATTGAGTATTTTTGAATCATGACCATAACGGATAGAATTGCGCTATTTATAGCAGAAAATTCATTACTAGAACCTCATGAAAAAGTTATATTGGCGGTAAGTGGGGGTAAGGATTCCATGCTGATGATGCGTGTTTTTCATGACTTGGGTATATCTTGCATCGTAGCACATTGTAATTTTAAATTGCGAGAGGAAGCTTCAGATCTAGATGAAGAGTTGGTTCGTTCCTATGCACAGCATTTAGGTTTACCTTATTATGTTAATCATTTCAATACGAGTCAAGAAGCTGAGGAGCAAGGCATGTCTATACAGATGGTTGCTCGCGAATTGCGATATGCCTGGTTTGAGGAATTAAGTCAAGAGCAATCCTGTCAAAAAATAGCCATAGCACAGCATCAAAATGATCATATAGAGACTGTAATGCTCAATCTTACACGTTCTACAGGCTTACAGGGTTTGTTGGGTATTCCTGTAAAAAGAGGGAAGATAATACGTCCATTATTAGGAATATCTGCCGCTGAGGTCTTGCAAACTGTGGAACAATTGGAAATTCCCTATCGGGATGATCAATCCAACTTCTCAACCAAATATGCACGAAATAAAATACGACTAGAGATCATTCCAAAGTTCAAGGAAATTCAGGAAAACTTTGAAAAAACAATGATTCAAAATATCAAACATTTTGAAGAGAGCATGCAGTTTATTCATCGTCATGTTGAGGATTTACGGGCTAATTTATTTGTGTATCAAAACAATCAGGTAATGATTTCCAGGCACAGAATAAAAGAATATATCCAGGATTCATACCTGCTTTTTGAACTCTTCAAACCCTATGGATTTCAAAAAAACATCTTAAAAGAACTCCAAGAAGTCTTCGATAGACCGATGGGTCAACTGTTTGAATCCACAAGCTATTTACTCTTATTAAATCGCGATCAGTTAATTTTAAAAGAACGTAGCATTGTCGATCGAGATGGTTATACCATTTTGGATTTATTTGAACCAATTTCTATAGGAAATTTATCCTTATCCTTTGATTTTACAATGGAGTTCAATAAACAGCTCCCCAAAGAATACGCACAAGTCGATTTCGATAAGTTACGCTTCCCATTGCAATTGAGGTATTGGAAACCTGCAGATGTATTTTACCCATTAGGAATGACAGGAAAGAAAAAAGTAAGCGATTATTTTATCCAGCAAAAGATTAATCGATTTGAAAAGGAAGCAATTCCAATATTATGCAATGCCGATGGAGAAATTATTTGGGTGGTTGGCTATCGATTAGATAATCGTTTCAAAGTGACTGAAAATACAAAGAAAGTACTTACATTAGTATTCAATTAAAAGCTATGACAGATCAATTACTATATCAAGAGAAACAATACCTAGGTCGCGATATGACTTGGATTAGTGTCCGACTGATATTAGCTTTATTTTGTTTTATTGCCTATTACATTAATTTAGAACACCTCATCTCTAGACAACTTTTCTTTATTGTTGGCGTAGGTATACTCATCGTATCCATCATTATGCTATATATGATTAGTTATCGGACTAAGGTGACCTCCACTCACGTGATTTTAAGTGGTCTTTGGACAACCAGTCTGGTGAAAATAGACTTAAATTCCATCGTTAAAGCAGAGAAAGATCGTTATTCCAGCTATTTTTTCAATAATCCAGTTTATAATCTTCATAAGAATGGCAAGATTCGGTTTTACTCTGGAGGAAAGGATGCCGTTTGGTTAACCGATAAGGATGGACTAATTTATGTAATTGGTTCTCAGCACCCTGTGCAACTCTTGCAGGCCATACAAAAGGCACTACTGCAAAAGTGAAAATTTTGTTAATTGAAATTCCTCTGACAATTCCGTTTACTTAACTTTAAATAAATTGTTATTTTTGGTAAAAAGCATTTACTATGACACTACTATATTTCATTATATCTGTTGTAATAATCTATTACGTATTCAAATTTGGAATGCGACTTTTGCTGCCTTTCTTTATGAGGAAGTTAGCAGAGAAAGTTATGAATAGCCAACAGGGACAATATGCCAACCAAGGTCCGCAACAAAATCCATATGCTGATCCTTTCTCCCAATTTCAACAAAAGAATGCTCGTCCAGAGGGTAAAATTAAAGTTGAATACATGCCGCCGAAGGAAGAGCATAAAAAGGGAACAGCTACTGCTGGGGAGTTTATCGATTTTGAGGAGGTAAAATAAGGATAAGCCGTATTAAAAAGCCTATCTTTGTTTTTCTATGTGGCTAAAGCATCTTTCTGTATTAAATTTCAAGAATTACTCGGAATCTACCTTAGAGTTTTCGTCTGAAGCGAATGCGTTTACAGGACAAAATGGTTCAGGTAAAACGAATCTATTGGATGCTATCCATTATTTATCGCTTTGTAAATCCTATTTTAATCCCATAGACTCCCAACATATTCGTCAAGGGGAAGATTGGTTTATGGTACAAGGAGAGTTTGATCGGGCATTAAAATTCGATCAAATTTCTTGCAGCATGAAAAGAAACCAAAAGAAACAATTCAAAAAAAACAAGAAAGAATATTCCCGATTAGCAGATCATATTGGTCAATTTCCATTGGTGATGATTTCCCCGAATGATAGTTTTATTATTATGGACGGGAGTGAAGAACGCCGAAAATTTATTGACAATGTTATCTCGCAAACTGATAATCATTACTTGGATATCCTCATTTCTTACAATAGAATATTGCTGCAACGAAATACCGTATTAAAGAATATCCGGGATACTGGAATATTTGATATAGGCTTGTTGGAGGTGCTCAATCTACAATTGGTAGAATGTGGCGACAATATATATAAACGTAGGAAACAATTCATGCAGGAATTTCTGCCGGAGTTTCAGCGTTATTATCAATTTTTATCGGATGATGCAGAGCAGGTTTCATTAATTTATGAGTCGCAAATGACCTCCTCGGATTTCCTAGCACTTCTCGAGAGTCATCTGGATAAAGATAGAGCTTTGGAACGAACTACCGTTGGGATACATAAAGATGATTTAGTTTTTAGTATTCACGAGGGAATGTCATTGAAGAAATTTGGATCTCAAGGACAGCAAAAATCATTTCTTATTGCGTTGAAATTGGCGCAGTATGCTTTTCTTAAGAATAAAAAGCAGTTTAAACCACTGCTGCTATTAGATGATATTTTTGATAAGTTGGATGAGGAGCGTACCAAAAAATTAATGCAACTGGTTTCTGAAGAAGAGTTTGGACAGATATTTCTTACCGATACCGACGCAGAGCGGATAAGGAAAATATTTAATGAAATAGGGAAGCCTATTCGTATATTTGATGTAAAGGGAGGACAGGTAAATGGCGAAATATAAGCATGAGGATACTTTTCGAAGAAGCGATGATATTACCATCAAACAAGCAGTAGAGAAATTGTTGGATGTATATCGACTTCGTAGAAAGTTTGACGAGACTTCGATTGTATCTGCCTGGCCAGAAATTATTGGAATTGCCATTGCAAACCGCACGCAACAAATCTTTATAAAAGACAAAAAACTCTTTGTACGCGTGGAATCTGCTGTTATTAAAAATGAATTAGCCATGATGCGTAAGCAAATAATCGGGCGAGTGAATGAACATGTCGGGCAGGTGATCATCGAAGAGTTTATCATTCTATAATACTATACATCCTTAAGTAATTTTCTTTATGAAATATTATTTGTCGGCCATGACAGGTTTTTTGATTTGGGGTACTTTCGCTCTAGTTCTTAAACCTCTTGGGGCTTTTGCAGCTCTAGACATTTTAATCTACCGTGTACTTTTTGCTTCTGTCTCTATTTTACTGGCTTGCTTTCTATTTAGAAGAAAACCCACCCTTCAGAGTATTCAATACTTAAGAAACAGCTCTTCCGCTGAAAGGAAAAAGCTATTGATCAATATTCTAGGAAGTGCGATTTTATTAGGTTTAAATTGGTTTCTTTTTATTTACGTGATGAACAATGTTAGCGTCAATGCGACTTCCTTAGCGTATCTTATATGCCCCATTTTAACGACTGTATTAGCAAACCTCTTCCTTAAAGAGCATTTAAATCGGGGCCAATGGATTGCCGTAGGATTAAGTCTAATAAGCTGCATTATTATGGCTTATGGGCATTTTGTCGATTTATTCTACAGTTTCCTTATTGCATTGTCCTATGCTGCTTATTTGGTTCTTCAAAAAAACACCTTCAAATTAGATAAATTTTTTACACTGAGCATTCACATTTTGGTGAGTACGATATTGTTATTACCTATTCTAAATTTTGTGGACACCGAAACGCCTAAAACAGATTTGTTTTATTTGTTGATTGCTGTTATCGCTATTTTCTATACCATCGTACCACTTTTTCTAAACATATATGCATTAAAAGGCTTAGATTCATCATTAGTAGGTATATTGCTGTATATTAATCCGATTATCAGTTTCTGCTTAGCCGTTTGGTACTATCAAGAGCCCATTAATATATATCAGATCAGTGCCTTCTCTTTAATTATTTTAGCTATTTGTATCTTTAATATCTCTTACTGGTATGAGAAGAGGAAAAATCAACTGTCTTAAAGGATGGGTATGGAAATAAAAGATCATTTGTTTCATCTATTCGAAACATCGACTCAAAATATAAGTACGATACAAGCTAAGTTTGAAAGACGAGATATCCAACGTGCTGATCTTATCTTAGAGTCGGGCAAACTTTGTCAAGAATTGAGTTTTATAGCCTCAGGATTTTGTAGGGTATACAAGTCAACTGAGGACAAGGAGGTGACGCAATGGATTGGTAGCCCTGGATATTTCCTTACTGATTTATCGTCTTTCCTTTTTGATCAGAAAGCCAATTGGAACATAGAAGCATTAACTCCGATGACTTTATGGACCTTGAAGAAATCAGATTATCATCTTTTTGAGCAGGAAATACCTGATTGGAATATCTTTGAAAAACGATTTGTCGCCAAGTGCTTTATACAAATGGAAAATCGAATTTTTGATTTTATAGCTTTAACTGCAGAAGAACGATATCAACAATATTTTGAGCATCATAAAACCCTTTTTCAGCATGTTCCTTTACAATACATCGCCTCGGTTTTAGGGATGAGTCCAGAGACTTTAAGTAGAATACGGAAGAAAATTTAAGGCTTAATCGCCTAATTTGGTATGTATAATTTCTATTTCAGCAATGAGCTCATTCAATTGTTCAAAGGCAATACGAGTATCTTTTGTTAATAGGTTCAAAATAATATGAACCCGATCTTCATAATGGCTTGGAGCGTAGTCAAAATGATCAATTCTTTTTAATGCCCTTTTTTCATTTAGAAAAAACACTTTATTCTTGGCGAAAAGCACCTGATTTAATGCAGAGATCGACCTGAATATATGCCCAGTAATATAATATAAATCAGTTGTTTCAAAGGCTTTATTCGCCAATGTTAAAGAAAAGACAGCCTCAAACAACTGCTGTTGAATAATCGCTTCCTGTAACTTCAATGGATAGTTTTCAGCTTTTGTCTTCAGATTTATAAAGTTTTGATCTTTTGAGAATATAAGTTTACTTGAAGCAAGTTCTCCTTGATACATATGGCTAAAATAAGCATGAGGATGACCCACTTGATAGTTGCTGGAAAAAATTCCTGCAGCATTTTCTTGCATTGCCTTGGCCACGCGATTAATATCCCGAAATATTAAATCAACAGCTATCCCCTCTATTTTTAACCAAGCACCAAAATTCACCCAATTTCCCCAATCCCCTTCTTTTCCCAATAATTTATCTCGGTGCTCATCATCTAAATCTTGTATTTGCTTTTGTAAAGGAGGATATTCTAATCCTATAGGATCATAATAAATACCAATATCAATATCCGATTGGCTAGTAGCTGTATTTGTTGCTCTGGATCCCCCTAATACAATACCCTGAATAAATGCGAAGTTGGATAAGGTGCTAGAGACTTTATCTAATATCAGTTCTTCCATGATTAAACATTTCAATATTAACGGAATTTATAAAAAATTATTCTTGATAAATGTCAAGTGTCTAGCAGGATCTTCCCATTAACTTTGTTTTATGAAAGCAAAAATTGAAACCCAAATACAGATTTTCGCTCCTATAGAGAACGTCTGGGATGTATTAAGTGATTTTGAAAGCTATCCCCTATGGAGCGAGTTTATCAAGCAATTTGATGGTATTCCTGAGGTAGGTCGAAGAACTAAGGTCCATTTGGAAGCTCCAGAGTCGATGAAAATAGTTATGAATCCTGTTTTTCTTGTTATTGCGGAACAGGAAGAAATTCGTTGGAAAGGAAAATTAGTTATTCCAGGTATATTTGATGGGGAACATTATTTTAAATTAGAAGCATCAGGGCCTAATCAAACCAAACTTACCCAAGGGGAGAACTTCTCGGGAATCCTAATTCCATTTTTAAAAAAAATGATAAATGTAAATACCAAACAAGGCTTTAATACATTTAATAAAGCGATAAAGAAGAGGGTAGAGGACTTGTTATAAGTATTGATCAAGTTCTCCCTTACCTTCACGGATTACTTCAAACTCACCTGAGGTAACATCCACTATGGTGGAAGCCACATGATCGCCATATCCACCATCGATCACCAAATCGACCTTATCCTGAAATTTCTCATATATTAATTCGGGATCCGTAGAATATTCTAAGATTTCATCATCATCATGAATAGAAGTGGTCACGATAGGATTGCCTAAAACACGAACGATTTCTCGAACGATGTTGTTATCAGGGATACGAATACCCACGGTTTTCTTTTTGGAGCTTAACAGTTTGGGGACCTGAGAACTCGCGTTAAAAATAAACGTAAAAGGTCCTGGAAGTGCTTTTTTTAAGACCCTGAATACCGCAGTATCAAATGGTTTGGTGTATTGCGATATATGGGTTAGGTCATAACAAATAAAGGAAAGATTGCTTTTTTCAGGTTTTAAACCTCGCAACGCATACACTCGTTCAATCGCTTTTTGATTGCTGATATCGCAACCCATACCATAAACAGTATCCGTTGGATAAATGATGACACCTCCTTTTTTCAGTATAGCTACTGCCTCTTCAATGGCTTTAGGATTAGGGTTATCATTGTAAATTTTTAAAAGCATAAGATTATTTATTATTTCTATTTTTTTGCTTGATACCTCTTCGCAAAGAAATATCCGATATAGTTTAAACAAAAACCGTCAAAAGAAGTTTTTTGACGGTTTGTTTAGCTGATCTGTTGTTTCCTAGAATTCTGCGTTTTTTGGTGTCCTAGGGAAAGGAATTACATCTCTTATATTGGTCATCCCGGTGGTAAATAACACCAATCGTTCAAAACCAACTCCAAATCCCGAATGCGGAACAGAGCCAAATCTTCGAGTATCTAAAAACCAATCCATCTCTTCTGCTGGGATACCTACTTCATCCATGCGAGTCAATAGTTTTTCCAAATTCTCCTCACGTTGTGATCCTCCTACCATTTCTCCAATTCCTGGGAATAAGATATCCATCGCGCGAACGGTTTGTCTACCTTCAGTATCTACAGGATTTTGTTTCATGTAAAATGATTTAATCTCCCGAGGATAATCCGTTAAGATAACAGGTTTTTTAAAGTGTTTTTCGACCAAATAGCGTTCGTGCTCCGATTGTAAATCTGCACCCCATTCTTCAATTAGGTATTTAAACTGCTTCTTTTGATTTGGTTTGCTCGCTTTTAATATGTGGATAGCTTCGGTATAAGTTACCCTTTCAAAATCATGTTCCAATACAAAATTTAATTTCTCAATTAAATTCAATTCCGAACGTTCTTGTTGCGGTTTAGATTTCTCTTCCTCTAACAACCTATTCTTTAAGAATTCAATCTCTTCAGGACAAGCTTCTAAGGCATAGCGAATCACGTATTTTAGCAATGCTTCGGCTAAATCCATATTATCCTCCAATTCGTAGAATGCCATTTCAGGCTCGATCATCCAGAATTCTGCCAGATGTCTAGTTGTATTGGAATTCTCTGCTCTGAATGTAGGCCCAAAGGTATAGATGTTTCCAAATGCTAAAGCGGCTAATTCACCTTCTAGTTGTCCAGACACCGTAAGATTTGTCGATTTGCCAAAGAAATCTTCTTTAAAATCTATCTCCCCTTGTTCTGTTCTTGGAATATTATTTAAATCTATGGTAGTTACCCTAAACATTTCTCCAGCACCTTCTGCATCCGAACCCGTAATGATAGGGGTGTGCATATAGACGAAATCACGTTCATTGAAAAATTGATGAACTGCAAAGGATAACGCATTACGTACTTTGAAAATAGCATTAAACGTTCCAGTTCTGAACCTTAAATGCGCAATTTCGCGTAGAAATTCTAAGCTGTGTTTTTTAGGTTGTAATGGAAATTTTTCAGGATCTGAGTCCCCAATTACAGACACTTCTGTTGCTTTAACTTCTACCCGTTGTCCTTTTCCTAAAGATGCTACTAATGTACCTTTCACGCGAAGTGCAGAACCTGTTGTTATTCTTTTTAACAACTCATCTGGCGTATGCTCAAAATCAATGACAGCTTGAATATTATTGATGGTAGATCCGTCATTAATCGCAATAAATTGATTATTACGGAAGGTACGAACCCAACCTTTGATAATAACTTCTTTTCCGAACTCCTCAGATTTTAATAATTCTTTTATTCGTGTATGTTCCATTTTTAAAGAAAAAATAATAGTACTGCTTGATTTCCTAGCTTACAAAAATAGCCAATAAATTGGTTTTTTAGCTATAAATGTCAATTTGTTAATGATAAATATTTACGAAGACAACGAATCCTTGCACGGCTTTGAACTGGTACAAGGCTGTCGGTTTCTATTATTAAATTTAAGTGCTTTGTCCGTGGTTTTATATAAAACAAAAACGTCATTTTGTTAGAAATGACGTTTGTTAATTTTATTTTATCCAACCTTTTTGGATGACTTCCTTCGCATGATACGTTAAAATGGAAGTCGCTCCGGCACGTTTGAAACTGAGTAAGGTTTCTATTATAGCCTGCTCGCTCAACCAACCATTGGCAATGGCCGCTTTAAGCATCGCATATTCACCAGACACATTGTATGCCGCAATCGGTAGGTCAAAATTATCGCTTAATAATTTGATGATATCCAGGTAAGGCAAACCAGGTTTTACCATTAAAAAATCCGCGCCTTCTTGCGCATCCAATTGTGCTTCTATTAAGGCTTCTTTGCTATTTGCAGGATTCATTTGATACGACTTTTTATCGCCATTCTTTGGTGCTGAGCCTAAGGCATCGCGAAATGGACCATAAAATGCAGAGGCGTATTTTGCGGTATAGGACATTAAGGATACATTGCTGAAACCTTGCTCGTCTAGTAGCGCTCTTAAATAGCCTATTCGTCCATCCATCATGTCGGAGGGAGCAATGATATCCGCTCCAGCAGCAGCATGTGCTAAGGCCATTTTACCTAATACTTCTAGGGTCTCATCATTCAAGATTTCTCCATTTTCAACGATACCATCATGGCCATCCGAACTGTAAGGGTCCATGGCCACATCTGTAATGACACAGGCTTCTGGAAAGTTTTTCTTTACCGCTTCGATAGCACGTAAATACAAAGTCCCTTGTCGGTAACTTTCGGTCGCATATTTATCTTTTAAGGATTCTTCTACGGCTGGGAATAAATCAAAAGATTTTAAACCTAAATTCATGCAACTCTCTACCTCCCGTAATAAGTTGTCTACCGAATACCGGTATATGCCTGGCATGGAAGAGACTTCTACTCGTTGATTTTCTCCTTCAACAATAAATAATGGGAAGATTAGATTTGCAGCAAATAAGTGGTTTTCTTGAACCATGTCACGAATGACAGCTGATTTTCTATTTCTTCTTGGACGATGTAACATGCTCGTTGTATTATATATCCTGAAAAAGGGGATTGCTCCCCCTGTTAACTATATTGATTTAATAATTTAATCCAAATATGGCTTCCGTTAAGCCCATCTCATCTGGTGAAAATGGAAGGGTGTAAGTCAGACCCAAGGCTTCTATGGCTTTTGCTGTTGAATGCCCGATACAAATGATTTTTTGTCCTGGATCTGCTAAATTTTCTTTAAAGTAGGCTTCCACATTACTAGGGCTTGTAAAAATCATCACTTCGGCATTGGTTTTATCGACCTGCTCTTCAATCACTGTTTCATAGATTGGCATATCAATGACTTTCGTGTTTTCTGTTAATGATTTTTGAATAGTCATTAAAGAACCTTCAGCACGAGGGATTAACACCGTTTTTCCATCGACTAATTTTGAAAATTCCTGAGCAATATCCGCTGTTTCAATGCCTAAATCATCTCCTGAAAAGTCAGCAATTCGATTGAATTTTCTTAAGGTGCTTTCAGATCCTCTTCCTAATACAGCAATTTTAGTTTTCTTTAAGATTAAGGGTTCCAAATTGAAGAAATGTTCAATAGCATTTTTACTATTAAAGAATATCCAATCGGCACGTTTAAGAATAAAAGAATCTAATTTATTGATGGTTGGGAATATTCGGATCAATGACCTGGCGTCTACCTGAATTTCGTGTTTTTTTAAATATCGGCCTAAGTAGGAGTTTTCATCTAAATCACGAGTGATGAATACCGAACTTGGTAATTTTCGTTGCTTATCGTATTTGGCAAAGATTTTTTCTGCCATCCCTTCCGTAGTATCTGAGGTTAAAAATACACGATCAGGAAAATCTTCATTGGTATCAGCTATGGAAGTCCAAGACTGATACTTGCCATCTTTTTTACGGCAATAAGACCCCAAAGGGGCATGGCAACCTGCATCAAATAGATTGAGTACTTTACGCTCTACTGCAATTGCTTCCGCAACTTCGTGGTTATGAATAGACTGTAAGGTGTCGAATAATTCTTGGTCGTTTTCGCGAATTTGGATAGCAAGTACGCCTTGTGCAGGAGCAGGAATAAGTTCTACTGGCGCAATTTCTTCCAAATGAAAATCACTAAGCTCCATGTTTATTCTAGCGATACCCGCTTTCGCAAGCATAATGGCATCGTATTTCTCATCGCGTAGTTTTTGCACTCGCGTTTGTAGATTACCACGTAAATCATCGAATTCCAAATCCGGACGTATAGAAAGCAGTTGTGCTTTCCGACGGTTAGAAGAGGTTCCTATGGTTGCATTGTGTTTGAGGGATAGTCTTTTGCTTAGATCCACACAATCCTTATGAATAATTAATAATTCAGCAGGATTTTCGCGTTCCGATACTGCGGCAATGATTAAGCCAGGAGGATTTTTAGTGGGTAAATCTTTGTGCGAGTGTACCGCCAAATCTATGCTCCCTGATAATAATTCTTCCTCTAATTCTTTGGTGAAAAAACCTTTCCCTTCTAATTTATCTAAACGCAGGTGTTGAATAATATCCCCTTGAGTTTTAATGATTTTCAACGTAGCTTGAATTCCAATTTCTGCCAATCGGTCTTTTACAAAATTTGCTTGCCAAAGGGCCAATTCGCTTCCACGCGTTCCAATTATTAGTGTTCTATTCACGGTCAAAGTTTTACAAATAAATATGTTGAGGGCAAAGTTAAGGAAATAGGCTATTAGTTCTGCCCGAATTGTGTCAGATTACCTAAATTTTTGAAGAAAGTTCGATTAATTATTTTCTGATTCTACAGATTTTACCAAAATTTCTTTAGCCATAACCATCGGAACTTTGATGTATTTTTTCTCCATATAGTTAATAACCTTATTTAATATTTCACGAGCCTGAGGATCTAATTGTTCCACCTCATTAGCAAAAACTTCAGTCATCGCCATCGATCGGATTTCCTTGATTTTTTCAGGAACTTCTTTCATAGCCACTTCCACACGTCTTTGTTTTAAAAGGGGTAGAAACTCACGAATATTTTTTTCGATAATTTTTTCGGCATTCTCCAATTCGGAATAACGCTCTTGGATATTTTTTTCGGCTACTTGTTGAAGACCACTAACCTCGATGTATTGAATTGGGTATTTCGCGATGATTTCCGCGTCAATATCATTAGGGATCGCTAAGTCAACAATCACTTTTCTATCTTCTTCACCATTAAGTAAAGAACGGTATAGGTCTTCATGAATAATTGCCTCAGGTGCTCCTGTGCAAGTAATCATCACGTCAAAACCTTCCTTATAGTTTTTTAACTCACTTAATGGGAATGCTCTGGCTTGTAGTTCTCGAGCTAATGGCTGAGCATTTGCTAAAGTTCTATTGAATATAGTAAAGTTACTATACTTGTGTTTTTTAAGGTACTTGGCTAAGTTTTGATTCGTTTCCCCTGATCCTATCAATAAGATTCTTGGATTATCGTTGAATTTAAGCTCTCGCAGTTTACGATAGGCCAATGAAACAACTGATATTGGGTTTCTAGAAATGTTCGTGTACGTATAAACTTCTTTGGCCGTTTTTACTAAACGGTCCATCATTAAACGTAAAAAATCACCCGTAAATCCCGCTGCTTTACAACGATCATATGCGCGACGTACTTGGGCCAAAATTTCTTTTTCCCCAACTACTAAACTTTCTAATGAACAAGAGGTGCGGAATAAATGATTCAATGCTTCTAACCCTTCGTAACGATTTACTTGGCCTAAGTAACATTGCATCCGTTCTGCTGGGACACAGAAATTCATTTTGTCCAAAAATTGAACAACAAAATCATCGTTTAATTCATGAGGTCCATAAAAAACAAATTCCACACGGTTACAAGTACCAATGTAAAATATCTCAGGAATGTCTAAACTATTTTTAAGGTTAATCAAGCGACTATCCAACTCTTCATTGCATATAACCAAATTTCCCAAATCTTTTAGGTCAATGTGTTTGTGGGTAAACGCTATAACTTTTAAATTCTTCAAAGCTTAATTTATTCGCCAATAATTTTGTTATGCAAATGTAGATTAAAACATCATGCCGATTGTCAAGAATCTGTCAATAGAACGAATTTAGAACGATTATAAATAGCATTAGAAAAATTATAAAGTATTGTAAAACAGTGTGTTGTAGATATAAAATGAAATTGTAGTGATGAAGATCATTTATCTCAATATGAAATTGTGATGAAGATTACATTAAATCGAATGAATTTTTCTGCCTCTCAGCAGATAATTTCCTCGCTAATTCCCATCTTTGAAGAAAAAAGAATGACTCGTTTATACAAACCAATCGCATTAATCGGTTTTATAGTAGTATTTACTGCTAGTATTTTTTGCCCTTTTCTTAAGGTACCACTGCAAGCAAACTGGAATTTATATCAGGTCGATAGTGGTTTATTCTTCATTACATTGGGGATTCTAGGCTTATCGGTCTTGCTGTTTTTTATGCGAAAATTAAATGCATTTCGCATTTCTGCCATTGTACTCGTGCTTTGGATAGTACTTTCCTTTGTATTGGTGTATTTGCAAATCAATAACTTTTTCGGATTGAAAATTATTGATGGATTACTAGCAAAAACATTACAGCTCAGATGGGGTTGGGTTGTACTTATGCTAGGGGCTTTATTAATCTATTTTTCTGTTAGAAAAGGCAAGGAAATTGCTCTGAATACGGAAGCCTAGTTATTGGCTTATTCTTTCAGATTAGTGATAAAAAATAAGGTACTCTTAGAGTACCTTATTTTTTTGTAGGTCTATGCGAGATAAAATGATCTTTCAATTTATCGATTCCTATATTTTCTTCTACTTTATCCAATTCATAAAGCCAAGCTTTTTCTGGAAGAACTTCCGAATGTTCCTTAGAATTAATCAAGTCTAATGCTTTTATTTTCAGATTTTTTTCAATCATTGGAACGGCGTTATGTGGTTTTCTGGAAGTTCTGATGATTTGAAAAAGCAACCCAGGCCATTTATGTATGGTGGAGAAGTTTGCTGTATAAATCTGGTGGTATTCACGCGCAGGAATTATATTTGCGTATAAACCTGTATGTTTGGTGCCTTGTACTTCCATAACAGATACGAGCAATTCATAGGACGTCTCATTCACTAAGAAGAACTTCACCAATCCATCTTTTTGTTCTCCAGTTAATGCGAGGTATATGCCCTTTTCGATAAATTTTCCTACAGGAATATTTTGTTCTTCCAATTCATCTTCCACTTGACGCATATTGCCATGCACCAAGGTGATTTTTTGACTAGCCACCGGGATTTCAAACCCTGTATCGTCAGTAACACCTACTAGTCCATCCTTCATGAAAGAAGTGATATGTCCTTCTATGGGTTCGTCTACGAAGCGTACTAAATCGCCTATTTTAAAATTCATCTTAGTTTGTCTATTATTTCTATTAATCGATGGACATCACTGATATCGTTGTATAAGTGAATGCCAATTCGTATACCTGTTCCTCTTGGAAAACAAATAGCCCCTGCTTTTGTGAGTTGATCGTAAAGCTGAGGATCTACTTGTATATTAATAAGTGAAGAACGGACTTCTCTTTCTTTAATCTCGGGCAATAACAAATTGCGTTCTGCCAATAATTGATAGGCTTCTTGAGTAACTTGTTGAATATGTTGTTGGATGTTTTCCAGTCCTAATTCCTCTAATTTGAGGAGGGATTGTTTTAAAGTGCCATGGCTTAGTGTTTCTTGATGCCCTGGTTCAAAAAAGGTGTTTAAAATGCCTTTATGTTTCCACATGGCCACTTTAGGTAAGGGAACATCGCTTAATATATTTTGTAACCTTCTGGTCAAGCCATCACTCATGAGTAAAAATCCATTTCCATAACCTGATAACAACCATTTATATCCAGATCCGGCAAGCGCATCAATACCCGATTGTTTGAAATTAAAAGGTTCGGTGCCTAGAAATTGGGTTCCATCTGCAATGATTAATAGGCTGGGATTTCTACGCTTCAATCTTTGAATAAATTCCAAGTCTATTTTTAAACCTGTGATGTATTGAACTATGCTGACAATAAAAACATCAGGATTATACTCATCGATCGCTTGTTCTATGGCTTGTTCTACATGCTCTTCTGGTTTGATAACCGTATGTTTCAGTCTGCGATTAACAATAGGATATTGTAGGGAAGGATACTCGTCGGTAAGCACTAAATAAGAATAATGCCGAGGTAATAAATCTATTAACGTGGAATATCCGAATGAAAAATTTGGAATTAAAAATGTTGATTTTATTTCGGAATGGAAGAATTTAGCGACTGTTTCTTTTACATCTGCAATAAATTCTGGTTGTTGATCTCTGAATGATCCTTGGGTATCAAAAAATTCCTTATCCCATACCATTCTCCAAGCTTTAGTTTCTTTTGGTAATAATCCATTGCTAGGGCTATTTAGATATACTATTTCTTCGGGGATATCGAAATTTTCTTTGAAATGCATGTGTCTATAATTTTTGTGCTTGTAATATAGTAAAATATTGTTTTTGTGGAATCATTCGCGCACCTAAACGTTCTAAATGATCGGAATGAATTTGACAGTCAATCAAATCTAAGCCTTGTTCTTGGGCTAAATAGGCCAAAGCAACCTTTGATGCATCTGCTACTTTAGAAAACATACTTTCCCCACAGAAAACGTTACCGATTTGTACGCCATAAAGACCGCCTACAAGCTCATCTTCCAGCCATGTTTCTATGCTATGCGCATATCCAGCTTGATGCAATTTAATATAAGCTTCTTGCATCTCTTGTATTATCCATGTGCCATCTTGATCTTTACGATCGATAGTAGCGCATGATCGAATGACTTGAGGGAAATCGTAATCGATCTTAACTTCAAATTTTCTCGATTGAATTGTTTTTCTAAGACTCTTACTCAGTTTTAATTCTTCAGGATATAATACAAATCTTTCCTGAGGTGCATACCAAAGGATGGGAGAGTCTTCATCGTACCAAGGAAATATGCCATGTTGATAAGCTTCTAATAATCGTTCCAATTGAAGATCACCACCTACGGCTAATAAACCATCAGGTTCGGATAGGGAAGGGTCTGGAAAATGAATGTCCTTATCGTCTAACCAAAATATCATTCGATGAAATGTTGGTATTAATCAGGTTGCCGAGGTTCTTTGCTGATCACATCAAAGATTTTTTCCATATGCTCCACATATTCATTGGTGTCATCTAGAAAAAACTCTAAATGAGGAACGATACGTGCCTGATTTTTAATACGTGCACCTAACTTATAGCGTATTTCATTTGCTTTGCTACGTATTTGATCTAAATCTGCTTTTGCTGTTTGGGTATTTAAAAAGCTTAGATATACCCGTACAATGGCTAAATCGGGCGTAACGCGAACTTTGGTCACCGTTATAAAAGCTCCAGGAGCCCAAGATTTCCCTTCACGTTGAAACATCTCTGCTAAATCTTGTTGTATTACGCCTGCAAATCGTTGTTGTCTTTTACTTTCTGTTCCCATGTTCTGCGACTTTGTTGAAAAGCTCAATTACTTTTCTTGACGACAAATATACGGATTTTTCAAATTACCTGTTTTAGGGTTTCTAAACCTTTCAGAGGATTGTCATTATTCGAATTTCAAACCTATGCTTTCTTATTCCAGTGTTTTCTTTTTCAGGGCTGAATCTGTGGAAGGTATTTTGTCCAGAACTTTTGGCAATTATTAAAGGATATTCATCGCTGTTAACACGGATCTCGCTTGGATGTTTTCAAGTCAATTCCGTTTAATATCCGTCTAATCTCCGAAGGAGATCCGTATAAGAAAGAACGGTCTTATTCTGAAATAGGTTTATTTTCGCATGAACTCATCTTTAATAGATTTATGAAATTTTATTTAAAGAGTCGAGTTTTAAAAAAAAGGAGAAAGGCGCTGAGCTATTGATGCATAAACTTTACGAAGATATGAACCAAGAATGACCTACTGTGCAGGTAATAGACCGTTTCCATGCGCAGCAACGAGCTGCCGAAGCGCTTCAGGAAATAAGGATTCAGGCAATAGATGAGGAAAACAAAGCGATTGAAATGGCTAGGAAAGCTAAAGGAACCTATCTGCCAGAGCTATTGTCCAATGGAGATACCGTAAAACAAATGTTAGCAAGAAGCCGTTATTTGCTCTATAAAAATAAACATAAATGGACTTTGGAACAATGAGAAAAGGCTATTGTGCTATTTGAACGATATCCGGATGTAGAAAATGTCCTATAGGTTAGCCCAGGAACTCTCTTGGATTTTCAACACAACTATTAATAAGATATAAGCCTTTACCAAGGCTAGCTAAATGGGCCGATAGGCTTGAGAAAGCTGGATTCAAGTCTTTCAATACCGTCTCTAGAACGATAAATATCCATCACAAAAAAATATGGAATTACTTCGCAAACAAGTGTACGAATGCTTCAGCGGAGTCCTTTAATGCTAAGATAAAAGCTTACAGCAGTCAATTTGGAGGTGTAGGAGATATTAAATTTTCTTGTTTAGATTGACTAAATTAATTGTTTAGTCCACAGGTTTTGATTCTGATCCGTACTAATCACAAAAATTCAAGGCATAAAAAAAGACTTGTCGTGGGCATGGTGACAAGTCTTTCATCAAAATTAGTTTATAATTGGATAGAATAATTTTTTCAAAGTTTAAAGACTTTTGGGTCTATCATATTTTTAATTTTCTCGTTGGTTATCACGTGAGTGTAAGCTCACTTTTTTCAATCTTTCATCTCCCTTACACCACAAACATAGGTCTTTACTTAGGTACAAACCAAATGTTTTTTAAAAAAAAGTAAGTGATTACTTTATATTCCTTTTACATTTGTTTAATGTTGACTTAATGTCATTTACTAGTTTGATAGGCGAGAAACAGCCATAAATCCTCATTCATGGAGTTTTTAAAGGTATAATGCTAAAATTGAGCATAGCTTAAATTAAGCTATTGCGAATCATATATTAAGGTTGCATTAACAAGTAATTCCAAAAAAAAAATTGCATTTGCTGTATTTTGAATTCAGAATAACAAGTAAGTCAATCAACATTGGATCCATACTTAGGGTTCGCAGATGAAGGAAGCGAAACCAAATACCTATATTTTCCTTTTTATTGGTACTTTTGCGGAACAATAAATGAAGCATGAAGATTTGGCAAAAAAATATTGATGTAGATTCCTTTGTAGAATCGTTTACCGTAGGTAGAGATCGGGAGATGGATATGCATTTAGCAGCAGCAGATGTATTAGGTTCATTAGCACATACGCAAATGTTAGCCAGTATCGGCTTGATGACGGCATCAGATTTAAGCCTAGTACAACAGGAATTAAAAAATATTTACCAAGAGATATTAGCTGGGAAATTTGAAATCGAAGATTCCGTAGAAGACGTGCATTCCCAAGTTGAGATGATGTTAACACAACGCATTGGGGAAGCTGGAAAAAAGATACACTCAGGAAGATCTAGGAATGATCAAGTTTTAGTGGATTTAAAACTTTATTTCAGGGCAGAGATTGCACGCTTATTTGAACAAACCGAACAATTGTTTCATCAGTTACAAAAGTTAAGCAATACATATCAGCAGGTTTTAATGCCTGGCTATACCCATTTACAAATTGCTATGCCATCTTCTTTTGGCTTATGGTTTGGGGCTTACGCAGAGAGTTTAGTTGATGATTTACATTTATTGAAAGCGGCATGGACCATCTGTAATAAGAATCCGTTAGGATCTGCTGCAGGCTATGGCTCCTCATTCCCTTTAAACAGAACAATGACGACTCAATTGTTAGGCTTTGATGACCTCAATTACAATGTCGTTTATGCGCAAATGGGACGTGGAAAAACGGAGCGTATTTTAGCGCAAGCGATGAGTTCTATTGCAGCTACACTAGCCAAATTTGCCATGGATGTTACCCTGTTTATCAATCAAAACTTTGGGTTTATATCTTTTCCTGCACATTTGACTACCGGTTCTAGTATTATGCCACATAAGAAAAATCCAGATGTATTTGAGTTGATTCGTTCCAGATGTAATAAAATTCAGGCTTTGCCGAATGAAATAGCATTGATGACAACCAATCTGCCAGTAGGCTATCATCGTGATTTACAGTTGCTGAAAGAAAACCTATTTCCTGCATTTGATTCGCTGAATGATTGCTTAGCGATATCCAAGTATATGTTGGAAAATATCAGTATAAAAGACCATATATTGGATGATCCAAAATACGATTATCTATTTAGTGTCGAGGTTGTAAATAACGAAGTGTTAAAAGGAGTGCCATTTCGTGAGGCCTATAAACAAATTGGATTAGACATAGAGGAGGGGACGTTTAAGCCAGCGAAAGAAGTAAACCATACGCATGAAGGAAGTATTGGAAACTTAAATAATAAAGAAATTGCGCAACTTTTCGAAGCGGTGAAGTCTTCCTTTAATTTTGATAAGGTAGACCAAGCGATTGAACGCTTAGTCAAATCTTGAGGACAGCAAATAGAATACTAAAAAAGGAGGCTTAAGCCTCCTTTTTTAGGTTAAACTTAAATCGTATTTCACTATTAAATTCTTCCCCAGGCTGTAAAATCACCGAAGGAAAATGAGGCTGATTAGGGCTATCAGGATAATGTTGTGCTTCAAAGCAAAATCCGCCATACCTCAGGTATTTATTCCCTGATTTTCCTTTATCATCAGCCATGAAATTTCCAGAATATAAATGAATACCCGGTTCTGAGGTATAAACTTCTAACTCAATCCCACTGGTCTTTGAATAGGCCGATGCGATGGCTTGACTGATAGGTTGATTGTTTACAAATGTATGGTCGTAGCCGCTAGCAAATATTAATTGTTCCTCTGCTGCTCCAATATCTAGGCCTAGCATTTTAGGTGTCCTGAAATCAAAAACGGTGCCTGCTACCGGGGCAATTTCCCCTGTAGGGATTTGCTTTTCATTGATTGGAAGGTATTCATCGCTATGTATACAGATTTCATGACCTAAGCTGTCGCCATGGCCCTCGCCTTCTAAATTGAAATAAGCATGATTCGTAAGGTTAATAACCGTTGTCTTCGTTGTTCTTGCTCTGAATCGGATAATAATTTCATTATTGTTGGTCAATTCGTAGGATACGGTAGTATTAAGTTCTCCCGGAAAACCTTCTTCTCCATCGGGAGATACATAATAAAAATCCACTTGTTTATTAAAACTAACTTGCCTATCCCATATTTTACGGTGAAATCCTTCAATTCCTCCATGTAAGGAATTGCCATTATTGTTTTGTGCTAGTTCATAATTTTCCCCTGCTAAGGTGAATTTTCCTGCCGCTATACGATTGCAAAATCGACCTACAGTAGCACCTTGATATTGTTCTTGCGCTTCGATATAGCCATTTATGCTGTCGTATCCTAATACTACATCGATCAACTCTCCACGGTTATTGGGTACCAAAACACTCACCAATCGTGCGCCATAATCAGTCAATGCAATTTGCATTCCTGTACGATTTTTTAATGTAATGAGGTGGGTGTTCTTATTATCAATTTTAGTTGTAAAATTTGTTGCTAGTGGTAGTTTGTATGTGCTCATATTATTAGGATTATGGAGCCTAAAGATAATAAATCATAGGTACATTATGGGATTTTGTGTAATAATGCTGTCAAGAAATATATCTTTTATGCTATTTTTTTTTCATAGCGTAATTCGGGTAAGGATCTCTTTGAAAATGACAGTAATTCTTATTTATCTTTTTCATTATTATTTGTAAATTGTGATTAAAGAAAAAAATATGTTAACCTCAAAAATGTTTTTCCTTTGCAGCTTGCTCATCCTTTCCTTTGCGCTATTTGTAATGAGTTCAACTTCTCAATTAGTAATTCAGCATTTTTTTGATACATACTTTGTGATTCAGCTGCGGCAAATGTTTTTGATCTTAGCAGGTATTTCTTTGGTTTTTTCATTTTTATACTATTTTACCTCCACCTTTCTTTTTTCTATTCAATGGTCTATCATGCATTTTATATGTTTTTGCTGTTTGCTATTAAATGTGTGGGCATACGGTTTTATAGAACGTTATTATCATGTTCAAGCAGATCAAATAAATCAAGTGATGCAAATGGAGCGTATTCAAAAGATTCAACAATTTTTTGCGGGTTCTTTTTTTATTCTCATCTTCATGCAGTTCAGCTACCTAGCCAATTTATTCGCGGGGTTATTTTATAAACGCAAAAGAATATAAATCAGCTTATTCCTCATGTAAGCTATCATTCCTTAGGGAGTTATTGGTTTTGATATGCAGGTTGTTAGGGCTGTGTGTTGCGGTGGAAATTGATTTTTTCCGTTTGTTTCAAGGCCCTAATAAAAATAGAAATGACGGAATGATCGCATTTAGCTCCATTTTTAAAATAGTATATTTGCCTTTTAAAATTGCTTAAGACAAGATGAATTGGAAACAACTAATTTCTGCCAAACGCTGGGGGTATGAAGATCGCGCACTTACGGAACAATTTGATGCTAGATCAGAATTTCAACGGGATTATGACCGATTGATATTTTCTTCCCCATTCCGCCGTTTGCAAAATAAAACACAAGTTTTTCCTTTGCCAGGGGCAGTGTTTGTGCACAATCGCTTGACTCATAGTTTGGAAGTAGCCTCTGTAGGGCGTTCCTTAGGAAGGTTGGTCTATAACCTCTTAAAAAAGAAACACCCTAATCTTGATCAAGAAGCTCCATATTTGCAGGAAGTAGGGAATATCATTTCTGCAGCATGCTTATCGCATGATTTAGGAAATCCTGCCTTTGGACATTCAGGGGAGGCCGCAATTTCTTCATTTTTTATTGAAGGAATCGGGCAAAAATACCAAGAAATGGTTAGTAAAGAGCAGTGGGAAGATTTAATTCATTTTGAAGGAAATGCAAACGCTTTGCGAATATTGACACATCCATTCAATGGGAAAGATCCTCGCGGATTTGCATTGACCTATACCTCCTTGGCATCTATAGTCAAATATCCATGTGCAGCGATTGATGGACATGTGAAAACAGCTCATCATCGAAAAAAATACGGTTACTTTGATTCGGACAAAGCAACATTTCAACGTATTGCTGAAGAATTGGGTTTGGCGCAAGATCCTCAAAATAGCAAGGGTTTCGTACGTCATCCATTGGTCTATTTGGTGGAAGCAGCAGACGATATTTGTTATAATATTATAGACTTAGAAGATGCGCATCATTTAAAGATACTCTCTTATCAGGAAGTTGAAAATTTATTATTGCCCTTATGTGGTCAAGAGGATCTACAACCTCGCTTGGATAGCCTGGCTGATACGGCGAGTAAAGTCTCTTTACTCAGGGCAAAAGCAATAAATACATTGATTCATGCTTGTGCCTCGGTTTTTGTAAATGCTGAGGAACAATTTTTGGCAGGCAGCTTTGAAAAACCTTTGATGGATGCATTGTCCGCTGAAATTGTGGAGCAAATGCAATTGATATCTAATGTATCGGTGCAACGGATATATAATGCGCCTACGGTAGTACAAATTGAAATTGCAGGCTTTAAAGTGATGAATGCCCTGTTAGAGGAATTTCTTCCGGCTTATTTAAAATCAAATAAAACCATGTTTGATAAAAAAATAGTGGCGATGATACCATCTCAATTTCATACGGATAAAGAAGATGCCTATTCTAAAATTCGTGCGGTATTGGATTTTGTGTCTGGAATGACGGATGTATATGCAGTGGATTTATTCCGAAAAATTAAAGGTATTTCCATTGCATCGTTGGATTAAGCAAGTCAGAAAACGCTGTTCTAAACAGTGTATTTACATGAATAAAGATTTTTCCTTAGCCTAAACGCTAAATAAATATAGATGAAAGTAGTCATAGCAGAAAAACCCTCTGTAGCGCGAGATTTGGCTCGAGTAATGGGCGCAAAAGAGGTAAAGGACGGATATATTGCTGGGAATGGTTATGCCTTCACTTACGCATTTGGTCATTTGGTACAATTGTGCACCCCACAGGCTTATGGCTTTTTAAATTGGTCTGTTTCCAATTTGCCTATTATTCCAACCCAATTTAATTTAGAGGTTAAGAAAGTGCGCAAAGAAGGTAAGCAAATGGACGATTCTGGTGCTTTAAAACAATTGAACACCATTAAATATTTATTAGATCAGGCCGAAGAGATTATCGTGGCAACGGATGCTGGGCGAGAAGGGGAGCTTATTTTTCGTAATATATATTATTACCTCGGATGCAAGGTTCCATTTAAACGGTTATGGATTTCTTCGCAGACAGATAAGGCCATCAAAGAAGGGTTTGCAAAATTAAAAGAAGGAACAGCATACGATAGTTTGTATATGTCGGCTAGGTCCCGTTCGGAATCCGATTGGTTAATCGGGATCAATGCCACACAAGCGCTTACCTTAGCTGCCGGAAATAAGGGTTTACTGTCTTTAGGTAGGGTTCAAACGCCTACTTTGGCTATGATTTGTTCCAGGTATTTGGAGAATAAAGATTTTAAACCATTAGCGTTTTTTAAAATTCAAGCTGGTTTTGAAAAAGAAGGGATTTCTTTTAAAGCTACCTCGGCTAAAATTGATAAAAGGGAGGTTGCTGAAGCTTCTTTTTCGAAATTGAAGGTTGGCGAGAGTGCCGTAATCACGCAAGTGGAGGCTAAAGAAACTAAGGAACCACCTCCATTATTGTATGATTTAACTTCCTTGCAGCAGGATGCCAATAAAAAATTTGGATACTCAGCGGATCAAACGTTAACAATTGCGCAGACACTATATGAGAAAAAAGTGATAACCTATCCACGTACAGGATCTAGGTATATAGGGGAGGACGTTTTTGAAAAGATTGAAGAATTATTTCAACATTTAGCAAATACAGCTGCTGAGCATATTGCAGTCATTGCCAAAAATTTAATTGGCGCAAAATTGAATAAACGATCTGTTGATGATAAGAAAGTAACGGATCACCATGCCTTATTAGTTACGGATGAGAAGCCAGGGCCTATGCCTATGGAGCAACAAAACATTTACCATATGATTGCTAAGCGTATGGTGGAAAGTTTCTCGGAACAATGCTTAAAGGATATTACAACCATTACCATGGATGCTTCTGGCGTAGAATTGATCGCTAAAGGTACGGTAATTAGGCAGTATGGATGGCGATTATCTGCCGATCAGGTGGATTTGCCAGATGAAGATAAAAATAACGATGAGCAAGATAATGAGAATGCTCAGTTACCTCGATTGATTAAAGATGAATCTTTAGAAATCAAAACCATGGAGCTGGCAGAACGATTTACGAAAGCTAGGCCAATCCATACGGAAGCATCTTTATTGAAAGCCATGGAAACTTCTGGAAAAGAGATCGAGGATGAGGAGATGAGGCAAGCCATGAAAGATTGTGGTCTAGGGACACCTGCTACGCGTGCAGCAACCATAGAGACACTTTTTCAGCGAGATTACATTAAACGCGATAAAAAGAAATTAATTCCTACAGAAAAAGGCTTGGCCGTGTACTTATTAGTGAAAGACCGATCGATTGCTAAGGTCACGTTGACGGGTAAATGGGAGCAGAAATTGGAAGAGATGCGGGCCAATCAAGTGAGTTATGATGTGTTTATGAAGCATATTAAAGACTATACCGTCAAAATTACGAAGGAATTGTTGCAATTGCGGGTAGCCATTGCTCAGGAAGAAGTGAAACCGCAACAGAAAGGAAAAATTAAATGTCCGAAATGTGAAACGGGTCAAATCCATCTCTATGAAAAAATAGCGCAATGTGATCATTACGCTCGCGGTTGCGATTTTAAGATTTGGAGAACATTGAATGGGGTATTTTTAGAGGAAAAGGAAATGAAGAATTTACTCGAGAAAGGTAAAACATCGGTATTGAGTGGCGTTAAAAACCAAGAAGGTCAAACCGTGAATGCGGCATTGGTTTTTGAAAACTTTAAGGTTATTGTTTCTTAATTGAGTATATTCGGTAGATGGAAACAATCTACCTCTTTTCAGGATTGGGGGCTGACCACCGTGTATTTGCTCATTTAGATTTATCTGGATTTGAGGTGAAACATGTGCATTGGCTTAAACCCAGGCCTGCGGAAGCTTTAGAGAGTTATGTTTTTCGATTAGCAGCACATTATCAGATTCCAAAACAAGGTGCATCTGTGCTGGGATTGTCTTTTGGAGGGATCTGCATAAGTGAATTAGCTAAATATTATGATTTCAACAAAACCATCCTAATATCATCCGCTAAAACCAAAGATGAACTTCCACAGGTGCTTTCTTTTTCCAAATTGTTTTCTATACATAAAAAAATACCTAGCCCAAGTCGGTTTAAGTGGGCAAACCCTTTAATTTATTGGTTTTTTGGCGTTAAAACGGAACAAGAAAAACAATTGTTAAGGGAGATTATGGCCGATGCTGACCCAGACTTTGAGCAATGGGCTATAGAAAAAATAGTGCACTGGGTGAACCGACAAGTGCCTAAAAACTGTTTACATATTCATGGTGATAGCGATCGTCTTATCCCCATTCATCAGGTAGATTATTCTATTCGTATAAAAGGAGCTGGACATTTTATGGTATGGAATAAGGCTGCTGAAATTTCTTTTCATATTCGTAATTTTTTGTTGTAATATTTCTTAAATCAGGTCATGATTTGGTAATATGTCGAAAAGTAGCCTTTGTTCCTTTTGAATTCTATTAACTTTGCGGCAGCTATGACGACAAAACTCTATAATCCTTTTGTGGATTTCCATTTTGACAATAAAACTTGTTTTTTAACCGGTGAATCCCTGACACATGATGGGCAACAAATACCCGTATTTCCTCGCTGGATGATGGAATCATTTGATCTCGGAGATAAACCTTTCAAAATGCTAGATGAGTCTTTTAGTACCTATGATAAGCTAGTCTTGCCTTGTTCGGATGCAGTGGCAACGCTTATTTCGGCATTAGATGATCAAATGGAAGAAGCTGCAAAAATAGGGTATGATGCGGTCAAAGAGTTGGATCAACAACGCTTATTTCAATGGGTTGGGCGGATATTATATGGGGTTGTTTTTAATGAAATTCAAGCAGGTATTCGTCAAGCATTTTTATCTGGGGAATCGATGAATTTCTCCCAAGCCTTGGTGCAAAAGTTCAGAAATTTGCACGCCATGTTGCAATCCTTGACTGTACCGATGATTTTTGAACATAAAAATCCGTTCAGCATTGCTGTATTTCCGGTCAACAATCCAGATAATACCTTTGTGTATCGCGATGAAATAAATACCTTGATCTTTTCGCTGAGAATGAATGATTTTGCATTAATTGCAACAGTTCAAGACAATGGTACCCATGCCATTTATCATGAGGAAGCTCTAGCTGTGCAGCAGGATCAGGTATTACATCCTATTCAGTTTGAGGAAATTTGCGCACGCTACTTTTATTCTGCTTATTTATTTAACCGCCTGCCGGAATATACCTATATGGAGGTTGGGGAGCAAGTTTTTGTAGAACCCATGCCCTTGAACGATTGGACGCTGAAGCCGATTTTCGATAATTGGCAGGTGAAAACATTTGGCCAGGTTTTAGAAAACTTTTGGAAGCCTTGGGGATTTACGCTTTTTGAAATCATAAAGAATCCGGAAGAACCCATGAGTTATTTAAAGGATGCTGAAGGTAATTTTAACACAGATATTACTTTGCCACTGTAATTTTTTTATTGCTAATTCATTCATTATTAGTAATTTTATCTTATATTTTTACATATGAAACTGATATTGTCGATAGTTCTAATGCTAACTTGCGTTCTTTGCAGCGCGCAGGAAGCTCAGCCTATTGATAGTGCCCTAGTTAAAGATCTCGATGAAATGCCGCAATTTGTGGGAGGAAGTCGAAGTTGGCAAAAGTTTGTAACGGGTCAGATGAATTTATTTCCCATTATCGAACAAATGGACAGCACCCAATACGTTGATTTTGGGGCTAAGCAAACCGCCATCCTAGAATTTACCGTTTGTGAAGATGGAGAGGTTTGTGATATAAAAATATTAAATAAAAGCAAAATTAGTCCAGCATACGCCAAAGAAGCCATGCGCGTGATGAAAAAGTCCCCTAAATGGAAGCCTGGTGTTAAAAATAACCAAACTGTAAAAACGCGATTTAGACAGCCGATTGTTGCGATATTGGAATATAAATAAATTCTGAGCCAATTAACCTACCGTTATAATAATTTTAACCCTTTTGGTTTCATTATAACCTCAATGCTATTTTACTGTTGTGTTGATTAACTGTTGAGCGTAATAGCTTATATTGTTTCTTTTCTAATAAATTGCGAACTCACCCCGATTAAGTTTTTTAAAATCTTATGGTTTCTTCTTAGCAAAAAAATATTTCTTAATTATTTTTTAAAATCTTTTATAAGGTAATTTTTAGGATTGTATAATTTTCAAATGTCATTTTTATATTTTGATAAAATTATGGCTTACGTTGATAAATTGATAAAAAAATCAATAAAACGTTTTGAAATATATAATAATTACTATATTTGGATAACTAAACGATAAAACGAAATATGAATAAGACACCCCCTTAAATTATTCTTATTATGATATAGTATCCTTTTAAGAACATTTAGTCCTAAATCCTAATTATGAAAAAAATTACTACCCAAAAAATGGGGGATAGAATTTCTATGCCTAGTCTCAAATGGCCAGTTCTAAGTATTGCATGTTTGTCTTTATTTGCAATTCCTCTAAAAAGTTCAGCATTATCAGCAAGTCATGCTATTTACGCTTCTCAACAATTAAGTGTTCAGGGGAAAGTCCTCAATGAAAGTGGTCAAGCTATTGCAGGCGCTTCAATTATCGTTAAAGGTTCTTCTTTAAGTACTACAACAGATAAGGATGGAAATTTCTCCTTTGAAGTTCCGGCAAATTCTGTTATCGTGATTACCTACATGGGTTATGAGAAACAGGAGCAGCTAGTGAATACCTCAGCAGCCATAACCATCCAATTAAAAGAATCTAATCAAGAATTAGATGAAGTAGTAGTTATTGGTTACGGTACACAATCTAGAAAGGAAACCACCGGAAGTTTAACTTCTGTAAAAGGGGAGGATGTGGCGAAAACACCTGTTCAGAGTTTTGATGCAGCCATGGCCGGACGTTCGTCTGGTGTTCAAGTAAATGCGAGTGCTGGGGTATTAAACTCTGCTCCTGTGTTTAAAATAAGAGGTGCAAACTCCTTATCATTAAGCACCTATCCGCTCGTAGTTATTGATGGAGTTCCAGCTTTTAATGATAATGATGATTCAGGACCTAGTTATGCGGCAAGTAATCCATTGTCAGCGATTAATCCGGCAGATATTGAAAGCATTGATATTGCAAAGGATGCTGCGGCGACGAGTATCTATGGTTCACGTGCTGCAAATGGTGTAATCTTTATTACGACGAAAAAAGGGAAGCGCGGAGCTGCTAAAGTAAATTATGATGGTTGGTTAGGTTATTCAACGGCCAATAGATTGCCTCAGTTATTGAATGCAGAGCAATATGTCGAGATAAAAAATGAAGCCTTAAAAAATGACGGTACATTCAATGATAATAGCAATTATTATGGATTTAGTAAAGATGCAAATGGGAATACAATAAACACCAATTGGTATGATTACATCTATCAAACGGGAGCTTCCCAAAGCCACAATGTCAATATTTCGGGAGCATCCGAAACGACCAATTATTATGGATCTGCTTCTTTTGTAGACCAAGAGGGAATATTTCAAAAAAATGGATTTAAACGCAAGTCCGCGATGTTTAATATCGATAACCAAACAACCAATTGGTTGAAACTCGGTGTTAAATTGAACTTCGCTAATGAAAATAACCTTACCGCAATGGCCACAGGTGGTGGATCTTCAGGATCTTTCCAGTCTTCCTCATCTTCTGGTGCCATGGGACGACTAGCCTTAATCTCTGCGCCTATCGTTGGTCCATATAATAATGACGGTAGTTACAATTATACTTCAAATGGTTTTTTGGGCCTAATGGATAATGAAGGCCACCTAAACCAGTCGCGATTAGGCTTTTACAATGCGGTGGTTTCCTTGGATAATAATTATTCTAATAATACTGGAAATAATATTCAGTCGAATGCGTATGTCCAAATTAAACCCCTTTCTTGGTTGACTTATAAATCCATTTATGGTATTGATTATCGATATGTAAATTATGATAATTATTCTGCACCGATCAGTGGTGAAGCTATTGCAACGAACGGATCTGCCAGCAGTGTTAATTCGAAACGGGAACGTTGGGTTTGGACCAATACATTGAGCTTGGATAAGAAGTTTGAGGACCATAGTATCAGTCTATTGTTGGGTCAGGAACAACAAAAAACGACAGGTTCTATGTTTGGTTTGCAACGCACAGGGCAAACGGATCCACATTACAGCAATATTCAAGGGGGTTGGCAAAATGTGTTTGATTACCGTACCGATAATCAGGAAATTAACAACTACTTATATTCATTATTCTCCAGAGCACAATACGATTTTCAGAAAAAGTACTTCTTGACAGCAAATCTACGTCAAGATGAATATTCAGCCTTAGGTTTTAATAATAAACGTGGGGTTTTCTGGGGTATTTCAGGTGGCTGGGATTTAGCGAAGGAATCTTTTTGGCAGGAGAGTGCCTTGGGAAAACAATTAAATGCTTTCAAATTGAGAAGCAGTTATGGAAAAGTGGGTAATGTTGGTGGATTGGGCGATTTTGGTGCTTTGAATACCTATTCTGCAGTTTTGTATGGTGGGCAATCTGGCTTGGCATATTCGATTACAGGAAACAATGAATTGCAATGGGAAACCAGTAAAAAGTTTGATATAGGTGTTGATTTTGGTTTGTTCAATAGTGCAATTACTGGTGAGATAGGGTATTATAAAAATAATATTGATGGGTTGATATTTGCGGTTCCACTTCCTCCATCTGTGGGTATTCCGAATAGTACAGCAAACTCCATTCTACAAAACGTTGGTGAAATGTTTAACAGTGGTATTGAATTTACTTTATCGGGATCTCCAATCAAAAAGGAAAAATTCTCTTGGAATAGTTCTTTCAACATAACTACCAATAAAAACGAGGTCGTGTCTTTGGCGAATGGTGTGCCAAGCATCATTACTGGTACACTGGATGGGATGAATATTACGATGCCTGGATATGCTGCAGGAATGTTGTACGCAATTGAAACGGCAGGAGTAGATCCAGCGACAGGTAGAAGAATATTTATAGATGGCGATGGAAGAAAGGTGCTTTATCAACAAAGTATTTCTACGACCAATGCGGTAAAGTATCAATGGGAATATGAAGATGGTACGAGAGCTCGTGCTATAACGCCTGCCGATGATGCAAAACCATTTAAAACGACAGCTCCGACTGTGTTTGGTGGATGGACTAATAATTTTTCTTACGGAAATTTTGACTTAAATATCTTGTTGACTTACCAATTGGGTGGATATATGATGAATGGAAATCAGGGTACAATGAGGGATTTAAGGTTTTGGAACAATTCGGTAGATATGATGGATAGGTGGCAAAATCCGGGGGACGAAACCGATATTCCTCGAGTGGTAAATAATGATAATGTATCTAACGGGAATACCCTTCCACTTACACATAATGTGAGTTCTACAGATTATTTAAGACTAAAGAATGTCATGTTGGCTTATACCTTACCACAGGCTTGGGTAAGTAAAGCTAATCTAAGTAATGTTCGGATGTATGTTAGTGGACAAAACTTAGCACTATGGACGAACTATACGGGATATGACCCGGATATCACCACCAATGGAAATAATGCCATCAGACAGGGTATTGATAAGAATCAAGGACCTAATGCGCGTACCATAACTTTTGGTGTAACTGTAGGATTTTAATGGACATTTTAAATAGAGGAAAGATGAAAACTAGGAAACATATTATATTATTTACGGCAGGTTGTTCATTGTTTTTAGCTAGTTGTAAAAAAACCGAATGGCTAAATCCTGAACCTAGCACCTATATTACGGATGGAACGGCATTCAGCACCCCTGAAAGGATATTAAATCAGGTTAATGGTTTATATTCAGGCTTAAAAGCAGGCAACTTTTTAGGAAGTTGGTACACGATTATATCAGATGTGCGAACTGGAGAGTTTCACTGTAGTAATATGAACGCAGCATCTGGAGCAACGATGTATTCTATGTTGCCGCAAACCACTACTTCAGATGTTACTAATATCTGGGTGGCAGGTTATGCTGCAATTAATCGCGTGAATGTGTTTCTGGATGGATTAGATCAGGGTGGCGATGCGGTATTGCAAGCAGACGTGGCGAATGCTTATCGTGCTGAGGCCAAGCTAGTACGGGCAGTGGCTTATTATTATTTATTGCAAATGTATGCACGCCCTTATTGGGATGCTAATGGAAGTAAGCCAGGATTGCCTTTACGATTGAAAGGGAATACGGGCCCTGGTGACTATTCGTTAAAACGAAGCTCGGTTGCGGAAACTTATGCACAGATTATTGAAGATCTTGATTTTGCGGAACAAAACCTGCCAAGCACGTATTCTTCTGCATTTTTAAATACTTCGCGTGCCCATAAAAATACGGCCATAGCGTTGAAAACTAGGGTGTATCTTAGTATAGGAGATTACCCGAAAGTTATCACGGAAGCGAATAAAATAGTTCCATCCACGGGAACATTAGTGGCTGGATCTGGTGTCGCTAATAAATTGGAAGCGAATGTGGCGAATGTTTTTAAATCACCATATACAAGCAATGAATCGATTTTCTCGATGCCATTTACAAGTAACGACAATCCAGGATCAGCAATCTCTCGATATTATTTACCTGGTACAGGCGATGGAGGAACGAGCACAAGTAATGGGGCTGGTGAATATTCATTGAATAAGATAGAAGGTATTTATGCTTCTAGCAATTGGAAAGCAACGGATGCCCGAAAAGGACTGACAGTATTGGGTTCACGTACTGGAAAAGTATGGTTATCGAAGTTTAATCAAGCTTCGCCTTATTTGGACTATGTGCCTGTAATTCGCTATGCAGAAGTATTGTTGAATTTATCGGAAGCGCTAGCAAGAAGTACACAAAGTATTGATAGCCGATCGCTTAGTTTATTTAATGCGGTTTATGGGAGGTCTAATGAAGGTGAATCGTTAGCTACTGCTGATTTTGCCAATGCAACAGCATTTTTAGAGCGGATAATTGAAGAGCGTAGGATAGAGTTTTTAGGCGAAGGAATTCGTAATGGGGATTTGATGCGCTTAGGATTAACAATTCCTGCAAAAAGTCAACATGCTATTCAAGCAATTGCTTCCGATGATCCTGCTTATATATTGCCTATTCCAAGTGATGAATTGATATTAAATAAAGAAATGGAAAATAACGATTAACAAAGATGAAGAATATGATAAAATTAAGCATAGCTACCATCATTGCAGTAATTATATTCTTCGGGAATTTACAGGCGCAAAGTTTAGCGCCTGTCATTCCTAAAGGGCCGCAATATAGTAAATCGAAAAGTGCTGTTTCCATTCCATTAGATTCGACGGTAGTTACTTCGAATTCGATGTTTATACCCGATGTAGTTGAAACCAAACATATTGCCAAACTGCGTAAAGGAACACTTTCTTATACGGCGCAATCTGGTTATATTCAATTGAAAGATGAGGAGGGAAATCCAAAAGGTAACGTGTTTTTCATGGCATATATCGCGAATTCTCCCGACAAAAACCGACCGCTCACCTTTGCATTCAATGGTGGACCTGGATCGGCATCGGTATGGGTAAATTTAGGATTTATGGGACCAAAGCGTCCCGTGTTGACCGATGGAGGTGACGCCGCTTATCCTTACGATTATACAGATAACCCTGAAACTTGGTTAGATAAAACGGATATGGTATTTATCGACCCCATATCAACAGGCTATAGTCGTGCTGTAACGGGAGAGGATCCAAAACAATTTCACGGATTTGTAGAAGATGTACAATCAGTAGCTGATTTTATGCGCTTATATGTGACTAAATACGAGCGTTGGAATTCGAAAAAGTATATCATGGGAGAGAGTTATGGCACTCCACGTGCGGCAGGTTTAGTGCAATACATGCAGAATCGCTATAGTATGTATTTCGACGGAGTAATTATGCTTAGTTCCATTTTGAATATGCAAACTGCCCGCTTCGAAATAGGGAATGATTTACCTTACCACTTATTTTTACCAACCTACACTGCTACGGCTTTTTACCATAAACAATTGGACGAGGACTTGCAGAAAGATCTTCAAGCTACATTGAAGGAAGTAGAACATTTTGCGAATACGGAGTACTTATTGGCTTTAAATAAAGGCTCTGATATCACCGATCAGGAATTTGAAGAGATTACTCGTAAATTAGCTAGATACACGGGTTTATCTGCGGCTTATATTAAAGAGACTAACCTAAGAATCAATATTCATAAATTCTGTAAAGAATTGCGTAGGGATGAGGGTATTACAGTTGGTCGTTTAGATAGTCGCAGTGTGGGAAGAGATTATGATGATACAGGAGAGCGAACCGAATTTGACCCCGCAGGAAAAACTGCAGGTACATTTGCGTCAGCATTAAACCATATTCTACGTGCGGAATTGAACTATAAAAATGATTTGCCTTATGATTTCTCCGGATCAGTGCATCCATGGAATTATAATAACGTTCAAAATAAATATTTAAATGCTTCGGAGTTGCTGCGACAAGCGATGGCTAAAAATCCTGACTTAAAAGTATGGGTTATCGCAGGCTATTATGATTTGGCAACGCCATACCATGCTGCAGAATACGTGTTTAAACATATGAATTTGAGACCAGAACAAAGTAAGCAAGTCTCTTTTACTTATTATGAAGCAGGCCATATGGTCTATATGCCGAAAAATTGTATGATCAAACTTAATTTAGATGCTGATGAATTTTATAAGAAAAAATAATACGATGATCAAACTAGCGTTGAAATCAAGTGTTTTGATGGCTCTTTTATTGATTGCCCAGACCAATCAAGCGCAAGAAGCTATTAAGTATCAATTACCGCCTAAGGGTATAGTTGATTTAGTAGATGCTGCACAAATTCCGGTGCAAAAGTTTAGTAAGGATGGTCGCTATATGCTGTTGTTGGAAGCGCCAGGATATCAAACCATTGAACAGATTTCACAGCCTGTACTTGGCGTTGCAGGTTTACGGATAAATCCCTTGACTAATACCACGGTTGCTGAGCATCCTGGTGTATATAAACAAGTGCTGGTTCGTGATCTAAAGACAAATCAAGAGTTTTCTATTGCTGGATTGCCAAGTAATTTGCAATTGTCCGATGTATTATGGTCATCGAAGGAAGGGTTATTTGCTTTTTTAAATAAATCCTTAACAGATACAGAACTTTGGGTAGTGGATTTGAATAGTAAATCGGCCAAGAAAATCTTGACTCAAGTCAACGATACTTATGGACATACCATGCAATGGAATGCAGATGGTTCGAGTTTATTGGTACAGCAAGTGATTAGTGACCGAGGACAGCTGCCTGTGTTTAATCCAGTACCTTCAGGTCCAATTGTTCAAGAGAATTTAGGCGGAGTTACCCCCTCCAGAACCTATCAAAACCTACTCGCCAATGCATACGATGAACAATTGATGGAATATTATCTATCTTCTCAATTGGTTGAAGTAGATTTAAATGCTGTCGCAAAGCCTATCGGAGTAAAAGGGGTGTTTAGTAAAGTTGATTACTCGCCAAATGGCGCTTTTATCCTTGTACAACGCGTAGTAAGACCATATTCTTACCTAGTACCTATTCCATTATTTCCGCAAGAAATTAGCATTTATACAAGTGCAGGCCAATTGGTGAAAACAGTCTATACACAACCATTAGCAGATAATTTACCTTCCAGTTTTGATGCGGTAATCGAAGGGCCAAGAAGTTTTGACTGGCGTAAAGATAAGCCTGCTGAAATCTTATATATTGTTGCTAAGGATAAAGGAAATCCAGCAACGGAAACAGACGTTCGCGATGAATTATTTGCGCTGTCTGCTCCGTTTGAAGTATCCAATGCGAAGAAAATTTATTCAGGATCTTACCGAATTAGAGATGTTCAATGGTCAGAACAATTTGCTATCGTAGCTGAATCATGGAGAAAAGATCGCTCCTCGAAGTTAAGTTTAGTAGATGCGGAGAAAGGTACACTAATTAAAGTGTTGGCTACTCGAAAATCAGAAGACACCTATACCGATCCAGGAACGTTTATCAGTAATTCCAAAGGATTATTACTAAGCGATGGGAAAGGAGCTGTTTTTACCCAGGGATTAGGAGCTTCAGCCGAAGGCGATAGACCTTTCATCTTGAAATGGGATGTACTCAAAGGTAAACAGGATACCTTATACAAATCCAAAAGGAATTATTATGAAGAACCGCTATTTTTTAACAATACCGGTTTGCTCTATGTAGCAAGAGAATCGGCAAAAGAAGCACCGAATGTCTTTGCTATCGATTTAAAGAAAAAGAAAGAACAACAAATCAGCACTTTTCAAGATCCATATCCTTCCTTGGCTAATGTGAAGAAATCCCTGCTTTCCTACCCTAGAAAAGATGGATTAAGCCTTTCGGCTTCGTTGTATGTACCCGCCGATTTTAAAAAGGGCGATAAGCCACTTCCAGTATTAATATGGGCTTATCCAAGGGAATTTAAAACGAAAGAAGCGGCAGGCCAAGTAAAAGGGTCGCCACATCGTTTTCCACGTTTGGCTTTCAGATCACCCGTGTATTGGGTGACTCAAGGGTATGCGGTGTTAGATCAAGCAGATATGCCAATTGTAGGGGAGGGAAACAGCGAACCAAATGATACTTTTATCCAACAAATCGAAGATAATGCGGTAGCATTAATTGATTACATTGTGGATCTAGGAGTTGCAGATAGGAATAGAATTGCCGTAGGAGGGCATTCCTATGGCGCCTTTATGACGGCTAATTTATTAGCGCATACCGATTTATTTGCAGCAGGAATTGCACGCAGTGGAGCATATAACCGTACGCTAACGCCTTTTGGATTCCAAGGAGAAGCACGTACTTATTGGCAGGCCAAGGAAGTTTACGATGCCATGTCTCCATTTACATATGCTCCTAAAATCAAAAAACCTTTACTCTTGACCCATGGCATGGATGATGAAAATTCAGGCACATTCCCAATTCAAAGTGAGCGTTTATATGCTGCTATTAAAGGCCATGGAGGTGTGGTGCGTTTAGTTATGTTGCCAAAAGAGTTTCATGGTTATCGGAGTAGAGAAGGTGTTTTACATACCTTTTGGGAACAACACCAGTGGTTAGAAACACATGTTAAAAACAAGAAGTAATCGGATGAGGATGAATAAGGCAAAGGCTTCCCTAATAGCATTGTTTATTGGGGTAGCAAGCAGTATTTCTGCACAAGAAGTAACAAGCCCAAAGGCGCATTTTGGATTTGATATTGGAGATGATTATATGTTGGCGAATTATAAACTGATGGAATCTTATTTTCTAACAGTTGCCAAGGAATCAAATCGAGTAAAAATACAAGAAGCTGGTTTGACCGAAGAAGGAAGAAAACAATATTTACTCATCGTTTCATCTCCGGAGAATTTAGCAAAAGTAGAAGACTATCGAAAGATTTCCCAACAATTAGGAAGAGCAGAAGGGCTAACTGAAGAACAAGCCAAGCAACTCTCTAAAGTAGGTAAACCAATTGTATGGATCGATGGAGGAATGCACTCAAATGAGACTGTAGGTTCACATCAATTAATAGAAACCCTGTATCAATTGACCAGCAGTCAAGAAGAAGAAATTAAGAATTACTTGGATAAGGTGGTTATATTGATGTGGCATGTTAATCCTGATGGACAAGATTTGCTTGCTGATTGGTATATGCAATATGAGGATAAAACCAAACGGAATATGGCTATACCTCGCCTATACCATAAATATGTAGGTCATGACAATAACCGCGACTTCTTTATGTTCAATATGAAGGAGGCAAGCAATTTTGCGAAGGTGGTTTATATCGATTGGTTACCTCAAATAATCTACAATCATCACCAAACGTCTCCAGATGGTACCGTTGTCGCAGGGCCACCTTACCGAGATCCATTTAATCATGTATTCGACCCCTTAGTCGTTACAGGGATAGATGGAGTTGGATTTTCGATGATCGATCGATTACATCAAGAAGGCAAACCTGGATATGTACGCATGGATCAATCTGGATTTTCTACTTGGTGGAATGGCGGCTTAAGAACAGCCCCCTATTTTCATAACATGATCGGTATATTGACTGAAATAACAGGAAATCCTACCCCGTCAGAAATTCCATTAGTTGCAGAGCGTCAAGTACCTAGAAATGGATTACCATTTCCAGTTGCTCCTCAAGCCTGGAACTTTAAAAAGTCTATCGATTATTCTGTTTCATTAAATTTAGCCATATTAGATTATGCCTCCAGGAATGGCGATAAATTGCTTTATAACTTTTATAAGGCAGGTAAAAACGCTATCGATCGTGGTAATCAAGATCATTGGACTAACTATTCCAAATATGCAGATCAACTAAAAAAGAATTACGATTCAGACCTCAAAAGCGGAAAGGTAAAAGTAGCGGAAAATAATTCTTTTTACCGTTCTACCATCATTCCGAATAGTTATTACGAAGATATCTATAAAAATCCGAAGAATAGAGATGCAAGAGCTTACATTATATCGGCAGATCAGGATGATTTTGGAACAGCTATCAAGTTTGTCAATGCGCTAAGTAAATCTGGGGTATATGCCTATCAGGCGACTGAAGCATTTGAATACGGAGGCGTGCAATATCCTAAGCATTCCATCATTGTAAAAACCAATCAAGCCTTCCGACCGCAGGTCATCGATATGTTTGAAGCTCAGGACCATCCCCATGATGTAGCCTATGAAGGAGGTCCACCGATCAGACCTTACGATGCAGCAGGATGGACTTTAGCCCTGCAAATGGGGCTGCAGTATGATCGCGTTTTCGAAGAGTTAAACGGTCCATTTCAAAAATTAGCTCCTGGTGATTTTATAGAACCCCCTTCCTTAACACTCCCTAAAAGTAAGTTTGGGTATCAGATCAATGCCAAAGCAAATGATGCATTTACCTTAGTAAATAAACTTTTAAAAGATGGGTATAAGGTATTTCGGGATTTAGAGAGCAAAGATTTCTATGTGGAAGCAAAAGCAGCCGCTCCGTTGAAGGCTTATGCTTCAAAAAATGCCTTAATCATCAAACCTTACCCAGCAAAGCCTAAAGAATTAAAACCTGTGAAATCCCTAAAAATTGGTTTGTACGATCAATATGGAGGATCTATGCCCTCCGGATGGGTAAGGTGGATATTGGAACAATATGGGTATGATTATGAGCTGTTCTATCCACAAGATGTTGATCAGAACCACATTGCTAAATACGATGTCTTATTATTTATAGGGCCAGGAATACCAAGTACCGAAGCTACTAGAGCAAGTCGTATGCCTGCTAAGGATTTAGTGCCAGATAGTTTGCGGTATACGTTAGGAGCCATTAGTGTAGACCAATCCATTCCAGTATTGAAAAAGTATGTAGAAGCCGGAGGGAAAATTATAACCATAGGATCCTCTTCAGAATTGGTATATCATTTTAATCTACCGGTAGAAAACCCGTTAATGGAGTTAAATAAAGAGGGGAAAAGCGTAAAGCTATCCAATATCAAATATTACATTCCGACCAGTATTTTAAAAGCTAGCTTGCATCCCAATCTTCCCGAAAACTACGGGTTGAAAAAAGAGGTGAATATCGTTTTCAATAATAGTCCGGTCTTTAAATTTAAAGAAACCAAAGATTTATACTCTTTAGGAGAAATTACCACAGAACAATCGTTATTAAGTGGATGGGCTCACGGGCAACATTATTTAAAAGGCGTGAGTATAGGGCTAGTTTCTAACCTAGGAAAAGGAAAATTAATTGCTATTGGACCTGAAGCAACGAATAGGGCACAAAGTCATGGTACCTTTAAGATGTTATTCAACCAGCTTTATCAATAATGAAGTTTCCGCTTCATAAGCGATAAATACAAAACTTCAGTCATAAAAACGCCCAGCAGAATTCGTTCTGTTGGGCGTTTTCCTTTTCTATACCTTATCGCGGTTAGTCCATTTCTAATTTCAGAAACCGACCTGTCTCGCTATTTGTTTGTTTTATTAGTTCCTCAGGCGTACCTTGAAACAATAATTGACCACCATTCATTCCACCTTCAGGTCCCATATCGATAATCCAATCTGCAGCCTTAATCATATCCATATTATGTTCGATGACCAAAATGGTATTGCCACGGTCTACCAATCGATTGATGACACCCAGCAATACATTTACATCTTCAAAATGCAAACCTGTAGTCGGTTCATCTAAGATGTAAAAGGTTTTTCCAGTATCTTTTTTAGATAATTCGGTAGCCAGTTTAACCCGTTGAGCTTCACCACCAGATAGGGTAGTAGAAGCCTGACCTAAAGTAATGTAACCAAGCCCAACATCCTGTAAGGTTTTAATCTTACGATAGATCGTAGGTATATTTTCGAAAAAGGAAACGGCCTCATCGATACTCATGTCTAAGACATCAGAAATGGATTTTCCACGATACCTTACTTCCAAGGTTTCCCGATTGTATCGTTTGCCATGACACGTTTCGCAAGGAACCTGCACATCAGGAAGGAAATTCATTTCAATAATTTTCATTCCAGCACCTTGACAAGTCTCGCAGCGGCCACCTTTCACGTTGAAAGAAAACCGACCGGGTTTATAGCCTCTTATTTTTGCTTCAGGCAATTGTACGTACAAGGCACGGATGTCTGAAAATACGCCCGTATAGGTTGAAGGGTTTGAACGTGGCGTTCTTCCTATTGGCGATTGATCAATTTCAATCACCTTATCCACCTGGTCTAAACCTTCTATTTTGTCGTACGGCAAAGGCTTTGCTTTAGCCCTAAAAAAATGATGATTTAAAATAGGGTATAAGGTATTGGTGATTAGACTGGATTTTCCAGAACCCGAAACACCTGTTACCAATACTAATTTGCCTAAAGGAATATCAATACTTACATTCTTTAAATTATGTCCTTTTGCACCCTTTAAGGAAAGCGTATGTCCATTTCCTGCTCTTTTCACTTCAGGAATTTGAATCGCTTTAGTTCCATTGATGTAATCCGTAGTAAGCGTATGCATTTTCATGAGTTGCTTCGGCGTACCTTGAGCAACCACTCTACCCCCATGAATTCCTGCAGCCGGACCCATATCGATCACATAATCCGCATTCATGATCATGTCTTTATCATGCTCCACGACTAACACGGAATTACCAATATCACGTAGGTTTTTTAAAGCTTTAATCAATCGTTCATTATCTCGTTGATGAAGCCCAATACTTGGCTCATCCAAAATATAAAGTACGTTTACCAGCTGCGAGCCGATTTGCGTCGCTAAACGAATGCGCTGAGCCTCACCACCAGAAAGACTTTTCGAGCTTCGGTTTAAGGTCAGGTAATTTAACCCTACATCCAATAAAAAGCCAATTCTAGTCTTTATTTCCTTGATAATTTCCGTTGCTATGATAACTTGACGATCCGATAATCGTTCCTCAATTCCTTCGAACCATTCGTTCAAAGCGACGATATCTAATTCAGCTAGTTCAGCAATATTTTTTTGATCTATCTTGATGTGTAGAGATTCTTTCTTAAGTTTCGCGCCATGACAAGAAGGACAAACAACTTGTGTGCGAAAATCATCCAATGCCTGCCCATCTTCCTGTTGTTTAGCACTCATTTCTTCCAGCATTTTGAAAACGCCTTGAAATTGTACCGCATATTCCCGGGCACCATAGGTTCCGTAGGATACTGTTAATGAAATAGGCTCTTCAGCTCCAAAAAGTAGCATATCAATGGTATCTTCCTGAAGTTTATCGATAGAAGCCGTTAACGAGAAATCAAATTTCTTGGCAATAGCTTTTAATACGGCGAAGTTCCACGATTCTCTCAGCGGCCCAAGCGGGACAATAGCTCCTTTTTGTATGCTTAAACTACGATCTGGAATAACAATATTTTTATCTATTTCATAGATATAGCCCAATCCATCACACTTAGGACAAGCACCATAAGGAGAATTAAAAGAAAAGGTGTTTGGCTGCGGTTCATCATAAGATATTCCAGACTCCGCATCCATCAAGTACCGGCTAAAAAACTGTTCTTTATTTTCCTTATTTGCAATTTTTATAATCCCCTTTGCGGTTTTTAAAGCCTGTCCAATGGAAGAATACAAACGCTTTCGGGATTCGCTTTCTACAACAATTCGATCCACTACAATTTCTATATCGTGGATTTTATATCGATCCACTTGCATTTTAGCAACCAAATCCAATATTTCACCATCTACACGAACTTTCGTGTATCCTTGTTTACGAATCTGTTCGAATAACTCCCGATAATGGCCTTTACGTCCCTTTACCACTGGGGCAAGAATATAAATCCCTTCCCCATCAAAATCTTTTAATATTCGATCCGTAATCTCATCATCCGACATACGTTCCATTTTTTTGCCCGATACATAGGAAAATGCTTCTCCAGCACGAGCAAATAACAAACGTAAAAAGTCGTAAATTTCAGTGATCGTCCCCACGGTTGACCTTGGGTTCTTAGACGTAGTTTTCTGTTCAATAGAGATGACAGGACTTAATCCGGATATTTTATCCACATCAGGGCGCTCCATCCCACCCAAAAATTGACGACTGTAAGCCGAAAAGGTCTCCATATAACGACGTTGACCTTCAGCATAAATCGTATCAAATGCTAAAGAAGATTTTCCGCTACCGCTCAAACCTGTTATTACAACAAGTTCATTTCTTGGAAAGGATACATCAATATTTTTTAGATTATGGACACGAGCACCAAATACTTCTACTTCCTGCTGTTCTCCTAAATCTATTGCTTTTTGTTCAGCCATTAAACTAATTTTTGGAATGTGCAAAGTTACTGATTTTTAAATTGACGGAAGAGTATGCAAGCCCCTAAACTTTAGATTATGAGACTGAAATGAAAAGTATTACCTTTAATTTACTAATTATGCGCAAGTGAATAAATTCGATGTAACTAAAAACGAACGAGAAGTAATTGAAAGTGCTGTTAAACATTGGCAAGAACAACAATTAATAAACGAAGATAAAGCCAAAGAATTAATTCACAATTTAGATGATAAAGGTTTTGAATGGGGCGTATTGGCTAGATATGCCTTCTGGATCGCACTCGCATCCATGATATTTGCGGTGATTTCCTTGTTTTCTGATGATTACTTAGAGCAATTAGTCCAACAATTTTACGATACCCCAAATGTGGTGTTTTGTTTATTTTTTGCTGGTCTAGCCATCTTGTTTTATGCTTTAGGATTTCGATTTAAACAGAAAAACCCCGATAAAACATTTTCTAATGAGACCCTCATGCTCGCGGGCTCATTTTCTACGGCAGCTTGTATAGGTTTTTTAGGTCAAATTCTCGATCGTAACGAAACGCATTATAGCCTCTTGTTTTTACTTTCCATTGTTATATATGCAGTACTTTCCATCAAATTAAATTCAAAGCTCATCTGGGTATTTACGCTTGTAGCCTTAGGAATTTGGTTTGCTACCGAGACGGCCTATCACAGTAATTGGGGCTTTAGGTTTTGGGGCATGAATTACCCCTTACGGTTTACCATATTTGGATTCCTTCTGACTGCATTTGCGTTTTTCCTTCAACCCAAAATAAAAGTACTGCAAGCTTTTCAATCCACATCTTATGTGATTGGATTGTTATACAGCATGATTGCTTTATGGTGCTTGTCGATTTTTGGAAATTATAGTGATTTTGAAAAATGGACCCAAATACGTCAATACGAAATCTTTTATTGGGGACTGTTGGGTATCGCTATATCCTTAGGTTTAGCGATTTATGGTTTGAAAACCAAAGATCATGCTTCAAGAGATATTGGCTTTATCTTTTTTATTATCAACCTGTACACTCGATTTGTCGAATACCTTTGGGATAATATCAATCGAACTATTTTCTTTTTAATTTTAGCATTGTCCTTTTGGTTTGTAGGTCGCTGGGCAGAGAAAATTTGGAAAAAGAAATAAGCTAAATAGTTGTACTTAAAAATCAAAATTGCGCTCATACAGTAAGGAAATGGCTTTTTTCTCATGAAGGATGAGGGGTTTTAAGTCCAAGTCCGACAAGCTGGATTTCGCAGAGATAAATAGGGGATTGAAACCTAGTAATATTCGTTCTGCTAATAGCTTAACCCTAGCCATATGAAAATCAGAACTTATGATGATTAAACAATCTGGATTATGCGTATGGAGTATGGGAAGGGCTAATTTAAAATCCTCTATCGTATTGGTCGATAAGGAATAGGGTAAAAACTGTTCATTTTTTAAGCCTAAACCGATTAAAAATTGTTTTCCATATTCACTATGTGCTTTTAAGGTAGGGTTAAATCGCTCGCCGAAGCCCCCGGTACAAATCACTTTAATTGTAGGATTCTCTTTTGCGAGTTGCCATGCACAGGTCAATCGATCTTGAGCCATCACTGATAAATTTCCTTTTTCGTCATTGGTTGATCCCAGCACTAAAATAATGGTATTCATTTCTTAACTATTTTGTAGTCGAAAATAGCCATGTATTAAGAAACATCAATTAAAATAATGCTAAATAATTGTGAAAAAAATTAGGAATAAGAGCTCAAAAAAAACAGGGGATATCCAAAGATATCCCCTGTTTTATATAAGTTTTGTTGCGTTCTTATAAGTGAATAACTTCACCATAAGCATCTGCAACCGCTTCCATAATCGCTTCACTCATTGTAGGGTGAGGATGTACAGCTTTTAATACTTCATGACCAGTTGTTTCTAATTTACGAGCAACCACCACTTCAGCAATCATTTCTGTCACATTGGCGCCAATTAAATGTGCACCTAGGAATTCACCATATTTAGCATCAAAAATAACCTTTACAAAACCATCTTTTGCTCCTGCAGCAGATGCTTTTCCGGATGCTGAGAATGGGAATTTACCGACTTTAATATCATAACCCGCTTCTTTAGCTGCTTTTTCGGTATATCCAACAGAAGCAATTTCTGGTGAACAATAGGTACAGCCTGGGATGTTATTATAGTCAATAGCTTCAACATGCAATCCTTTAATCTTTTCAACACAGGTAATTCCTTCAGCGGATGCCACGTGAGCCAATGCTTGACCTTTTACAATATCGCCAATAGCATATACCCCATCGATGTTTGTTTTATAGAAATCATCAACCAATACACGACCTTTGTCCGTTTTTACGCCAACTTCTTCTAAGCCTAAATTTTCGATATTAGGCGTAATTCCCACTGCAGATAAAACAACTTCAGCTTCGATAACCTCTGTTCCCTTATCAGACTTAATATTTACTTTGCTTAACTCGCCTTTCGTATCTACCGATTGAACTTCAGATTTGGTTAATATATTGATTCCAGCTTTTTTCAAAGATTTCTCCAATTGTTTTGAGATTTCTTCATCCTCTACAGGTACTATACGATCCATAAATTCTACAATCGTAACTTTTGTTCCAATAGCATTGTAGAAATAAGCGAACTCCACACCAATAGCACCAGAACCCACCACAACCATAGATTTAGGCTGTTTAGGTAAATTCATTGCTTGGCGGTAGCCGATTATTTTTTTACCATCTTGTGGCAAATTAGGAAGTTCTCTAGAGCGAGCTCCAGTGGCCAAAATAGTGTGTTTAGCACTATATTCTTTTGTAGTACCATCGGCAGCTTTCACTTCAATCTTACCACCTTTTTTTATTTTTGCAGTTCCCATAATGACGTCGATTTTATTCTTCTTCATCAAGAACTGTATACCTTTACTCATGCCATCTGCTACACCACGACTTCTTTTCACAATGGCGTCAAAGTCTGCTTCTCCACCATTCACTTTAATACCATAATCGGCAGCATGATTTAAATATTCGAATACTTGGGCACTTTTTAAAAGTGCTTTTGTCGGGATACAACCCCAGTTAAGGCAGATTCCTCCTAATGCTTCACGCTCGATAATAGCCGTTTTGAACCCTAATTGAGAAGCTCTAATGGCAGCTACATAACCGCCTGGACCACTACCAATAACAATAATGTCGTAATTCATAAATATTAATTGTCGTTATGTTTGCTAATACAATGTACCAAAAATACACATTTTTTATTTAGTCAGGCCAATTCTTTTATCGAATTGCCCCTTTAAACCTCTATACTGTCATATCCTAGTCAGTTCCTGAAATTCAACTTTTAATAGCAAAGGTTTTTAGCGTTCTTTGCGAAGTTCATTAATAAAACGCTATGTTACGTATATTTCAACAAGTTGCATTATGGGAAGCCATATCTACCGTTATTTTGTTTCTAATTGCCATGCCGTTAAAATACTTCGCAGGAATACCTGATGCGGTTCGTATTGTAGGTAGTATACATGGCTTCTTAGTGGTATTATTTGTGATTCTATTAATAGCTTGTTGGCAAACTTACCATTGGTCTATTCAACGTGTGTTGAAATATTTCTTCATAAGTTTAATCCCATTTGTTTCCTTTTGGGTGGAACGTGATCTAAAAAAAGATATTAATCAGCATAAATCGGCCTAATCCCATTATTTTCCTGCGTTTTCTATTCCCATATAGGCATAGGTAATTTCTGTTCTCCCGTGTGGGCAAGGATTACCTTCCTTATCTAGGTTTACGAAAACGAGTTTTTCAATCGAAAGGATTTCTTTTTTACTGATCTTATTACGCACCACGCATCGCATGGTTAGCGAAGTTGTGCCAAATTGAGTCGCTTCAATACCTAATTCGATAATATCTCCTTGCTTTGCAGAGCTGATAAAATTTATTTCCGAAATGTATTTCGTGACTACGTGTGGATTACCTAATTGGACGATGGCGTAAATAACCGCTTCTTCATCAATCCATCGTAGTAGTGTGCCTCCGAATAAGGAGCCATTGGGGTTTAAGTCTTCAGGCTTTACCCATTTTCTGGTGTAAAAATTCATGCTGTAATTTAGCTATTCCCATAAAAAAAGGCAAACCTAGGTTTGCCTTTTTTTATATTATTTATTACATGATCCTTATGCGTGGATGGCTCTATTCGCTGTAGCAGCTAAAGCAGCTTCCTTCAAGGCTTCTGTAAATGTAGGGTGTGCATGGCATATTCTACCGATATCTTCTGCTGAAGCACGGTATTCCATCGCTACGACAGCTTCTGCAATCATATCCGCAGCGCGTGGGCCGATCATGTGAACACCTAACACTTCATCCGTATCGGCATCGGCTAATACTTTCACAAAACCATCGGTATCACCTGATGCTTTTGCACGTCCTGATGCTTTAAATGAAAAACTTCCCGATTTGAATTTTTTTCCTGCTTCTTTCAATTGCTCTTCTGTTTTACCTACCGAAGCAACTTCTGGCCAAGTATAAACAACACCTGGAATTAAATTATAGTCTATATGTGGTTTTTGACCAACGATTCGCTCTGCAACATAAATACCTTCATCCTCCGCTTTATGCGCTAACATGGCTCCTTTCACTACATCACCAATCGCATAAACACCAGGTACGATAGTCTCTAAATGATCGTTTACGGTGATTTTGTTACCTCGTTCTTCTGGAGTAATACCGATGTTTTCTAAACCTAAACCATCTACATATGCCGTTCTACCTACAGCAACGATACAATAATCGCCTTCTAGAGATACCGCTTGTCCTTTAGCATCTTCGGCAGTAACCGTTACTTTTTTACCTTTGGCAGTAGCTCCAGTAACTTTATGGCCCAAGAAAAACTCCATTCCTAGGTTTTTCTTTAACACACGTTGTAATTCTTTACCTAATCCGCCATCCATAGTTGCGATGATCGATTTGGCATATTCCACAACAGAAACTTTTGCTCCTAGACGCGCATAAACAGATCCTAACTCTAGACCAATTACTCCTCCGCCAATGACGATCAGATGTTTTGGAACTTCGCTTAAGTTTAAGGCTTCTGTTGATGTAATGATACGTTTCTTATCTATTGGTAAAAAGGGAAGTGCAGTCGGTTTAGAACCGGTTGCGATAATGATGTTTTTACCTGTTATCGTTTCCGTAGATCCGTCAGTTTTTGTGATTTTAATGTTGTTTTTGTCAACAAAAGAACCTAATCCTTCGAAACTATCGATTTTGTTTTTCTTAAATAAGTAAGTAATACCGGCCGTATTTTGAGCGATAACATCGTTTTTACGATCGATCATTTTTTTCATATCAATACTTAGACTGCTCAAGTTGATACCATGCTGTTCAAAATTATGAGCAGCATTATGGAAATGTTCTGAAGAATCTAATAAGGCTTTGGAAGGAATACAACCTACATTTAAACATGTTCCACCAAACGTGCTGTATTTTTCGATAACAGCTGTTTTTAAACCTAATTGAGCACAACGGATGGCAGCAACATATCCGCCTGGTCCACTACCGATTACGATAACGTCGTATTGCATAGAATTTTATTTTGTTTTTGTATCGCAAATTTACTATTAAATTGACTATTAAGCGAACCAAATTTAAGAATTAAGCAATTTGATTCCTCGTATTTGCGTCAAATTTTGTGCAATCTCCTTAGAAAAGTAAAATTTATATTTTGAAGGAATAGCTTCCTATTCATAGGTAGATAGGAATGTTAGCATTCGTACATTTTGGGTGACTAGCGAAGTACTCCAGCGGATCTTGTTTGGATCTCCTTCGGATCAGATTCGGATATGGTTTGTAAAATTGCGGAGGATGTCCGTACCAGATCCGATTTATTGCCCTTGGATCAGGATAACTAGGCTGTGTTTTTTTAAGGCCTATTCGCGCAGTTCTTTTGGATTAAAGACTCGGGTAGGCTTGCTATTTAGGATGGAGTAAATATGTTCTTACTCCTAAACATATAGCCTTAGGAAGCAGCTGATGCTTTGGGTGGTTCGCAATAGCATGGAAGATAATGCTTGGGTATGGAAATAAAAAAAAGCTCTCGAATGAGAGCTTTTGTATGCTTTTAGGTATATCCTAATTATTCTGCAACGATTTTTCCTTGCATGATACCAAAGTGTCCAGGGAAACTACAAAGGAATGGATAAACACCTTTTTCTAAAGTAAAAGTAATTTTATCTTCTTCTGCAGGACCTAATAATTTAGTATGAGCAACGATAGAAGTTAATGATGATTTTGGAATATATTCATTATCAACCGCAGCAACTGCTTCACCACCGAAAGTAGCAATATCTACACCTGGTTTCAAAACGACTAAGTTATGTCCCATTGCTTCTTTTGGTTGAGAACCTACATTTTTCAATGTTAATGTTACTGGCTCACCAGCTTTTACACGGATTAATGTGGTATTGAATTGCATTTGATCATTTGATTCTACAGTCCAATCATTTGCTAAAGTAACATTTTCAATACCTTCTACTTTTTCAGCAGTTTCAACAGGCACTTCCGTGCTGCTTGCTGCATCTGTAGTTGAATTATCTTCTTTCTTCTCACTATTTCCACCACATGAGGTCATTCCAATGGTTAAAGCTAGCACCGGAATAATAAATAATTTGTTCATAGCTATTTATAATATAATTTATACGAATTTAACATTAATATTTTAATTAATCGAGACAAATGCTATCAAGTTGTCAAATTCATGTTTTTGTTTTTGGTGGTTACGGCTACAATTTTTTGGTAAAGCTCGATAGGATCAAATGGTTTTCCAATAACACCATCTGCTCCTGCACGGTAAGCTGCTGCTTGTTCATGTTCCAAAACTGATGCTGAAATAGTAATGATTGGTATACCGTGTTTTTCTGGAATACTGCTGTTTTTTATTTCTTTGATCGCTTCAAATCCACTCATGATGGGCATATGCGTATCCATCAAGATGAGGTCATAATGATTACTATCCACTTTTTCTAAGGCCAGTTGTCCATTTTTTACGATATCAACTTCACAGTTCCAACTGCGTAGCATATGGGCCAACATAAAGGAGTTTAGGTCATTGTCTTCAGCGACAAGCACTTTGAGTTTTTCAAATTTAGGAAAGGAGTTATAGGTTGGTACTTCTTTAACTTCATCTTTACGTTCCTGAGAGGAAACCTCAAACCAACCTTCAAAAAAGAATTCGGATCCTTTACCGTATTCACTATTGGCGCCAATTTGTCCATTTAATAAGTTCGCTAATCGCTTCACGATAGCCAACCCTAAGCCAGTACCTCCAAATTTCTTAGTGATACCGTCGTCCGCTTGTTCAAATGCAAGGAAGATTTTATCAACTGAACCTTCTTTTATTCCTATACCTGTGTCTTTGACAGAGAATCTTAACTTAAAACTATTGTTCTGTTTCTCTGTAATATTAATAGCTAATTGAATTTTCCCCTTTTCTGTAAATTTGAGACTATTGGATATAAAATTGCTAATGATCTGTTGTAAACGAAGGGAGTCATAGCGAATATATTGTGGAACTTGCTCATCCATCAGCACTTCAAAATTCAGATTTTTATGGGTTGCTTTAATTTTGAAAATACGATTGATGTCTTCAATCATTTTCGTTAAGCTAAAATCCTCAAATTCGATTTTCAACATCCCAGAATCAATCTTCGATAGATCTAAAATGTCATTGATGATGAGAAGCAACGATTGTGATGCATTATCCAAGCGTTTTAACCAATCCTTTTGTTCCGTATTTAAATCTGAACTCTTAAACATGTGCATAATACCCATTATCCCATTGATTGGGGTACGGATTTCATGACTCATATTCGCTAGAAATATTTCCTTAGATTTTCGGGCTTGTACGGCCTCCTCCTTCGTTTTTAATAATTCCATTTTTGATTCTTCCAACTCTTTGTTTTTCTGAATCAGTTCTTGTTGAATGAAAATCTGCTGTACGAATGATTTTACCTTAGCAATGGTTATTTCTGGATTGAGTGGTTTGTACAGGTAGTCTACAGCACCGCTTTCAAGTCCCTGCAATAAATAGCGATCTTCTTTTGAGATGGCCGTTACCATGATGGCCATGATGTGGCTGGTCTTCGGATTTGATTTCAATATGGATACAAATTCAAAGCCATTGATCTCTGGCATTTGGACATCGACTAATGCAATTGATATTTCGTCTCTCCAACAAATTTTCAAGGCCTCATTTGGATCTGTTGAACAGACGATATTGATATACTCAATATCTTGAAGAAGGGCATGTAAACTTATAATGTTTTCTTCTTTATCGTCTAGAATAAGAATGTTTATAGGTTTCATATGATTGATTAAGAAATTTGGCTGAAATATTCAATTACTTGTTTATTTGTCATCACGTTAACTTCCTTTGATATGTTAATGCCACTTTGAGGCATGGTATCAATGGTCGCATCCGCTGGACTTTGAGCGATACAATAACTCTGGTGTTCTAATAGTTTTTTAAACCCTTGAGCACCGTCATTATTCGCTCCGGATAATAAAAATGCCGTTGCATTTGCACCATAGACTTCTGCCACCGATTCAAAAAACACATCAATGGATGGTCTTGAAAATTGTATTGGGTCAGAAATATCCAAGGAGAAATAATAATTAGGCTCCACTAAGGTATGATATCCCGGTGGTGCAAAGTAAATTTTATTGGGTAAAATAGGAAATTTATCTTTAATAGATAAAACAGGTCGATTTAATCTTTTCGAAAGTGAATTTTCGATCTTCGTTTCATATTTTGAATTTCTGTGAAGAACTATCACGATAGAACAAGAAAATTCTTTCGGCAGATGGTCTAAAATCGTCACAATCATTTCGTAAGCTCCTGCGGAACCTCCAATAGCAATAATATGTGATGCCTTTGTATCCATGAATTATTTAATTTTCTGATAGATGTTTAATTCTTTATCAATCACCTTAAAATTATTCATGATTTGATGTCTCATGATGGTTTCTTTTGTACCAAGACATAGAAAACCGAATAATGCGAGTGATTCATAAAACAAATTGATTACTCGCTCTTGTAATTCCAAATCAAAGTATATTAAAACGTTTCTGCAAGTAATTAAATGAAATTCATTAAAAACTTGATCTGTCGCTAAATTATGAGTTGAAAATAAAATATTTTGCCTTAAATCATGATTAATTATCGCCGCATCATACTTCGCTGTATAATAATTTGATAAGCTTTCTTTTGAATTATAAGCGTTGAAATTGTCCGAATATTCTTTGAATTTTTTCAAAGGATATATCCCTTTTTTAGCGATGTCTAGGACCTTATTGTTGATGTCAGTACCATAGATAAACGCCCGATCGCTCAACTTATTTTCTTTTAGTAAGATGGCTAAAGAATACACTTCTTCACCCGTAGAGCAGCCTGCACTCCATATTTTTATCCGTTGAAAGGATTGTAAATAGGGAAGGATATCCGTGTTTAGTTTATTGTAAAATGCAGGGTCGCGGAACATTTCCGTCACATTGACAGAAATTTCTTGCACAAAGAATTGATGAAATCCAGGAAGATTGACAATGGCATTTTTTAAATCGACAAAATCCATTTCTTCCAGGCCCATAATCCGTTGGATCCTTCTTTTCAAAGAGGATCGGGTATAGCCTGATAAATCAAATCCGGAAACATTCTTTAATAAGAATACTATTTCTTCGATTTCGATAAAGGATATGTCATAGGTGCCTTTTAGCTGAGCCATACTTGCATTAATGATACTAATTTATCTAAATCTATCGGTTTACTCACATAATCATTTGCCCCTAATTCGATCGACTTTTCGCGATCTCCTTTCATTGCTTTAGCTGTAACTGCTAATATTGGTAAATTATTGTGCTTTTTGTTTTTCCTAATTTCTTGAATAGCCTCATATCCGTCCATTTCAGGCATCATAATATCCATTAATACGATGTCAAAGTGCTTGTCTGGGTTATTTACTAATTCCACAGCTTCACGACCATTATTCGCAATTTCAATTTTCATATTGTATTGTTCCAGCGAGGAGGATAGTGCAAATACATTTCGCATATCATCGTCTGCAATAAGTACAACTTTATTGTCTAAAATGTTTGTTCCATAATGTTCTTGTGCATCAATTTTTTCCGGATTACGGATTGGTTTGTATGCTGGCGTAGAAACTTTGTTTAAGAATAAATTAACTTCATCAATCAATCTACTATTGGATTTACTGGATTTCAGCACCATGGCTTGCGTATGTCTCAATATTCGCTCTGTTTGTTCTATAGTCAAATCATAGGCTGTATTGATAATTACAGGTAATTTTTCAAATTTCGGATTGGATTTAATTTTGTCTAACATTTCTAATCCTGATCCATCTGGCAGTTTAATATCGAGAATGATGCAATCCAAATTTTCTTCCTGTTCCAGTTTTTTCAATCCAGATTCTATAGTGAAAGCTTGAATAACATTGGTTTTTTGTTCTGCAAATGCTTTTTTGATTAAATCACTTTGAAATTCTTGATCTTCGATCAATAAAATCTTTTTGATGTCTTTGTCAATACTTAACGAGATGTTATCGAATGCTAAGGAGATGCTTTCTTCGGTTACGGGCTTACTCATGAAGCCAATGGCACCTTTCTCTAGAAAATCCTTTTTATCAAAAGAAGCCGCAGACATCATGTGGATTGGAATGTTTTTGGTAATTTCTTCTGCTTTTAATGTTCGTAAAACTTCCCATCCATCGGCCAATGGCAGCATAACATCTAAAATGATTGCATCCGGAGTTTTAGCTTTAGCCAATTCTATCCCTTCCAATCCATCATAAGCATTCAATACCTTGAAGCCATATTCTTCGGCAAATTCTTTTAAAATATCTGCAAAATTGATGTCATCTTCTATAATTAAAATGACTTTATCTTTTGACTCTTGCGTTTTTTTACTTTCGCTAGCTGGGCTAGGACTGCTGCTTACCGCTTTTTTAGCAGGAAGTAATTCAACTACACTTTCTACGATTTGACTTTCTTCTATCACAGAAATATAAGGGATAATTAACGTGAATTTACTCCCTTGGTCTAATTTACTTTCTAATGTAATACGACCATTTAATAAAGAAGCAATTTCTCGAGAGATTGACAAGCCAAGTCCTGTACCGCCATATTTTCTACTTGTAGATCCATCTTCTTGACGGAAAGCTTCAAATATTAAGGATTGTTTGTCCTCTGGGATACCAATTCCGGAGTCGATGACCTCAAAATGTATACTTCCAGATTTTTCAAATACATTTAAAGTAACATTTCCGCTGTTCTCCGTGAATTTAAAGGCATTGGAAAGAAAGTTTTTGATGACCTGCTCTAATCGATATTCATCGGTAACGAATTTAGCTGGACATTCATTAATATCAATCGCAAAGTTTATGGATTTTTCCTTTGCAATAATTTTGAATAAAGACTCTAAATTTTGAGTGAAATCCTTGCTGTATATGACATCTTGATGTACTTCTACTTTACCAGATTCAATTTTTGCAAGGTCTAAAATTTCATTGATTAATTGCAGTAAATCTGAACCGGCATTGTATATGACATTGGCATATTTTACTTGTTCATCTGTCAGATTTGAGGCTTTATTATCTTGCAATAATTTGGCTAATATTAATACACTATTGAGTGGAGTGCGAAGCTCATGACTCATATTGGCCATAAATTCTGACTTGTACTTACTAGCCTGCTCTACTTCATTGATCTTTTGTTCAACAATAAAATGAGCTTCATTTAAATCAAAATTTCTACGTTCCAATTCTACTGCTTTCGCATTGAGTTCTAAATTGGCTTGTGATAATTCTTCCTGTTGCACGCGAAGTTCTTCTTCAGAAGCTTCGAGAAGGTTTGTTTTATAGACGAGTTCCTCATTGGTAATTCGAAGCTCTTCTTGTTGTGCTTCCAATTCCTCTGTTTGACGTTGGGTTTCTTCTAATAATTCTTCTACCAATGCATGACTTTGTCTTGCATTCAATGCAGAACCCAAGGATCTGGATACCCTGCCGAGAAACTCGATGATGCTATCAATTTTGTCTTTTTGAAAATTGCCAATTATTTCAATGATCGCAATGCAGTAATTTTCATGCATGACTGGGAATAATATAACTTCAGCAGCAACATAATCTAAACTGGCGGTAGATAATTTTATACTTTTTATATCACTGATAGGAATGATTTGATGTTTTTGTGTTTCGGTAATGGTACCTAACAAGCCTTCACCCAATAGGAATTTATTGTAAACGCCTCTGTTTTCCATTCCATGGCTAGCCTTGAGTTGAAATTCATAGGAATCTATTTTGCGTACAAAGATGGCTGCAGCGTAATATTCAATTATTTCAAAGATGGATTTGATCGCAGTTTTTGAAATTTCTGCTTCATTTTGGATGCCATTTATTTGATTATGGATTTTCGAAGAGTTTTGTAATACCCAATTGACGTTTTCTAATTCGTTTGTTGTATGTGTTAATGTATTATTTAATTCACGTTCTTTTTGTGAACTTTTTCTTAAATAATTTAATATTCTTAGGGTTTGAATTACGACGTAAAGAATAACTATTAAGGAGAAAATCCCAAGCAACGCAGTGTATAATCTTGTTGTATTGAGGGCTTTTTGTTTTAGGGTCGTCTTCTCTTTTCTTAAATTAATAATGTCATTGGTGAAACTATGTGCCGTATTCATAATTTGACCAAGGTCATTGGCTATACTGAGGCCATCTAAATTGATTTCCGTATTTTGTATGGTTTGACTCGCTCCGATGCTTGCAGAGAATCTTTTGAGGGCATCAATAGATTTTGGCGCTTGATCCATGATGGCATTAGGATTTTCTAAAATGTTTAAGCTTTTTAGAATTTCCTCATTCATGTTATTTAATACGACAGGATCAGCTCCTTTTTCAATCGTTTTATATTTTGCTAATTTTTGAACAGCAATTTCCCATTGCTGTATTTCGTGGAATTTTTCCTGGGCAGCATCCATATACGTTTGTATATCTTCTGCAAATTCTTTTTGTTTACCTAAAAAATAGACATAGGAAAAAATGATGATAAGATAAGCTATTATTATACTTATTATAAATTGCCACTTGAGGAAGTTGAATTTATTCATATCGAGTTGAATCATTTCTGCGGTTTTAAACTCAGCCATGGTATAGTTAGGTAAATGTGTGTTCAGTTGGTCGGGTAATATGTATGATATTAAACGTACTAAAACGATACTTGCCTTTATGATCAGAATATAAAAACCAATAATTTACTATAAAATGCGTTTTAGAAAAATTTAATACTAATAGGTAGAAATCATTCATTTTTAACCCTGATCAATGAATGTTTGACTTTTCTGCCTTAAAATACAAAAGTGTTAATTTTTGTTTAAACTTCCATATTTCCACGACTTATTTATTTAAAAAAAATATGGAGGCTAATTATTTGATTATGAATGACTAGGGGTTGTGTTGCGGATTGATGCATGGAATCTATTTGAATTTTTTATGGAATAGTAGTAAATCTGGCTTAGCGATTTAAGAAATTAATATTTACAAAAACGAATTTCCGCATCTGAAATCTGAAACATTTTGTGCATCTTTAATACATTCGAATAATTTAACCCGAAAATATGGATTCATCTATTCAGTTGGTTTTAATCATCGCAGGTTCGGTGATTGCCATCTTTTTTTTATTGTATTTATTGCCTGTAAACCTTTGGTTTACGGCTCAACTGTCTAATGTTAAAATTAGTCTTTTAAATTTAGTGCTTATGCGATTGCGGAAAGTTTCCCCAGCATTGGTGACTAATGCAATGATCACCTCGACTAAAGCAGGATTAAAAATTACCACCAATGAAATTGAGACGCATTATCTTGCCGGTGGTAATGTGAATAAGGTAATAAAAGCACTTATTTCGGCAGATAAAGCTAATATTCCATTGGATTTTAAATTGGCTACAGCTATAGATTTGGCGGGTAGGGATGTTTTTGATGCGGTGCAATTATCTGTTAATCCACAAGTAATCAATACTCCTCCAGTAGCCGCTGTTGCAAAGGATGGTATTCAATTGATTGCTAAAGCCCGTGTTACGGTTCGTGCAAATATTAATCAATTAGTAGGTGGTGCTGGTGAAGAAACCATTTTAGCTCGTGTAGGTGAAGGTATTGTCACAACCATCGGTTCTTCTAAAGACCATAAGGAAGTATTAGAGAATCCAGATCGTATCTCTAAAACTGTACTTTCTAAGGGTTTAGACTCGGGTACAGCATTTGAAATATTGTCAATTGATATCGCTGATATCGATATTGGTGAAAACGTGGGTGCGAAACTTCAAACCGATCAAGCGGAGGCTGATTTGAAAGTGGCAAATGCTCGTGCTGAGGAACGTAGAGCTATGGCTGTGGCGTCGGAACAGGAAATGAAATCTAAAGCACAAGAAGCTAAAGCGAAGGTAATCGAAGCGGAATCTCAAGTTCCTTTGGCCATGGCAGAGGCTTTCCGAAATGGAAACTTGGGTATTATGGATTATTATAAAATGCAAAATATACAAGCGGATACCGATATGAGAGCATCCATAGCGAAACCTCAAGGACCTGAAAAGAAATAACTATTTTATTATTAATAAAATGCCATAATTAGCGAGTTTAACTTTGCTGATTATGGCATTTTTTGTTAAGAATAATGCATAAAAAAACCCTGGCGATGGGCGCCAGGGTTTGATACTAACCAATTATAAACCTAAATTATGAAAAGACAATTTTGAATAATAATCCTACTATTTGTTCGAATTATGACACAAATGTACAGCAAGATTTGAAATCTGCAAAGAATATTCTTCAAAAAGTTTCCCGTGCAACTATATTCTGACATTGCTGTGATTTAAGGGTTTTTATGGATAAAAGTTTGTCGGTAACCGATTACTTTTTAAAGTCGTTAACTGATAAAGATTAATTAATTTTGAAAAGAAGGTAAATAATATGCTATTTAATAAATTAAAAAATATCAAAGTGATCATTCTAGATGTGGATGGAGTGTTGACTGATGGAACAGTTCTAGTGAATGAACAAGGCGAACAGTTGCGAACCTTTAATGTGAAGGATGGATACGCGATGCAACTAGCTGAAAAGGTAGGCTTGAAAATCTGGGTAATTACTGGCGGTAAGTCTGAAGGCGTAAAAAGTAGGCTGCTTGGGTTGGGCCTTAGTGAGGTTCACCTGGCTGTGCAAAATAAACGAGTGCTGCTGCGTGAACTTTTGGCAACTCATGGTATTTCTTCTGAACAAGCATTATATGTTGGGGATGATATGCCCGATTATGAAGTGATGCAGGATGTTGAATTGGCGGTTTGCCCGCAAGATGCAGTGGAAGAAATTAAAGCGATAGCGCACTATATGTCTCCAAAAGCTGGAGGTAAGGGTGTTGTTCGGGATATTATTGAAAAGACGTTAAAGATGCAAGGGAAATGGGTGTTGGATAGTCAGCTAAAGAGTATATAATGATAATACAAGAGGTATTAAAAAATATTCAAATCATTTTAGGTTCAAAATCGCCAAGAAGAACTGATTTATTGGCATCGATGGATATTGATTTTGAAGTTGTCGTTAAAGAAACGGAGGAAGATTTTGACCCTGCACTCTCTGCAGAAGAAGCTGTGAAGACTATTGCATTAACTAAATTATCGGCTTTTGATGAGGATGTTTATCAAGATAAATTAATCATCTGTGCAGATACCATTGTGGTGGGTAAAACTGGGAAAGTCATTGGTAAACCTATAGATTTAGAAGAAGCGAAATATATAATCAATTCTTTGAAAGATCATTTTCATACCGTTTACACGGCTGTTGCTATAGGTTATCAAGGTCAGCAATATGCATTTGTCGAGCAAACTAAGGTTTGGTTTAATCCGATCAATATCGAGGAAATAGCCTATTATGTAGATCATTATAAACCATTGGATAAAGCTGGTTCTTACGGTATACAGGAATGGATTGGTCGCATTGGTATTTGTCGAATTGAGGGTTCATATGAAAATGTGATTGGCCTGCCTACCGCGCGCTTACATATGGAATTGAAGAAAATTGTTGGAATAGCGTAATTATACGATAAAAAAAAGGGGGAATTTTAAATTCCCCCTTTTTTTATTTGATATGGTATCGAATACCCGTGTAAAACATTCGACCTGTAATGGGCCCCCAAAGTAAATTGGTGTCAAAATTGGATCCAAATGGATTATCAAATGCTAATATTGGATCTTTTTGATAAAAATTACTGAGGTTTTCTCCACCTACATAGATGTCAAAATTCTTGTTTTTTCCCAATGTCTTGCTTACCTGTGCATTCATCGTTACGTATGCTTCGGATTCCTTTGCCAATTGATAGGCCGGGGGATTCGTGCTGGTATTGGGGATTCTTTTCTTACCGACTACATTTAAGGTGTAATCGAAGCTCCATCCCGAGTGGGTATTATAGGCAAGATTCATAAAACCTCTATGTTTTGCAGTAAGGGGTTTTTGCAACCTCCCCGATTCAAAATCTGTTTGCACATCCAACATTCGATAAGCCAATCGAGCTTCTAAATGTGGAGCTGGCATAAAACGAAATTCTGCTTGTAAGCTGTTTGAAAATGAGGTGCCATTCAAATTATAAAAAGCGACCTGTTGTGGGTTTTCAAAATCTACGACAACTTGATTTTGAAAGTTACTGTGAAAAAGTTCCACGGATAAGCCTGATTCCCTATTAAATAACTGGAAATTTTGATCAATGGTCAGGCCTGTGTTCCAAGAAACCTCTGGCTTCAGGCCATAAGCTTGCCCAGCAGCAGTCAAGGTACCTAAATCTCTTATGGATCGACTAGAAGCAAATATACCAAGGTTTTCTGCAAAGATATTGGCTGTACGTTGACCTCTTCCAGAGCTTATTCTAAAGGTGGTTCCTAGGATAGGTTCATAGCGCAATACGGCTCTTGGTGTAGTAAACCAACCGTATAAATTGTTATAATCCTGCCTTAGCCCTAATACGGCATCGAATTTCTCCGATGGACTAAACGTATACTCGGCAAAGGCTCCAGACGTTGTTTCTTTACGACCAAATAAATAACTGTAATTTGTATTCGTATTTCTACGCATTAATTCTTCATCATATTGATCATGTTGTACTGAGAGACCAACTTTGTATTTATGGGTAACATCGCTGATGATATCTTGATATAGTAAATTGGCATAGAGCGATTGCTGATCATTATCGTAAGAGTTATAGCCGAAGAAACTTTCTTGCTTGTATTTACTTGCAGATAATTGTAATCCGATACTACGGTGTTTATTGGTAGGGAAAATGTATCCTAATTTACCAAAGCCTTCTATACGTTGATTATTAAAGCCTAATCCATAGCGTGTATTGCCAAACTTATCACTGTTTTCATTGAAATCTAATTGACCTCCCACGCGATTGTCGTGTAAGAACTTGATTCCAAATTGTGCAATGATGCCATTGCCATTTTCATAGTGCCATCTATTAATCCCGGAGAATAAATTTCCAACAGGAATATCACGGAAGCCATTGTCACTATAATTCATTTTTTTATTGTACATGAAATTATCGTGCAATAAAAATCCTACAGACCATTTTTCGCTAAAATGATGCGAAAGATTAAGGTTAACATCTGTTCTGCCCATATTGTTGGCATAGGCATTAAAAAACAATTTTTCACTGTTGTGTGGTTTTTTTAATTCGACGTTGATTTGCCCTGCCATATTCTCAAATCCATTAGCCACAGAGCCGATACCTTTACTGATGTTTATGGATTCTATCCAGGTGCCTGCAATACTATTAAGTCCCAATGGACTGGAGAATCCACGAGGTCCTGGAAGGCCTTCGACGGTCAATTGTGTATATATACCACTGAGTCCAAGCATTTGAATTTGTTTGCTCCCTGTTACTGCATCACTGGAAACAACATCTACGGATGCATTGGTTTCAAAACTTTCGCTCAGATCACAACATGCGGCTTTAAATAATTCTTTTGCAGTGATAGTTTCAACGCGATTTGGGGAAAGTTTGTTGATGTAATTTGTTTTTTGCCTTTTAGAAACCACGATTTCTTGCAGCATATTGTCCTTAGACTGAATGACCAATACTTCATGTAAGTTTTTCACTTCTAGGGTATCTGAGGACATGCTCGCATGCGATACTACTAAAAAACGGAAAGGCTTATGGTGCATAATTTTAAACACCCCGTTTTCATTGGTTTTTACTTTTTTGCTTGGTTCGTCCAACCAATACACCGATACTTCGGTGATAGGACTTAATTCTCCTTTATTATTTTCATTGACGACAACACCTGTGACTTCATGGTCGTGATCATGATCATGTCCACCGGCATCATCCGTTTTTTCTGTATGTTCTGCATGTTCTGCATGATCGTGATCGTGTTTTTCGCCTTCTTGATGTTGATGATCGTCGTGTTGATGATTTTTGTTAGCTCCTGTGTTTTGATTTTCATCATCCCAACGGTCATAAACACAGCATTCGTGTAAATTTTCGTAGACTTCGTCCTTGGCTCTAAATTCGCGCGTGTCATGACCCGCTTTTGCAATGTTTTGTTTGATTTTATCTAAGGTTGTTTTACCTTCTTGATAGGTGACCGTAGCCATATGGGTGTTCACATCCCAATTGATAGATTTTACTCCTGCTTCTTTAGCAGCTTGCTCTATTCTTTTTTTACATAAGCCACAGTTTCCAGCGACTTCAAACTTTTCTGTATGTGTTTTTTCTTGTGCACTGACTTGAAAAGCCAATAACAGCATCAAGGATAAAATAATACTATGTATAGATTTCATAAATAATAATTACTGAATAAATTAATTTGACTAATTAATGTTCAGTAAGAATCAAATTATTAAAACACAGTGTTTTAAATAGACTGGGTCGTCATGGATATGAAAGCTGTAATGATGGTAATTGGAAGATTGTTCTAATGAAATGGGTACGTATAAACTACGGACAATCCAATGGAGAATGGTAAAACAGGGACTGATTGGATTATTGAAATCAAAAGAAGATTTGGATTGCAATTGATCGTAATCACTTTTTAATTCTACTTGTACATCTTTGCAAGAGCTACTGTCAGTACATAAGTCCTGTTGGAATAGTATTTCAGCATGATTGTCTTGACAGTGAGGACATTGATCATGAAGTTTTTTTGCATCTTGAGACCAGGAGATATCTGTGTTTTTTCCACAATGATGTAAATGGATAGTTGCCCCCGTACTGCATACAGAATATAGGATTAGTAATATGGTAGCAACTATTTGTCTCATAAATGCCAGCAAATTTACATAAAGTATTTTTTAAAAGTGTGGATAATTTCCTACATCATATTTTTGTTACTTCAAAAGACTCTTTTTATATTCGAGTAACTTAATATAATAAACCTAATAATGATATGGAAAATTTAGCTGCACATCCTAACCTGCTCTATATTGGGTTATCTGCGCTAATATTAGCTGCAGGATTGGTACTCTTCTTATTCAACAAAATTGTAAAGAAAGTAAACTAATAAAAGGGGGAAATGTAGATTTCCCCCTTTATTTTTTGACTTAAATTTTTCTATGTATAAAGCATTTAGTTTTTTGAATGCTTGATGTTTGCAATAAATTCAGGAATCTTCTTTATATAATCAGCCTCAGCTAATAATTTGACGAAGGCGGTTCCCACTATTGCCCCTTGCGCATAAGTGGTTGCTTTTTCAAAAGTTTCTTGATTGTGTATCCCAAACCCGATAACTAATGGGTTCTTTAAATCCATATCCTTAATGCGTTTGAAATAGGTTTCAGCTTGATTTTGAATGGATAATTTTTTACCTGTTGTCGCATTGGAGGAGAGTAGGTAAATAAAGTTAGTCGATAAATCATCGATTTTCCGAATCCGTTCTTCTGAAGTTTGTGGTGTTACAAGAAAAATATTACTGATCCCATTTTCTTCAAAGATAGGTTGGTATAATTCTTCATATTCATACATGGGTAAATCGGGAATGATGGTTCCATTTACACCTACATTTTTACATGCTTGACAAAAGTTCGCAACCCCAAATTGTAATACGGGATTGAAATAACCCATGAGGTACACAGGAATATTGACATGATTTCTTAATTCTTTCAATTGTTCGAAGAGTACTTTTAAACTCATTCCATTAGCTAATGCAACTTCAGAACTGTGTTGAATCGTTGGACCATCGGCCACAGGATCTGAATAGGGAAAGCCTATTTCTAAAAAGTCTGCCCCTGCTTTTTCTAAAGCACTTGCTATTTCTAAGGTACTGTCTATGCTTGGGTATCCTGCTGTAAAGTATATGGAAAGTAATCCATTGGAATGCTTATTGATCTGTATCATAATTAAAAGCCGAAATAGTTCATGTAATTATCTAAATCTTTATCGCCACGTCCTGAAAGACAAATGACTACGGTTTCATCGCCTTTGAAATCCATTTTTTCAAGATATGCTAAGGCATGAGCGCTTTCAATGGCCGGAATAATGCCCTCTAATTTGGTCAGCAATAATCCTGCATTCATCGCTTCATCATCGGTGGCACTGACGTATTTTCCCCTACCTGATTTAAATAACCAAGCGTGTTGGGGTCCAATACCGGGATAATCAAGTCCTGCAGAAATGGAATAGGGTTCAATGACTTGTCCATCTTCAGTTTGCATTAGAATAGAGCGACTGCCGTGTAGCACCCCTTCTTGACCTAATACGGTGGTCGCGGCAGATTCACCACTATCCACCCCATGTCCAGCCGCTTCAACAGCAATTAGTTGCACCTGTTCATCGTCTAAGAAATGATAAAACATGCCGGCAGCATTCGATCCTCCGCCTACACATGCCATCACGATATCTGGGTTTTCTTTCCCTGTTTTCTCCAATAATTGAATTTTTGTTTCTTCCGAAATGATGGATTGGAATCGAGCCACCATATCTGGATAGGGGTGAGGTCCTACAACGGAACCGATAATATAATGGGTGTCTACAGGATTGTTTATCCAATCGCGCAATGCCTCATTTGTAGCATCTTTCAAGGTCTTACTTCCAGAGGTAGCAGCTACTACGGTAGCCCCCATCATTTTCATCCTTGCAACATTGGGCGCTTGCCTTTTTATATCGATTTCGCCCATATAGACGATGCATTCTAAGCCTTTTAAGGCACAAACAGTCGCTGTAGCAACACCATGTTGTCCTGCGCCTGTTTCAGCGATTATACGCTTCTTACCTAGTCGTTCTGCCAATAATATTTGACCAATCGTATTATTAATTTTATGGGCACCGGTATGATTCAAATCTTCCCGCTTGAGAAAGATGTTTGCATTGTACTTTTCGGATAGCCTTTTAGCAGGATATAGCGGAGAAGGCCTACCAACATAATCCCTTAATAATTCTTCAAATTCCATCTTGAAGGATGGATCTTCCATAATGCTTAAGTATTGTTGTTGTAATTCTTCTACATTAGGATACAACATTTCTGGAATGTAGGCACCTCCAAAAGGTCCGTAATATCCTTTACTATTTACTTGATATTTGCTCATGATGTATAATGTTCAAAGCTTCTTTTAGTTTTTCAATGTTTTTTATTCCAGGTTCAATTTCAAATTTAGAATTTAAATCGAAACCTATCAGTCGATGGTCTTCAAATAGGGTTGCTTTTTCTAAATTCTCCAAAGAGAGTCCGCCACTTAAGAAGTAAGGGTTTTTATAGGGATATGAGGTTAATTTCTCCCAATTAAATGGGACACCTGTTCCTCCATAATCTTTACTCTTGGTGTCAAATAAGAAATAATCGACCAAGTCTTGGTAGGGTTCTAATGCAGACCAAGTGAAGTCATCCGTTATTCCAAAGGATTTAATCAATTCTACGGGATAGGATTTTAATTGGGCTAGCAAGTTGGGTTCTTCATCTCCGTGAAGCTGTACAGCTTGTAAGTCAAACTGTGCTATGTTTTGGAGAATCTCCTCTAAACTGGCATTGACAAAGACACCTGTTTTTTTAATGTGTTTAGGGACCAATTGATGATCTAAGCTTGTCGCATACCGAGGAGACTTGGCATAAAAAATATGCCCCATATAATCAATCGGTAATGTTGAAAGCTCCGCTATGTTTGCGGGCTCTCTCATGCCACATACTTTCACTAAAAACGTTTTGTTAGGCATTGACTATTAATTTTAAACTGTGAAGTGCTTTCAAGCTCATCAAAGATTGTTCTGCTTCATAATAACAATCGCCGAAGCTTTTTTCTGGATGAAAGGTCTTGATCGCAAAAGCGGCATTGGTCAATACGACATTATTTTGGGTAGCATTGCCCTCAGCATTCAGTATTTGTTGGAATAGTTGAGCAGACTCTATGACGGTTTCGCCACCCCCTAATTCTTCGGCAGCAATAGGGCTGAAGCCTATTTCTTCTACGGTATAGTAGTTCTCTCCACGATTATTGATGACTTTAAAATCTCCAGTTAGTGAAATTTCGTCATACCCATCTAATGCATGGATGATGCTATATTGCTTATTGGTGTTTTGATATAAGTAAGAATATAATCTTGCTAACTCTAAACTGAACACTCCGACAGATTGAAATTTAGGATTTGCTGGATTTGTTAAAGGGCCTAGCATATTGAAAAATGTCTTCACTCCTAAAGCTCTTCGTATTGGAGCCACGGTTTTCATTGCTGGGTGAAAAAGGGGAGCGTGTAGAAAACAGATGTTTGCACGATCTAATTGTTTTTTAAGGATATCCTTATCATTGGTAAAGGTGTACCCTAGTTGTTCCATCACATTGGAGGAACCACATCCGGAAGAAACACCTACATTGCCATGTTTAGCAACTTTATACCCTGCTCCCGCAACGACAAAAGAGGCTAATGTTGAAATATTGAAGGTGTTTTTGCCATCACCACCTGTCCCACACATATCAATAATATCTTGCCCCTCAAAGTCTACTTTATTACATAAATCGTACATGGCATCTCGAAATCCACCTAGTTCTTCTACACGTATACTGCGCATTCCGTAAATAGTCATGAATGCTGCAATTTGGTGGGTGTCGTATTTACCTGTTGCGATATTTGTTAATATATCATAGGCTTCCTTTCTAGTGAAGGACTTATATTCAAATAAATGGGCTAATATTTCTTTCATAATTTTTCATAAAAAAAGGCCTGCCGAAAAGGCAAGCCCAATATTAAGTTCGTTTAATCCAACTCAATGGTCATTGCCACAACATTATATGTTGTGCCACCAGCTAGTTGTATTTAATTGTGTAGTTTTCATGTTGCGTGTCAACAAATATCAATTATTGGTTTGATATTTGCAAGAATTTACCGTAAAAATTGAAATTTTTTAATAAGTCACAAAGTGTGCTAAATTGTCTCCTTTAGAGACTAAGGTAAAGGATGCAATTTTTCCATCGGCAATATATAAACTTGAAATAAGGCGATCTTTATAATATAAAAAATACATCTGATTCGTGTTTAAGTCTTCCGGGTCTATATCCTTCAATTGCTTGCGCGGTAGTTGAGCATAGTTTTTATATTGGAATTGCGCTAGTTTTCTAGAAAGTAGATTTATACGGATCTCCATTAGGCTTTCCAATAAATAATCGTAGAGTTCATCGGTTGGTTCGTCGACGAGGACATGCTTACTTAGTACAATATCTAATGCAATATCCTCATTAGCTAATTCCTGTATGAAATTTTTAACTACTGATAGATCGTTGGAAGCATCTATTTTCGTGTTTTCTTGACTTTGGGAAAATCCCCATAGTGGAAAACAAAGCATAAATGCATAAAGTAAATATTTAGTCATTCAAAAATAATTTCTTATTTGACTATTCAAGTAACAAAAAGATTAAAATAAAAAGCGCCTTAGTTTTTGGCGCTTTCTATAGTGATTTTAATACTCATCTTCGTTGAAAAAGAAATCATCCTTAGTTGGATAATCTGGCCAGATTTCCTCGATGTTTTCATAAGGCTCACCATCGTCTTCCAAAGCTTGAAGGTTCTCAATTACCTCAACCGGTGCCCCAGAGCGTATAGCGTAGTCTATCAATTCATCCTTTGTTGCTGGCCATGGAGCGTCTTCTAAATGTGAAGCTAATTCAAGTGTCCAATACATATCTCTTTAATTAAGTTATACATTTTCGCAAAAATAATATATAATTTAAGTATTACAAGTAATTTAGCTTTATTTCTTTGTTAAGTGTTATAACTTGAAGAAAATCAGTTTATTAAAATTATATTTAATTTAAATTATTGAGGTTGTTCTTTCCAAATTTTATTCATTTTACTGTAAACTTGAGACTCAATGGTTGTAAATTGTGCTTCTAATTTATGATTCGGACTGATTGGTGTAAGCACAGTTACTTGAATAACTCCTGGTTTTGAACCCAATTTTACGCCATCATCCCATGCTAATTTCCAGGCATTATGAATCACTACAGGGAGTATGTCGACCTGTTGTTCTTCTGCCATACGGAAAGCTCCTGGTTTGAATGGATGCAACATAGGCGGGTACTCATCATCTATTTTTCCTTCTGGAAATATCACGATAGATTTTCCTTTTTTTACGAGTTCTTCTGCTTGCTTGTAGGCTTTAAATGCGGAGATTTTACTATCTCTGTTTACTGGAATATCAATAGATTGAAAAAAGAGTCTGGTGATAGGGTTTTTTAGTAATTCAGCTTTACCGATGAATGAAAACTCTTGTGGACATAGAAAAGTGAGTACGGTGATGTCAAGTATGGAAGTATGATTTGGACAAATGATATAGCGCTTGCTCCAATCAATGGGTGCTTCGTAAGTGATATGGAAGCGTATGCCTACAGCATATGCACTTCCTACACTAATCCATTTTCGGATGCGAACAATTCGACGATAATTGTTGATTGGGTTTTTTGCTAATACATATAGCATTGGAAAACATATTATGAAAAATATGAATACCGAAATAATATATAGCGTTCTGTGGATCTTCTTTAAAAACAATATCATTAAAAATGGCGCTTCGGACTAAATTATAAAATTAATGCCAACTCCCTAATGTAAAATCATAGTTTTCAATGATATTTTAATAATATTAAAAATGGGTAGTTAAAAAACACCCCCAAAAGTAGCGCTTTTGAGGGTGTTTTTATCGGTATTATACCTGTTTTATTTGCTTAATTCAGCAAAATATTTGTGAAATAATGGGATTGTTTCAATACCTTTCAAATAATTCTCAATGCCATATTTCTCATTAGGTGAGTGTAAATTATCACTATCTAAACCAAATCCTAATAGGACTGTTTTAACGGCTAATTCTTTTTCAAATAATGCGACAATAGGAATGGAACCACCACCTCTAGTAGGGATAGGTTTTTTGTTGAACGCTTCCTCAAGTGCTTTTTCTGCTGCTTGATATGCAATACTATCAGTAGGTGTTACTACTGGTTCACCACCATGGTGAGGTCTAACTTCCACCTTTACCGAATTTGGAGCGATTGCTTCAAAATGATTTTTAAACAAATTGGTGATGCGTTCTGAGTTTTGATTAGGTACCAAACGCATAGATATTTTAGCAAATGCTTTGGAAGGTAATACTGTTTTTGCACCCTCTCCAATGTAACCACCCCAAATACCATTAACTTCTAAAGTTGGTCTAGTACCTGTGTGTTCAATGCTGCTATAGCCTGTTTCTCCCCACAATTCTTCTACACCTAAATCCTCTTTATATACTTCGATATCAAAGGGAGCTTCATTTAACGCTTTTCTTTCAGCAGCTGAAAGTTCGATAACATCGTCATAAAATCCAGGGATCGTAATGTGGTTGTTTTCATCATGCAGTGAGGCAATCATTTTGGCAAGAATAGTTGCTGGATTTGCTACAGCTCCACCGTATACACCAGAATGTAAATCTCTATTAGGGCCAGTTACTTCCACTTCTACATAAGAAAGTCCACGTAATCCAGTCTCTAAAGAAGGAGTTTCCAAGCTAATCATGGAAGTATCAGATATTAAGATCACATCAGCTTTTAGGCGTTCTTTATTCTCATTGACGAATATTCCAAGGTTTGCGGAGCCTACCTCTTCTTCACCTTCAATCATGAACTTTATATTACAAGCCAATTGATTGGTTTTAACCATAAATTCAAAGGCTTTAACATGCATGTAAAATTGACCCTTATCATCAGCGGCACCACGAGCATAAATTTTACCATCGCGTACGGTTGGTTCAAATGGTGGGGTTTCCCAAAGTTCAATTGGATCTGCAGGTTGAACATCATAATGACCATACACCAATACCGTAGGTAAACTAGGGTCAAAAATCTTTTCGCCATAAACGATAGGGTATCCTGCTGTTGGACAGATTTCAACTTGATCTGCACCAGCATCCTTTAATTTTTGAGCTACAAAAGCAGCGGTGTTTAGTACGCCCTCCTTATACTGTGGATCCGCGCTTACGGATGGAAAGCGCAATAATTCAAATAATTCTTCTAAGAAGCGATCTTTATTTGCTTCTACATAGTCTTTGATCTGTTGCATTTCAAATGGTTTTGTGCAAAGGTAATGAATTATATTTTACAACATCTGTAACTTTTGTTTAGGTTCTACGACTTATGGGTAGGAAAACAGGAATAGCAAACGTTAAAAAAAGCTAATAAATTTTATCTTTTTAAATTGGAATAAAAAATACGCTAAATTCACATAAAATCCTATACAATAAAGAATTATACAAGCTAAGCATAATATAAATCCTATGAAATTGATAATCAAACTGATGTTATCAGTGCTGGTCACCCTAAGTTTTCAACTTTCTTTTGCGCAACACAAAATCACAGGTGAAGTGTTAGATCAAACAGAAAAAACAAAACTTGCTCAAGCCACCATCACATTATTACAAGCTAAAGATTCCATCTTGGTGAGTTTTACCAGAGCCGATGAAAACGGTAAGTTTTCCCTCTCGTATCCAGACAAATCTGATTATTTGTTGCTCATCAGCTATCCTAAGTTTGGAGAATTCTATAAAGAATTGAAGCAAGGATCAGCGGATATCAACTTAGGTAAAGTCGAATTGCAAAGTACTGCACATTTGATCGAAGAAGTTTTGATTACGGGTAAGATACCGGTGGTTATCAAGGGGGATACTGTGGAATATGATGCGGGAAGTTTTGTTACTGAAAAAAACGCGAATGTTGAGGATTTATTGAAAGTCTTGCCAGGCATTTCTGTAGATGCGACAGGAAAAATTACTGCGCAAGGTAAAACAGTCGAAAAAGTATTGGTAGATGGGGAAGAGTTTTTTGGCAATGATCCAAAATTAGTGACTAGAAACCTCCGTTCCGATATGGTGGATAAAGTTCAAGTTTATGAGAAAAAGTCAGAACAAACCGAGCGGACAGGAGTGGACGATGGAACTCGCGTGCAAACTATTAATGTCAAATTAAAAGAAGATGCTAAGAAAGGCGCGTTTGGTAAAATTGAAGCCGCAGGAGGTCTAGATGATAACAGTGGGTATTACCTTGGTAAAATTGCTGCCAATAAATTTAATGGAAGTCAAAAGATTGGTGCTTTCCTTTTAGGATCCAATGATGGAAACGTAAGTCTGAATTGGGAAGAAGAGGAAAAGTTTGGCGTAGGATCTTCCATAACCATGGAGGATAATGGCAATGTTATATATTATGGTGGAGGGGATGAATTTAGTTATTGGAACGGAAAAGGCCAGCCTAAAGCAATAACCACTGGGATTTCTTTTCTAGATCAATGGAAAGAAAAGAAACATAAATTGAACCTAAATTATAAATACGGAAATATTGAAAATAATATCTTGGAAAGTAATATTATTCAAACACCTCGTGGTGCTGGTTTATTAAACTCATCCACCGATAATAAATCCTTTAGTGATGCGCTAAGGCACCAGTTCAATACAAAGTATGATTTTGCGTTAGATTCTTTAACCACCCTTACTTTAAAAGTTGGAGCTTCGAAAAGCAATACCGAACGAAATAATAGAATTGATGGGGTATCTTACTTCGATGATGTTAAAGAATCGGAAAACTTTAGTGAGCAAAAAAGCTTGATTAATAATCAAAACATCTCATACGACACCTATTTCACAAAGAAATTTCAAAAAGAAGGTAGAAGTGTTTCCTTCAGGTTTGCAGGGAATAATTCCCAAGATCAAACGGAATTAAACCTAAATTCTGAATTAAATGATTTCACCAATAACAACGTCGAAATCATAGATCAATTCAAAGATATTTCTTCTAATTCTGATAATATTCAAACCTCTATCAGTTACTCGGAACCTTTATCTAAGAAAATAATGGCGGTTGTTGGCTATGATTACAATCTTTCAAAAAGCCATTCGATCAACAAATCCTTTAATAAGGATGCACAAGGAAATTATACGGTTTTAGATGAATTGTTTAGTAATGATTTTAATTTTAATACCAATAGAAATGCCGCCAATCTTGGTATAGGTTTTAAAAATGATAAGATGGAGGTCAAGTTGACTAATATTTTCCGAATGGATGATATGAATCAAAAAAACAATTTTGAAGGCACAACCTTGCAAAGGGATTTCATTACCTACAACCCATCAGCAAGGTTTAGATTTAATATCAGTAAATCAAAATCGATCAATTTTAATTATAGTTTGTCTAACAATCTTCCTTCCTTATTTCAAATACAACCCTTGCGTCAGAATACGGATCAGATGAATCAGACTTTTGGAAATGAAAATTTAAAGCCATCCAAGTCCAGTAATTTTAACTTGAATTACCATACCTATGATATGCTTAAAGGTAAATTCATATACTTAGGTTCAAACTTCACACAAAGCTTTGACGCTATTCAGCAGAATTTAGTTTTATTGCCAGGAGGTAAACGTGAGTTGTATTATGAAAATGTAGATATTACAGGTAATAGAGGATATTTATATGCTGGTGGAGGTTTTGATTTAATTCGTAAATATCAAATCAAAACAGACATTCGCTTGAATGGTAACCTCACGAATTACGGAAACTATATTTGGGATAAAACCACACCTGAACAAGATCAGAAAGGATTTGTTAAAAACTTAAATAAAAATTACAATTACAATATTTCCATCGGGTTTAATCGAAATACCACTAAAGGGGTTGATTTTAGTGTTAGTTTCAACCCAGGTTGGAATATTATGAAAACTTCCTTAAATCCAGAACGTAATAATGAAGGATTTACCTACAATACGGATGTAAATTACCGCGTATATTTACCCTTTAAAATCACCTTATTTGGAGATTTAGGCTATCGTTATGAAGCTCCAACTAATGCCTTTGCAGAGAAATTTGAACGTGTCTTGTTCAAACCTGGAATATCCAAGAAATTCTTAAAAGGAGATAATCTAATGGTTGATTTCACGGTGAGCGATTTATTTAATCAAAACAAAGGGTTCAGTAGATACCAATCTGGTAATGCGATTACTCAAAATACATATAATACCATTGCACGTTACTACATGTTGAAATTTACATGGGATTTAACCTATATGAAAGGAGCACAATAATATGAAAATGAACTATATAACCTATATTTTACTATTTATAGCCTTAGGTATCAGTCAAATGGCTACTGCCCAATATGCTTATTTTCCGAATGAAGGAACGATCACGTTTGATAAGACTATCCATGCGAAGAACTTGTTAAAGAGACATATTGCAACCTTAAAGGATGGCGATTTATCCAGACAATATTTTGAAGGATTAGTCAGTAAAGTTCCAGAAACGGTAGTTGTTCCAAAGAAATTCTCTTTTCGAGGCAATGAAATGTCTTTAGAACCTATAGAGAAAGAACAAACCGAGATCGTAAAGCGATTATTGCAAATGGGTCTGTTAGACTATGGCGCACTTATTTATCAAAATCTAGACAAGAAGCAATCCATGATGTATATGGAAATGGGGGGCTCTGAGGTAGCTATACAAGATAGTTTGACCAATGTTACTTGGAAGTTGACCAACGAGTATCGGAATATTGCAGGATACGATTGTCGCCGAGCAAATGGAGTAACCCTAGACTCGGTATACGTTGTGGCGTTTTATACCGATCAAATACCCATCTCTGCTGGTCCAAGTACCGTACATGGGCTCCCAGGTATGATCTTAGGCTTAGCTATTCCTGAGCAGCATTATAACATGTATGCAAGTAAAGTGGAATTGTCAGCTGCCACTGTGAAAAGTGATATTTTCAAGAAAAAAGCTAAAGCAAAGACCAGAACAGAAACTACGGTATTGATGAAACAAGCATTTGGACAATGGATAAATGATAAGCAGTTTGGTCTTATCATAGCCGCTATGTTTTTATAAAATTGTTGCTGAAGAAAATTTATTGTTGAAGGAAATGTCCATCAAGCTTTTAAAAGAAAATAAAATTTTTTTCAAGATTGTTAATCTGTCTTTTTAGCCTTTAAATCAAGCTTTATAAATAAAAAAACCCGATCCTTAAGGATCGGGTTTTTTTATCAATTTAACGATACAAGCTTATTTTTTACCGTCGTTTTTCTTCGCAGTAACTTCATTACGAATATCTTGTGCTAAAGTTTTGATGTCTTGAAGACCTTTACGCACGCGTGTTCCTGCAGCAGAATTACCGTTGTTGAAAAATTTTTCTGCATCTGCTTCGATAGAAGCTACTAGCTCTTTTAATTTAGTGTAGTTTTCCATTTTTTAATTAATATAATTTTAGTTTTTCTTAATTAATTCACTAATATATCATAAATATACAAAAGGAATACAAAGAATCCTCATTTTTAAAAGATTTTTTGAATTTAAAAATCCTTTTATAATAAGCTTATTCAACTATATTCAATTCATCAATGATGTTTGTTGCACCAGCGAATTTATCTATTATGAATAAGACATACCGTATATCCACCGAAATGGTACGTTGCAACTTAGGATCAAAAATGACATCACCAGCCATTGCTTCTATGTTTCCATCAAAAGCCAAGCCAATTAATTCACCTTTTGCATTCAAAACAGGGGATCCTGAGTTTCCTCCCGTGATATCTTGATCACTCAAGAAGTTTACTGGAAGATATCCGGAGGCATCTGCATAACGGCCAAAGTCCTTATTTTCATACAGTTCGATCAATCGTTTCGGTAAGTCAAACTCTTCATCATTAGGCTTATACTTCGCTATAGTACCTTTAAGCGTTGTGTAATTATTTATTTTAGCATCATTACGTTTGTCTTTAGGTAATGCTCTGATTGTCCCATAAGTTAAGCGTAAAGTTGAATTTGCATCTGGATAGTGTTTACCATTCGGATCCATTTCCAAAACACCAGCAACATATTTGCGGGTAGCTCCTAAGAAGTTATCATTCAACTGATCAAATTCAGGATTAGTTTCCCGATACTTGTCCATCAATGCAGTAGAAATTTTTAATAGGGGATCATTTGCAAGAACCTGTTCGTTTGGAGCCTTTAGAAATGCTGCTAATTTTTCCGATGAACTGAAAATACTAACATCAAAAGCCTGTTGCACATCTTTTTGGAAATTATTGTTGTTTTTAGTCGCTAGTTCTTTAATATACGGAGCGATAGTACCCGCTTTATTCGCATATAAATTTAATTCATCTGCTAAGACATCAACTTCCAAAGGAATATATAAATCACCGTAATTATCAGTTATGAATGCTTCCAAACGAGGTAAGATTTCCTTACGTTTAGCTTCATTGGCTTGCGCATATTGTAAAAGACCAGCGCCTAAAGATGCAGGTAATGCTGCGAAAGTAGAAGAACGTAGCATACCAATCAAGTAATTATCATGCCTAGCTTTTTCATTGGTTTTCGCATAGTAATCATTGATGGTATTGATGACTCCTGCATACTTATCCTTATTCGCAGGTTTATTTGCCCATTTATCAAACTTTTTCTCTTGTTTATACTTGGTAGCCGCTGTTTTGTGTTTAGTCAAGGCGTCAATCATTCCTTGTCTGTTTTTCCAATAGTTAGCAACCCCTGAATACTTCGAAGCATAATTTAATTTTACCCCTTGATCCTTGTCCATGTACTTTTTCATGGCATCCATTCCAACTTTCGATGCTTCCACCCAAGCTGGATATGCATATTTCACATTTTGATCAATTCCAGCGGCATTCATCCAACGGTTAGTACGTCCTGGATAACCTAAGATCATCGAAAAATCACCTTCTTTTAAACTTTTGATACTGATAGGTAAGGAGTATTTCGGTTTTAAAGGGATGTTATCTTTCGAATATGCTGCCGGATTACCATTTTTATCAGCATATACACGGAAGATGGAAAAATCGCCTGTATGTCTAGGCCATTCCCAGTTATCGGTATCTCCTCCGAATTTACCAATACTACTTGGTGGGGTTCCTACTAGGCGAACATCTGTAAAATCTTGGTAAACGAAATAGTAATACTCATTACCATTGAAAAATGGACGTACGGAAACAACGTATTTACCATTCTCACTTTGTTCCGCTTGAATTTTTGCGATTTCTTGATTAATCACTTTTTCACGCTCTTTTTCGGACATGGAATTATTAACAAGGCCTAAAATACGTTTGGAAACATCGTCCATACGAACGAAAAAACGAACATATAAAGACTTCGGTTTTAATTCTTCCGCATGATTTTTTGCCCAAAATCCATTTGTCAAATAATCATGTTCAGGACTAGAAAGTTCCGCAATAGCACCATAACCACAATGGTGATTGGTAAACACTAATCCATTTCCAGAAACAATTTCTGCTGTACAGCCACCATTAAATTGTACAATAGCGTCTTTCAAACTGGAATTATTAATGCTGTAAATCTCTTCGGCAGTTAATTTTAAGCCTTTCTTTTGCATGTCGGCTTCGTTCATGCGTTTCAGGTACATTAAGAACCACATGCCTTCATCTGCAAACGAGAAGGTACTAAACACAGTTAGTAAACTTAATAATAGTATTTTTTTCATATCAACCTTTTTGTAGAACAACAAATTTCCATCAAATTGTGCGCAAATCAAAATGATTTGTCAGGAAATGCGGAACGGTCATGTGCTAGGTTTTACCTATCTTTGCCAAGATGGCATCATTTGAAGATTTTAAATTAAATAAACAACTCCTCAATGCAATAGCAGAGGCTGGATATTCAACCCCTACAGAAATCCAACAAAAAGCAATGACACCTATTCTGGCAGGACAGGATGTGATGGGAATAGCACAAACAGGAACAGGTAAAACCGCTGCTTTTGTATTGCCGATGCTCATGAAGCTTAAATATGCACAGGGCAATGACCCTCGAGCATTAATCTTAAGTCCTACCCGTGAATTAGCAATGCAAATTGAAGAACATATTCAATTGTTCTCTACCTACCTCGATATTCGTACGGTGTTGCTGTATGGTGGTTTAGGGCCTAAAACACAAAAAGAATTATTGGCCAAAGGTTGCGATATCATTGTAGCTACCCCAGGTCGTTTCTTAGAATTGTATTTGGAAGGGGAGATAGTGACCAAAAATTTAAAGTTCTTGGTTCTGGACGAAGCCGATAAGATGATGGATATGGGTTTTATTGGTAAAATCCATCGAATTCTAGAAGTCGTTCCTCGTAAAAGACAAAACTTACTTTTCTCCGCTACGATGAGTGAATTGGTACGTAAAATTTCAGGCGATTTTTTAGCTTTCCCTACCGTGTTGGAAGTGACCGAACAGGCTACACCTGCCAAGACCGTAGAGCAATTGCTTTATTACGTTCCCAATCTAAAAACGAAATTAAATCTATTACAACATTTCTTTAAAGACGAAACTTCCTTTCATCGGGTTATTGTATTCTGTAAAACGAAAGCGGTTGCGGATAATATTTTCGGCTATTTAGAACGTAAATATGGAGCAGATGAAGTTCGTGTAATACATGCGAATAAAGGGCAAAATACACGGATCAATTCCATCAATTCCTTTAAGGAAGGGAATGTGCGTATTTTGGTAGCTACTGATGTTGCCGCCCGTGGATTGGATGTTACTCAAGTTTCTCATGTGATCAATTTTGACGTGCCTATTGTGGTGGAAGATTATGTACATCGTATTGGACGTACTGGTCGTGCATTTCAATCGGGAACTGCAATAACATTTTGCAATCCTGCAGAGGAGTATAACATCCAAAAAATAGAAAAGTTAATTCGCCAACAAATTCCAGTGCATCCTATGCCTGTTGAAGTGATGGTAGAAAAAACTCCTTACGATGAAAAACAACACATTGCTCGTGAAATCGACAATCAAAAGAAAAAAGATAATCCAGATTTTAAAGGGGCTTTCCATGAAAAAAAATACGTGATTAAAGCAAAATTGGCAAAGCAAACTGGATGGTCAAAACCTAACAACAGCAGCAACAAAAAATCTAAAGGCAAGCCTTCCCGTAAAAAATGAAATTAACACCCTTAAATATTGCCCTGGCAAGTGTATTAGTTTGGGCGCTCGGTGAAAATATGACAGGCGAAAAACCATTATTTTCTTGGTATTGGTTACTTTTATTCGCGCTGGTACTTGTACTGGTCGATATTCTTTTTCGCATGTGGTTTAAAAACCTTAAGCGCTTATGGATTGTTCAGTGTGTATTTTTGATTTTAGTAAGTATCATTGTAGTATTGATAAAATTACAGTTTTAATATGAAAAAAGCAGATATAAAGCTCCATGTAGAGCTAGATGATAGTAATGTTCCGGACAAAATAATTTGGAGCTCAACCGATGGTGAGAATACTGAAGAACTACCTGCAAAGGCTATGTTTTTAGCTTTATGGGATAGCCAATTTAAAAACTCCTTACGTATCGATTTGTGGACTAAAGATATGCCTTATGATGAGATGAAAAGGTTTTTCTATGAAACCCTACAAACCATGGGCGATTCATTCCTGAGGGCATCTGGAGGTGATCCTATGGCAGAAAAAGTCATCGCTGATTTAAGAGATTATTGTGCGCATTATGCCGATAAAATGGAAATTTTAGAACAACAAAATTAATTATTAGCTCCGCGATTGATAAAGCATGAATTATTTTTTAGTAAAGTCTGAACCTTTTAAATACAGTTGGGATCAATTTAATAGAGATGGCCAAACCTTTTGGGATGGTGTTAGAAATTATCAAGCTAGAAATAACTTGAAAGCTATGAAAGTTGGCGATTTAGTATTGTTTTATCATAGTAATGAAGGAAAAGAAGTGGTCGGTATTTGTAAAGTGGTCCAAGAATTTTATCAAGATCCGACAACCGAAGACGAGCGATGGGTAGTGGTGGATTTAGCACCTGTGGAGACCTTTAAAAAAGCCGTTAATTTAGAAACCATAAAGGCTGATCCATTATTGCAGGATATAGCTTTAGTTAGGCAGGGAAGGTTATCCGTGATGCCTTTAAAACCCGAAGAGTTTGATCGATTGGTTGAACTTGGTAACTCCTAACTTTAAGACCTATTTGAAACTCCCAATTTGGGAGTTTTTTTTTGTTCCCTCATTTTAATGAATCAGTGACATGCACTACAGCGTTATTCACTCATTGTATACGCTGAATTATATCGAATTGAAATATATTTAAGATTAAGTATATTTAGAAATCAATTATTCAAACTATATGATAAAGGCGGTAATTTTAGATGACGAAGTTCGAGGAAGCATGTTATTGCAATACAAGCTAGCAGAATATAGTGATTTAATTCAGGTGGATGCGGTATTTAACGATGCTGTAGAAGCCTTAGAAAAAATCCCCCAAATGCATATTGATGTTCTTTTTCTGGATGTAGAGATGCCTATTTTCAATGGCTTTGAACTCTTAGAAAGGTTAGGACAATTTGATTTCGAGGTGATATTTGTAACCGCATACAATATTTATACGTTGGATGCATTAAAAGCGAATGCGCTAGATTATTTGTTAAAACCCGTCGATCCATTGGAGTTAAAAAAAGCGGTCGATAAATTAATCAAACAAACAGGCGTGAAAGAGCGACTTAAAAAAGTCGATCTGCAAGAAATTAAGGTGAATGCTATCCGTATTGCCTTACCTACTGCTGAAGGTATTCATTTGGTTAAACGCAAAGAGATTCTACGGATTGAAGCCATGAGCAATTACAGTGTTTTCTTCTTAACTAATCTTTCCAAAATAATTGTTTCCAAAACTTTAAAAGAATTTGAACAACAATTAGATCATTCTAACTTTCTGAGAATCAATAGAAGTATTATTGTTAATTTAGATTATATTGTAAAATACAAAAAGGGCGATGGTGGCCAAGTAGAAATGGTCGATGGTACCGAGATCGAGGTTTCCTCTTCCAAAAAGGCGCAGCTTATCGAAAAGTTATTTTCAACATAATAAACCTTGTCTTGAAACAGCTGATTTTCTTCATTGCTTTATTTCTGGTTTCCGTCCTGAGTGTTCGAGGGCAAGATAAAATCTACAATTTTGTTCATCTGACCGAAAAAGATGGGCTATCGAGTAATCAGATTAGTGGCTTAGCTATGGATCAAGATGGGTTGTTATGGATTAGTGGTAAACGGGGCTTATCGTATTATGATGGTTTGCGATTTGTCGATGTCAACGAGAATCAAGAGGTGGAGATGCTGTCCAATTATTTGGGTAAAATAGCTATTGATCAAAAAAATCGGATATGGATTACCACCAATAATAGGGGATTATTATGTTTTGATCGTCGTAAGCCATTAGCTGGAGCCGTCAAATCGTATTACGCTAACATATCGACCAGTGGATTAATTAAAACCGATTTATACGATGTAATAGTATCCAAATCGGGATTAATCTATTTTGGTGGACAAGAAACGGATTTACAATCTTTAGATCCTGAAACTGGTAAAATTCAACAAATCAACATTCCTGGAATATCCACAAACAGTTACCTCAGTATTTATAGCTTGAAAGAAGATGATCAAGGCAATATATGGATTGGAACTCGATACAATGGATTAATCTGTTATAACCCAATAAATAAAAAGGTCAAGCAGCTCGACTTCAAAAATCAAGGTGAAAATGCCGTTTCCAGTATTGCTTTTACACCTCAGCAAGTATTTGCGGGCTATTATGATCATGATTTAATTTCCTTTCTACCAGATTTTTCTCAAATCAATACCAGCTTATTAAATTGGTCTAAAAACGGCAAATTTTACGATAATTTTGCTTCAGCAATGGCCTATTGGCCTAAGGAAAATAAAGTTATTGTAGGGCACAATCAGCAAGGCGTTTTTACCTATGCTGTAAAAGATCAGCACCGGGAACATATCGGATGGGAAAAATTAATGCCAGAGCTACCCAAACCGTCGAGGATAAATGTTGTATTGCCTACAAGTGAGGGCTATTGGATAGGTAGTGAATCTGGCTTGTTTTATTATGCTCAGCGGTTAAATTTAGTTTCAAACCTGATTGAAAACAGCCAAGATGCTTCCGATCCCATTTTAAGCCTTATGAACTGGAATGAGGAAGTATGGTATCGAACAGCACATGCTTTTGGACAATTATCTCTCAACTACAAAGAACGCTTGTCTGCTTATTCATTGCAAGGGATTCAAGTGAGTAACGTCAGCATTGTGGGTTCGAGTTTGTATTTTTCCACCTTTGATCAAGGGGTTTTGACCTTTGAAAAGGGAAGTTCGGGCCTTCAGCCCTTAACCATTTATGGGCCTACGCATAACTTTGAGCTCGCAGATTGCAATTCAGTCGTTTTAGATAGCATTTCTGGTCAAGAATATTTATGGATAGGTTCCTGGAATTCCGGGGTATACCGATATGATCGAACGAAAAAAACAATCCAATTGTTCAACGTTGAGGATGGCTTACCGAACCACAAAGTGATTACGGTAGGTAAAGATCATGATGGGCAAATTTGGTTAGGGATGGATGGATTTGGTCTTGTACTCATTCAACAAAAAGAGGATCCAGTATTTAAACAGTATTTTCATGATTTAGTATCCAACTCTGGCCTGACTTCCAATACTATTTTTGCCTTCTATCGAGGTTCAAACCATCGGTTTTGGTTTAGTAATGGGAACTCAGGAATTGCTGAAATCATCAAAACTGACCAAGATTATAAATTCGAACAGTATCCTGATGGAAATCCTTATCCTTGGCTGTATCCTACCCGTATATTGGAACAAGGGGATCATTTGTGGATTAAAGCCTTGGATGGCACGATGTTATATGATTTAAATAATAAACAATTTATTCATCTGAATCCTGGCGATGGAATTTATCCACCCAAACAGATTGAAACTTTCCATTATTTTATCAAAGATCATCAATTACTGTGGTGTACCGACCATGGCATCATTTACGGAAATTTAAAGGATTTACCCTTTAAGAGAAAATTAACTGCGATTCCTACCGTTAGTAAATTGAGCATATTACATAAAAATCAATCCTACCGATTAAATCAAGATAAGCTGATCTTAAATGCCGATGAAAGTAATTTTTCATTATCCTTTTCCAGTATGGAGCAATCCGTTAGTAAGCAATTAAAATTTGCGTACCAACTACAGGGCTATGATAATGATTGGGTTATCGCAACGACAGAACAACAAGCGCATTATAATAACCTAAATGCAGGTAGCTACGTTTTTAAAGTTAAGGTCGGCGATAAATTTGGAAACTGGTCTGACCTAATTTATTCAAAACATATTACCCTCAAATCCTATTGGTATAACACCTGGTGGTTCAAAACATTACTCGTTTTAGTACTGCTGTCTTCCTTGATTCTCTTTTTTGTAAATCAAATTCATGGACAAAAGAAAGTCAATAAGTTGCAATTAAATTTCAATGAAAAACTGAAAGATGAATTGGAACTGAAAATGGAGAAAATTAAGGAACAGGATTTACAGATTGAAAGAGAAAAACAAGAGAAAATAGAAAAAGATTACAAACAAAAGTTGTACGAAAGCGAATTAAAAGCCATTCGTTCCCAAATGAATCCTCATTTTATTTTCAATATTTTAAATTCTATAGAGGCTTATGTTGTTGAAAACGATAGTAAAAATGCGAGTAATTTAATTCAGAAATTTTCTACCCTTACGCGAATCGTATTGGAAAATTCTCAATTTTCGATGGTTACCATTCAGTCAGAATTGCAATTGGTTCAACTCTATTTGGAATTAGAGCAATTACGTTTCAATCAAGCTTTTCATTTTACTGTAGAATTAGACCCTAAATTAGCGTTAGATGAAATAAAAATTCCATCCATGTTAATACAACCTTTAGTGGAAAATGCCATTCATCATGGTGTCCGACATTTGATTCAGAAAAAAGGGGAAATAAAAATCTTAGTGCAGGGTGTCGCTGAACAGCTGTATATTCAAATCTACGATAATGGGGTAGGGTTCAACTACAATGCAAAGAAAACTATGAAATCGTTCAAAACAACCTCTTTCGGAATTAAGGGAATTCAAGAACGAATCCACATGATCAATAGCCATTTTAAGGAACCCGTGGCCTATCTGAAATTCTCCGAAGAGCAATTGCCTGAACAGTATAATACTTTAGTCACGATTGTCTTGCCATTGCTTATCGACAGACCTTTTACCAATTCTATGAATTAAAGGCTAACGAACAGGTTAAATACCGTTCTTATGTTGAAATAACGAGACTAAATTTTGAATTTCAGTCGCTTGTTCCGGCTTTAATTTACCGGCCAATAACAGACGCAATTCTCTGCGCTGCAAAGCTTCTTCAAATAAGACTTTTTCAATTTCTGTTTCAGGAACCAAAGGGGATATTGCTTTTGGTTTATTGTTTTCATCGATGGAAACAAAGGTATAATAAGCTTCATTTGACTTAACTTTTGTACCTAAAGGTAGATTCTGAGCGAATATTTCCATTCTAACCTCCACGGATGTATTGAAAGCTCTCGTTACCTGAGCTTCAATGGTCACTACTTCCCCTAGTTTAATCGAACGTTTAAACGATACATTATCCACAGAAACAGTAACTACCTGATTTTTACAATGTTTTTGAGCAGACATGGCCGAACATATATCCATCCAATACAATAATCGTCCCCCCATGAGATTTCCGAACGTATTCGTATCATTGGGAAGCACTAATTCGTTCATTTCGGTATAGGATTCTTTGGCGTATTTTTCTTGCATGATTATCTATTAAGGGTAGTCATTTGTTCTTGTATATAGGGCAAGGAAGCTCTAAATCCGGTTGGAATAAAGCCTAACTCTTGTTTAGCTTTTGTTAAAATAAAACCTGTCTTTTGCGGTCTATTTTCTGCTTGTCCAAGCTCTTTGGCATGAATTGATGAGATTAAGCTTTTATCCAATTGCCAAAAATCAGCTACTTCATATACGGCCTCCAAAATACTGAACATCTGCTCACCAGCGATATGGAATATCCCTTCCGCATTTTTTTCCACTGCCAGTATACAGGCTTTTGCCAAATCATCGACCCAAGTTGGCATCCGCCATTGGTCATCGACCACTTGAATAGCTTCACCTTGGCTCAATTTGTTCTTTGCCCATAAAACCAGATTAGATCGGTTCTGATCGGCAATAATGCCATAAACTAAGATTGTTCTTAAAATGGCATAGGACCCTGCATGAGCTTGAATTTTTTGTTCTGCCGCCCATTTGCTTTGCCCATAGGCATTACAGGGTTGTGGTTCTGCCAACTCATCATAAGGGCCATTTTTTCCATCAAAGACAAAGTCGGTGGAAAGAAAGGTAAAGTGAATTTGGTTTTTTTTACAAATGGAAGCGATAAAATCAACGGCGTCCACATTAATTTGTTGACACAAGTCTGCTTGTTGCTCACAGACTTCCACACTAGTGATTGCGGCTGTATGAATGATATGGCTGGGTTTGAAATCTTCAATGAGGGCTGCTATCTTATCAAAATCCAATAGGTTAATTTGTTCAAAACGATAACCCTTTTGGTTTGGATTTTTATTGGCCGATTGCGAGGTACAACACAGTTCATAGGCGCCAGATAAGACCATCAAATCCGTCAGCTTTTGACCTAAAAAGCCATTAGATCCTGTTATTAAGATTCTTTTCTTTTGCATTAATTCGTCCATTGAAAGTCCATTTTTGGCTGTTTCATTGAATTATCCAAAACTTCGATTTCTATTTTTAATATAGACATCATTGCCTCATAATCTATTAAATGTTCATCATCGGTAGGCATGTGGTAGTCTGGATGCCCTCCGGTATGAAAAAAGAGTACTGGTATATTTTTGCGGTAAAAGGAAGTCTGATCGGATCCTCCATTGCCATCTTTACTCGTAAAGAACTTAATGTCACTATGTATTCCTTCAAATATTTTGGGAAATAAAGAACTGGTTCCATAGCCTATGATCGCTAAACCATTTTCAGGTTGATAACGTCCGATCATATCCATGTTGAGCATCCAATGAATAGTAGGTAGAGGTATGGTTGGATTTTCCGTGAAGTACTTCGAACCTAAAAGCCCCAATTCTTCCGCACAAAAGCCAATAAATAAGATATTATAAGCTTCTTTTATTTTATTTGAGGAATAGTGGCGAGCGAGTTCCAACAAACCTGCTACCCCTGAAGCATTATCATCTGCACCATTATGTATTTTACCTAGTCCTAGGGAGTCTTTAGACCCACCGATATGTCCCTGACCTAAATGGTCATAATGCGCCCCTATAACTATGGTATATTTAGCGCCATTATCTAAAAAACCAATGATGTTTTCGGCTTGCCGCTCTGGTGTAAGGTTTTTTACTCGAGTTATTTTTGCTGTAAAAGCCTGTCGGTATCCTTGTGTTCCTTTAGGAACTAAACCGTATTTTTTGAAATGCTTTTCAATATAATCTGCCGATTTTTGTGCGCCCGATGTCCCTGTTTCCCTTCCTAATAGCTTATCTTTAGAAAGAAAGCTAATGTGTTTTTTCAGCTGGGTGGATTTTATTTGTCCAAATGCAGGAAGAATAAATAGCCACGCAGCTATTAGGCATAGTAACGAGCGTGTGTTGTGATTAAATTTCATGTCCAATAAGTTGTAAGATAAATGGATGTGAAATCTAGACTAAAAAAGGAAAAATCTTAATCTTCTACGATTTCACTATGTACATGGTTTTTCTCAATATGTTCTTCTTTAAAATAGCGTTTTTGGAAGATTAATATTAAAAATACACCAATGGAAATTGCGGAATCTGCAACATTGAAAATTGGGCTAAAAAATTGAAAGGTTTCTCCTCCCCAGATGGGAAGCCAAGTCGGAAATGTTCCATTGATTAAAGGAAAATGGAGCATATCTACGACATAACCATGTAAGAATGTGGCATAGCCAGGTCCATCCGGAAATAATACGGCTTTCTGATAGGGGGTACTCTCGGTAAAAATAAGCCCATAAAAGGCACTATCCAAAATATTTCCGAGTGCTCCCGCAAATATTAGAGCCACATTTAGGATAAAGCCGCGGTTGTACTTATTTTTAATCATGTAATGCAAACCGTAACCAATGCCTATCACAGCAATAATTCGGAATATGCTTAAAAATAATTTTCCATATTCTCCGCCAAATTCCATACCCAAGGCCATTCCCGGATTTTCGATAAAGTGAATTAAAAATTTATCGCCAAATACTTTAAAATATTGGCCGATAGTCATATTCATCTTGACCCAAAATTTGGAAATCTGATCAATCAGTAATACAATGGTAATAAGTAATAGGGGCTTAGAATATCCTTTCATATATCATAAAAAATGGTCCTTGTGCGAGCAAAGACCATTCATCTAAAAATTTCGCTTAATATTGTTTGTTTTTCGCCTCAATACTCAACGTGGTATGAGGTACTGCTTTTAATCGTTCTTTTTGAATGAGTTTGCCAGTCTCTCTACAAATACCGTATGTTTTGTTTTCAATACGGACCAATGCAGCTTCCAAATTGTCAATAAATTTCTTTTGACGTGCAGCTAATTGGTTGATTTGTTCTTTTTCCAAAGTCGCTGACCCATCTTCTAAGGTTTTGTATGTACCTGCTGTATCATCGGTTCCGTTCGCATTGCTATTGCTAAGAGATTTCGTTAATGATGATAGCTCTTCTCTAGCAACCCGTAACTTCTCAAGAATTATTGCTTTAAACTCTTGTAACTCAGTGTCACTGTACCTGGTTTTCTCTGTGTTTCCCATACTTTAAATTTTTTCTAATTGTAGCAATAAATTCTCTTCTCCAATTTCAATTTGATCTCCAAATGCCAGTTTATCCTCAAATTGGAGGCTGTTCGCCAAAATTTCAGTACAAATATACGACAAATTATTCTCTACAGCTTGTTGAATTTCAGTATTTTGACTTACTGTAACGTTTATCCTGTCTGTTACCTCAAAACCCTTTTCTTTTCTCAGGTTTTGGATACGATTAATTAATTCTCGTGCTATTCCTTCTTCCTTCAATTCATGGCTGATTTGGATGTCTAATGCTACTGTAAGCTTACCCATATTTGCAACTTGCCAACCGGCCATATCTTCCGCGATAATTTCTACATCCTCTAAGCTAATGTTGTATGGACAATTCGCCAGCGTTAGAATACCATCTTGTTCAAGGGCATTGATTTGTTGACTATCCATTGCTTGAATAGCTGCAGCAACCACTTTCATATCCTTACCAACTTTCGAGCCAAGTACTTTAAAATTGGGTTTTACTTTCTTTTTAATTATCCCTGTCGTATCTGTAATGAAAGAAATATCTTTAATATTGGTTTCCGATAAAATTAAATCTTTGACCTTTTCTACTTTCTCTTGAAAAGCGTTGTCTAAAACCGGAACCAATATTTTCGCCAAAGGTTGTCTCACGTTGATTCCCGTTTTTTTACGAAGGGACAGCGTTAAGGATGATATGTCTTGGGCTAGGGACATGCGTTCTTCCAAAGCCAGATTCACTAATGATTCGTGGTAGGTTGGGAAGTCAGCTAAATGTACCGATTCAAAAGTTTCTTTTTGTGTTGCCGCATTTAAATCCAAATACAATTGATCTGCAAAGAATGGAGATATCGGTGCTATCAATTTGGAAATAGTATCCAAACAGGTGTATAGGGTTTGATAAGCTGAAATTTTATCATTGCTGTATTCACCTTTCCAGAAACGTCTACGACACAAGCGTACATACCAGTTACTCAAATGCTCATCCACAAAATTTTGAATGGCGCGAGCAGCTTTTGTAGGCTCATAGTCTGCATAAAAGGCATCCACTTCCTTACTCAAACTATTTAACAAAGAAATAATCCATTGATCTATTTCTGGTCTATCTTGAATGGCAATATCAGGCTCTGCGTACGAAAATTTATCAATATTTGCGTAGAGTGCAAAAAAGGCATAGGTATTGTAAAGCGTGCCGAAAAACTTGCGTCTTACCTCATCTAATCCCTCTTCATTGAATTTTAAATTATCCCAAGGAGAAGCATTGCTGATCATATACCAGCGAGTTGCATCTGCCGAGTATTTTTCAATCGTAGCAAATGGATCCACACCATTCCCTAGGCGCTTGGACATTTTGTTGCCATTCTTGTCTAATACCAGGCCGTTGGAAACTACATTTTTAAACGCTATGGATCCTTTTACCATGGTAGAAATCGCGTGTAATGTAAAAAACCAGCCCCTTGTTTGATCAACTCCTTCTGCGATGAAATCTGCAGGGAATGCAGAAAAATACGCGTCTTTAAATGGCAGTTGTTCACCCTTGGCTAATTTAGCGTAATCTAATCCCCATTGCGCATAAGGCATCGCTCCAGAATCAAACCAAACATCAATCAAATCGGGTTCACGATACAATTTTTGTCCTGCTTCGGATACCAAAATTATATCATCTACATATGGTCTATGCAGATCCAATTGTTCAGTGCCGAATTTATCCAAGTAAGATTGGTTGATCTCTTTTTCATGAGCAGTTAAGACATCTGATTGGATAGATTGTTCCAAATAACTTTTCAATTCGGGCATCGAACCGATACAAATCTCTTCGTTCTCATCTTCACTACGCCAAATCGGTAAGGGAGTTCCCCAATACCGAGAACGGGACAAATTCCAGTCTACTAAATTTTCTAACCAATTACCGAATCTACCGGAACCTGTAGCTTCTGGCTTCCAGTTAATGGTTTTATTTAAAGCAACCAATTCTTCTTTCATTGCCGTTGTACGAATAAACCAGCTATCCAATGGATAGTATAAAACTGGTTTGTCCGTGCGCCAACAATGTGGATAGGTGTGCTCGTATTTCTTAACGTCAAAGGCTTTGTTTTCTTCCTTTAATTTGATGGCAATTAATACATCCGTCGGGCGAAAGTCTTTGTCAGCACGCTCTTCCGCAGAGTAATATTCTTCTTTTACAAAGCGACCCGCAAAGTCTGTGATTTCATGGACAAAACGGCCCGTTTTATCTACGGTAGGAACATCCTTACCGTTTTCATCTTTCACCAAAATAGCAGGAACACCATGTTCTTTCGCTACACGGAAGTCATCTGCACCGTAAGTTGGAGCTGCATGCACGATACCTGTACCGTCTTCAGTGGTTACAAAATCGCCATTAATTACACGAAATGCTTTTTCTATAAGCTCTGCTGAACTAATGTAAGGTAGCAATTGATGATACCGCAATCCGGCTAATTCCTGGCCTTTAAATTCAGTAGCAACTTCCCATGGAATCGTTTTGTCGCCTAATTTATAATCCTGAAAAGATGCATCCTGACCTTCTGCTTTAAAATGTTTACTTATAAGGTTTTTGGCAAGAATTACAGAGACCGGCTCGCCAGTATATTGATTGAAGGTTTTTACTTTTACATAATCAATGTTTTTTCCGACTACCAAAGCAGAATTACTAGGTAATGTCCAAGGAGTTGTCGTCCATGCAATGAATGCGACATCTTCCGAAGAACTTTCTACCAATGCATCCATCATGGGATGAATTTGTTGCTTATCCAACCTGAATTCCGCAACAATAGTTGTGTCTTTTACATCTTTGTAGGTGCCAGGTTGATTAAGCTCATGCGAACTTAAACCTGTTCCTGCTGCAGGAGAATAGGGTTGGATGGTATAGCCCTTATATAAAAGACCTTTTTTGTACAAGTCTTTTAATAGAAACCACAAGGTTTCTATATATTCGTTTTGATAAGTAATGTATGGGTCTTCTAAATCAACCCAATAGCCCATTTTTTGGGTTAGGTCATTCCATACATCAGTGTATTTCATCACTTCCCTACGGCAAGCGTCATTGTACTCTTCAACCGATATTTTTTTACCAATATCTTCTTTCGTAATTCCTAAGGTTTTTTCAACAGCCAATTCGATTGGTAGACCATGAGTGTCCCAACCACCTTTACGTTTTACCTGAAATCCTTTAAGCGTTTTATACCTACAGAAAATATCTTTAATCGATCTAGCCATTACATGGTGAATCCCAGGCATACCATTTGCTGATGGAGGACCTTCGTAAAAGGTATATGGTTTATTGGCTGGACGGTTGGAAATACTTTTAGCAAAGATATTGGACGACTCCCATCTTTTTAACACTTCTTTGCCTATTTCTGGTAAATTTAACTGCTTATATTCCTTATACATCACGTGTTCGAATTCTATTTTTAAAGGTCGCTAATTTAATCATTTTAAAGTTAAGCTGAAATAGCAAACCGCGCAGTTTGGAATTATTTTATAGGATTAGGTTTTGCTCTGTGTCTGAAAAAATGATGCTCTTTAACGCATCTTAGTCGGATCTCCTTCGGTCATCAGACGGATATTACTTGGAAAAATCCGATAGAGATCCGAAGGAGGTTCGTTAGAAATACTAGGAAGCTTTAAATGAAGTCGGTTTGAGGGGAATGATGGAGTAGGCAAATGATGGATCTATTGGGGAAGTTTATTTTTATTCGATAAATATCTTTATCTAATAAGTTTTGAGTGTTGATTGTTTAATCTTTAATCAATATATTACTATTTAAGATTGGATCGAGTAGTGATTTATGTAAAATGTTGCTGAAAATAAAATGAGTTGACTTAAATTTAGGAGCTATAGATTGTTATACGATTAACTATGAACTTGAAACAAGTCGATAATGTAAATGTATATGAGGATATTCGATTGGATACAATCGATGGTGTCATTGATTTCAAAAATTTTTGGGCAAAAGAGTTTCAATACGGTCAGGAGTTGTTCTTTTACTTTCATAGATTAGAAGATTTGACAGATCAAAAAGAACTAGACGAAATAGAGAAAGATCTATTGCAGATATTTAATGAGGACAATATTTATATTATCATTTATTTAGATAAATCATGGTTTACTTATTTGTTTAAATATGAGTATAAGTTTGGAACTGAAAATTTGTTGCTAAAATTTTGGAGATATTTTTACGGAATGGATATCATTATTCCAAATATAAATGTGAGTTTTAAAGAAGTATGTGAATATTTTTATTTACATCGTGAAAACGATATTTATTTAAGAAGTTTTAAAGCAAATGGATATGCAAAGACCGTGTATATAAAGGGCTTAGGTGGGGATTATCTCATAAAGAATAAATGAATATGGACTTCAATTAATTTAAGTTTTAGATAGCTCGGGCTAATAATTTGGCAATGAAAAGATTGATTCAGGAATTCAATAGGATCCTTATTTATTACAGATAAACTATATTTATTAGGGTTACGATATTTTAAGATCATTAGATACAACAAAAGCAGGTTTTACCTGCTTTTATTGTGTTTTATAAAAATGATTTTGAGTAACAAATCCTTGATAAACGGCTGTTGATTTAACTTATGCCGAGAAGCTACTTCCGCAACCACAGGTACTCGTTGCATTAGGATTG
>NZ_JBMOXB010000019.1:0-95385 GCF_049316305.1 Sphingobacterium sp. HJSM2_6
TTTGTGATCCCGCTGGGATTCGAACCCAGGACCCATACATTAAAAGTGTATTGCTCTACCAGCTGAGCTACGGAATCGTATAAATTCTTTTTTGAAGAACCCCTCCTTGTTTGGAGTGATGCAAAGGTAGGTTTTTCTCTTTAAAATACAAATATAATCGTTAATTATTTTTTAATATTTAGAAAACTTACTCATTTATAAAGTGTTAATTTTCGGTATGTATAAAAAACGTTCATTGGCGAGTATTTCAATTTAGACAATATGCTGAAGATACCTGAAGTAAAAGCAAAGAACCTATATTTAAATAGAGTTAATCTGTAGCTTTAAACAAAATAGATAACTTGAAAAATAAGATTAGGTTTATTTCCGTTTAATTAGAAAAGAAATAACTTAATAATCAACGTTAAATAATTGAATTAAAAATGGAAGACCATAAGTTCATTATTATTATCGATGGCGCAAAATTTGAGGACAAGACGGAATTTTATAATCACATACAAGCACTATTCACTAATGATCTAGATTGGAACATTGGCCCTAATTTAGATGCATTTCACGACATCTTACAAGGAGGATTTGGAAAGTTTGCTATTCATGAGCCAATTAAGATCATATGGATAAATTACAAACGTAGTGAAGAGGTTTTAGGAACAGCCTATATTGAAAAGCTATTAAGCATCATAAAAGAACAAAAACATATAAGTTTAGCATTAGTCGATTAATAGTTTAGAAACGAACGTTATTAATTAATCAATAATCAACCAATAATCAGGATTAGCTATTAAGATTCCAATAAACCTTTCAATTTAAAAAAAGATTCAGTCCAGCCTGTCCTCATCAAAGGTTTCATTTCTTGAAAAGTATCTAGTTCCATTGCAGTAGCATCAGGAAGAACTTCCCAAGTCAATTGAATTTGCGTGCTAAAATCTTCCATACGCGTAAAATGGACTATTGTCATCAAATATGCTGGATATGAATCAGAAAATGGAGCTTGAATAAATCCACCTGTTGCATCACAAAAATGTTGTTTATAAATCAAACGTTCATCCCGTACAATGTTCATAAAATGGATAACACCATATTTCTTAGAACCATCCAGCATGATCATTTCCCAGAAAGATTGCCCACCCTCCCTAACATCAGCTTGTAGAAAAGTCATTTGAGACCCACTAGGACCTAACCATATAGAAAATTTAGCAGGATCAAGCCAAGCATTAAATACCTGACTGATGTGTGCATTAAATTCAAATTTGATAGTAAAGGAATCCATATTACTAATTATTTCACTAATTGATTCATTGAAAAACTACGCTTAGAGCTATTCCTACTTTACGAATAAAGGATAGGGATACAATAGGCCTCTACCCTATTTCATAGACATCACAACCTATAATTCCATAAACAAATAGAATTAGTTATCAAATATATAAGATAATCCATATTCATCTATCGGATTTTCTGAAATGTTTTAAGTAGTGGGGACAAATTATTCTACCCATAAAAACCGATCGCATTGCCTGTAAATCATAAGCATTATACCACTTCAATACCTAGTAAAGTGTAAAAAAACTACCAAAGCAGGTCTATTTTTTAAAATCAGCAGCATTTTAACAAGGTTTTGACAAATCTATTAGCCAAATACCTCTTTTATGGCTATGTTTGCCATTTTTGGCCTGTACTATAGTACTTAAAGTCAAAGGTTTAAAATTTCAATGATCATGATTGCAGATTTACAAGAAAAGAGTATTAAAGATATCTATAGAACTTCCATCATTCAGCAGACCGCTTATTGGTCTAAGGTTAAACTATTACAGGGCGTAGAAACATCTGCCTATAATTTTAAGGTTAATCTTCCGGACTTAGGTTTAAATCACTTGGAAGACGAAAGCTTTTTTATAGGTGATTTATTAATTATTCTTCAAAAGTTGGATCAAGACCATTGCATTGCCTACGTACCTTATGGACCGGAGATCGAACCTGCAGAAGATTGTCAGGGATATTTCCTAGAACAGCTATCCGAAGCGCTACGAACGAGCCTACCTTCCTCCTGCTTTATGATTCGGTATGATTTATCCTGGCAGTCTTTATGGGCAAAGGAAGAAGATTGTTACGATTTATATGGGAATTGGTTGGGTGCACCAGAAAAGCGGATTCAAGAAATACGGGTAAATTATAGTACCGAAAATTGGAATCTTCGGAAGGCTAATACAGACATCCTACCATCAAATACCATATTAATGGATTTGAAAAAGGATACCGACAATTTACTAGGAAACATGAAACCAAAAACTCGATACAATATCAATTTATCGACCAAGAAAGGCGTAAAAATAAAGTCTTTAGGTTTAGAAAGTCTCTCAATATGGTATGAACTATATAGGCAGACAGCACTACGGAATAATTTCTTCTTACACGATATGAATTATTTCAAAATTGTGTTAACAGCCCGTGCCAATGATACACAATCGCCGGCAGATGTCTATTTACTCATTGCAGAGGTGGAAGATAAACCTTTAGCAGCCATGTTTCTAGTAGTCACAGGCAATCGAGGCACTTATTTATATGGAGCATCCGCTTCCGAAAACAGGAATTATATGGCGACGTATGCCTTACAATGGAAAGCAATGCAACTAGCGAAAGAAAAAGGTTGTACAGAATATGATTTCTTTGGGATATCTCCACAAGCAGATCCAGCGCATCCACTCTACGGATTGTACCGATTTAAATCTGGTTTTGGTGGGCAAGTTGTTCATCGAATGGGCTGTTGGGATTACCCCCTTTCTCCTAAAAAATATGCTTATTATGCTTCCATGGAATTTAAAAATCAAAGTTACCACTTAAGTTAAGGGTTTATAGCGAATAATTAATTGCATAAGTACCTCCGACAAGAATACTTAACAATAAAACATTATTTACAGATTATTGTTAATCAAAGATCTTATAAACTTAAAAATCAATTACTATGGAAAAGTACTTTATGATGAAAAAGAGCATCATGGCCACATGCATGTTACTGGCGATGACTATTTACTCTTTTGCACAAGACAAGGGTTTAGATATTGATGTAGATATTGATAAAGGCAATGATTCTGCTGTTCAGCCATGGATGTGGGTAGTTGGAGGGGCCGTGTTCATTTTAATCTTAGTCGCATTATTAAGAGGCGGAAAAAAATCGACTTAATAGGGCTAAGAAAAAGGTATAATTACATTAGGTGTTCGAATGAGCACCTAATTTTTTTATCCTATTAAAAATAATTAGCCACATCTGTAACCTTTTTTCCCCGATGAACCACTAATGGATAAAAATATTATTATGGAAAAAGTATTAGCTATTTTTATCCCAATTGCATTATTTATTTGCATTACTTTGTGTGTGTTTTTTATTAGTAAATATCGCGCAGAAACCATTACCAAATTAGGTGGACCAATCCCTAAACTACCTAGAGTGGCTTTTCCTTGGCAAAAGGTGGGCATAGTAACTATTGGATTTGCATTAGGAATAATCCTTGCAGGTTACAATATGCAACATCAGATCATTTCCAATAATATGACGGAAGGATTTGCCGTTATTGGAATAATAACACTTTGTGTAGGGGTATCCATGGTGATAGCGGCACGATTTAAAGAGCCTAATACTGATGAACAGAAAAATGAGATAGATGGATAATCTTTACATTGATAAAGTATTATCTGGAGATAGTCATGCCTTTAGGTATTTTGTAAAAACATATAAAGACATGGCTTTTTCCCTTGCAATATCAATCGTGAAAAACGAACTTTTGGCGGAGGAAGTAGTACAAGATGCCTTTTTACAAGCCTATCTCTCCTTAGCGCAATTTAAAAAACAAGCTAAATTCAGCACCTGGTTTTATCGTATTGTCGTTCACTGTTCCTACAGCTCTTTAAAGAAGCGCTCCTGGGATACTGTCCCTATCGAACCTTTAGAGGAGGTTATGGAAATGGACGAAAGCATCATTTCCAAGTTGATTGAGGAAGAACAAAAACAATTGATACAAGACGCTTTGCTTCAATTACCTGGTCAGGAAGCATTGGCACTACGATTATTTTATTTAGAAGAATTGCATTTAGAAGAAATTACCCAAATTACGGGATGGACATTAGCCAATACTAAAGTCATCCTTCATAGAGCAAGAAAAAGAATGTCTATCGAAGTACAGAAACATTTAATAGGACAAGAAAATGCGCGAAGATAAATTTAAAGACTTAATGAAGTTATCCAAAGTGGAGCTTCCTTTTAATGACTTTGAGGAAAATTTAATGTTTAAGATTGAAATGGCCGAAAAAAGCCAATCGATTATTAAAAAATCACATAGCAACGCATTGATTTTCTTTGCTTTGGGCACCCTATTTGGAATGGGGTCCAATTATATTTTTTCGAAATATCTAGTTAATTTAACAGGAAACCCTTCGAATTTAGAATTCATACAAACATTATCATTAATAATTTATGTTCCTTTAATTGTATTATTCTGTTTAAAATTGATTGAATTATATAAACTTCACAGGCCAAGGCAATGGGAATAACATAAACGAAATTAATAAATGTCTTTTTGAAAAATCAATTCCCCCTGTCTCCCGACTGTAAGTAAACCCACATGGACCATTCTCAACCCATTTTCCGGTTTCTTGGAATCCGCATGTGTATGATAAATAATTAAAAATTCATTCTTATTTTTCGTTGGCAGGATGGAATTATGCCCTATTCCACTTATTCCCAATTCCGGTATTTTATCTGCAATTGGATTTTCTTCCGCTTTAACCCAAGGGCCAAAGGGACTTTTCGCTGTAGCATAACCAATACCATAGTTTGCTTCGAACGTATGATTTCCAGAATAAGTCATGTAGTACGTATCCTTCACTTTAAAGACAAATGGACCTTCATTGCATCGATTATGAGACCAATTTACTTTTTCCCAAGGCTGTGAAGCTTCCATGACCTTTATGGTATCACCAAGTACTTCCTTTAAGTCGGTACTGAGTTTAACTGCATATATCTTTCCAAAACTATAGCCATCTTGATGTCCGTTCATACTAAAGTATAGATATGGTTTATCCCCATCTACAAAAAGATGCCCGTCAATTGCTCCAAAACCATAATCAAAATAAGGAGTTTTGAGGTCTTGAAAAGGTCCTTCAGGATGATCGCTCACAGCAAGTCCTATTCGCAATCCATTTATTTTGGTCGACAAACCGCTGTAGGTTAAGTAGAATTTGCCTTGATAGGCTTTAACTTCAGGAGCCCAAAAAGCTGATTGCACCCAAGTGGAGCTATTCTTTTTCCAAATAAAGCCTTTAAACTCCCAATCTTTGGCATTTTTAGAAGTATAACATGGAAAGCCCTTATCTGCATTTTCATGAGTGCCTGTTAAATAGTAGATCCCTTTATGAAAATACATAAAGGGATCTCCTAGAATAATGGGTTTTCCATTACATAATAACGGATTCGTAACATTTACTTTTTGTTGAGCAAAACTTATGATGTTCAACATCATAAATAAAACGATGAACATTATTCTTTTCATGGGTAGATGAAGGTCGATAAACTATTCATTACAAATGTAGACTTTAAGAATGGTTAAACTGTCCTGCCACCACCTGTGTTTAACCTATACCAAAGGATCACCTTCATTGGCTAAAAACGAAATATCGTGAATTTCCAATATTTGTTTATTATATCCATAAATAGATACATAGATCATCGCTTTGGCTAACTCCGAAAACGTAAGAAAATAAGACTTACTAAAGGTCCTTAATATGGGGTAAAAGAAACGTACAATTTGATCTCCGCGTTGTACTAGACTTTTCGTATTCAAAGGCTGGACAATGGCTGGACGAAAATGATATACTCTTTTGAAGTTAAGTTTATTTAATGCATTTTCAGTTTTTCCGTTTATCCTTGCACTGTATTGGTTTGCCTGCTCCAAATTATCAGTGCCCGCTGCAGAGACATAACAAAATATAATCGAAGAATTAGCTTGAAGTAAATTCCATGCGAATTTCAATGTTCTTGTATAGTTATTATCAAAATACAGCTCTTTACTAACTTCCTTAATAGAAACCCGATCACAATAAAAACAGGAATCATAGGATTCAATCAATTCCGTTAACTGGTCTAAATTTTCTGAATCCGATAAATGCAGTAGTTTTATTTTCGGATGCTTTAACTGTAGATTCTTATCCCTAGAAATTAGTAAAACACGGTCTACTTCGGGATTACTTAAACATTCATTTAAAATTCCTTTCCCTAACTTTTTCTCAGCACCTACAATAATTACGTTTGATAGCATATAATCCTAATTTTGGCAGATCGATTTCTTGGCATGTATAGCTAAAAACGTACACAAACTATTCCAAAACTTCTCAAACGTTTGATTTAAAAGATTAAATGGCTTAAATTCAGGTATTATTTATTAATCTGTAGCCTATCAGCGAGTATAGCTATTTAGATAAAAGCATTTTCCTTGATGGGAAAATGGCGCAATTGGATTTACTAATGGTCAAACCATATGGGTAAAAAAATTATTAGTAATAATTCCCCGTAAACAATGTGCTGGGAATTTCATTTCTTAACATACATCAAGAGTTTAAGAACTTATTCATCCTACTTTTGTTCATCAAATAAAAAACATTATAAAATAAAAATATTATGGCAAACTGGAGCTTAGATACCGCACATAGCGAGATTGAATTTAAAGTAAAACACATGATGATCTCTACCGTTAAAGGTCAATTCAACACCTTTAATGTGAATGTACAAAATGATACAGATCAATTTGAAAATGCAAAAATTGAAGTTGAAATTCAAACTGAATCTATTAACACGAACAATGAACAAAGAGATCAACATTTAAAAAGTGCTGACTTCTTTGATGTAGCAAATCATCCTACAATTAATTTCATTTCTACAGAAATTACTAAATCCGATGATGATGAATATAAAGTAACTGGCAACCTTACGATTCGTAATATTACAAAGCCAATTACTTTAGAGGTAGAATTTGGAGGTTTAAGTAAAGATCCTTGGGGAAATCAAAAAGCAGGATATACCGTTACTGGAAAAATTAATCGTACAGACTTTGATCTAAGCTGGAATGCTGCTTTGGAAACTGGTGGTCTAATGGTAAGTACTGATGTGAAATTTCAGGCTGAAATTCAGTTTGTCCTTTCGTAATACCTATAGTAAAACGACGATAAAAACACAGATCACTAGATCTGTGTTTTTTTTTGCAAAGACAATTACACACGGATATAGAAGTATTTTAATTGCAACAATGACTTATGTATCAATTGTAAATTATGACTAAATTATAACCTTAAGTTAATCATATTAAAGTATCTAGTAATACTTAAAAATATTATTCATATTTTTACCATACAATCAAATAAATCAATTATGTCAATTAAATTATTCATCACAACCGCCATCCTATGTTTAAGTGCGACTATTAGTTTCGCACAGCAGAATGCAAATCCGGATATTTCTTTAACACGAAAGCAATCTTTATTTTTTGAAGTATTGGGCCCAGGAGTAACCTACTCCTTTAATTACGACACTAGATTTCAAAAAACCAACAATGGATTAGGTGGTAGAATCGGCGTAAGTTATTTAGGAGGGGCTGATGATATTAAAGTATTTACTGTGCCTGTAGTGCTCAATTATTTATTGGGTAAAAAAGGTAATTATTTTGAACTTGGTGCAGGAGCTACTTTTGTGAATGTATCTTCAGATTTTGAGTCTGGTAGTGATGTGTTATTTTTAGAAAACGGAAACGAATCTACCGTATTAGGTACGTTAAATTTTGGATACAGAAGACAACCCGTAGATGGTGGTTTTACTTTTAGAGCGGGTTTTTCCCCTGTATTTGGTCAAGGAAACTTTATTCCCTATTGGCCATACATAGGTTTTGGATATTCATTTTAACTCTTTCATAAGATAACGGCAAATCTAGCGTAGATTTGCCATTTTTTTTTATAGTCATATCATTAAACCTTTACTCATAAATTCTTTCTAACAAGTTAAATAACCCAAATATGTTTAACCGTTAATCTAAATTTATGAGACTATTCTATACCCTCTGTTTACTCCTTTTTTTCATCTACAATTGTTTTGCTCAATCTGATTTTAATCATCAAATAAATGATGAGTCCAAAGGCAAATTACTTTTTGAAGGAGGCATTGCCATTCCACAAGGCCAGCTAAAGAATATCATGAATAGCAGTCCTGCTGTCGGAATATGGATTTTAAATAACATTAATAATCGAAGTTCCATTGGACTAGGTGGTTCCCTATTTTTTCCTAAAAAGACCTATTTTTGGTATCAAAACCAAGATCTTGAAACCTATACTAAACCTTTTGCAGGTATGCTTGGCTTAAGATTGGATCATCGTTTTTCATTAAGTCCGCAACATACTTGGAGCATCCTTCTGAATACCCTATTTGGGGTTGGATTTTACATGTATCATGACATAGAAAAAGAATATGAATATGAAGATTGGCCGGAATGGCGAAAAGAAGAAGAAGAAGAACCATCTTTTGAATCTGCTTTCGGAACATTACATTTCGGACAAGGATTAAGTTTGTTTTATAAAAATTTTGGCGTATTTGCTCGATACAATTATGCCCCATACGGTCTTTTCACTAAAAAAGTCAATCAGGAATTTGGTTCACAGCACATCAATTTTGGTTTTATTTTTAGGCGATAATTCATACGCTCCGTACTGAAATACTCCATACAGCTTTTATAAATGTTGATCAGCAGCAAAACTGACAAGATGAACAAAAATGAAGCAATTGAATTCACTCAGGTATAAATCATTTTAATTATCCCAGATGGGATAATTAAAATGATCTATACCTGTTCGGAATCAGTTCCTTCATCAAGCATATTGGCATCAGGTGAATGTATACCTAAAATTTAACAGGAAAACAGGCATAACACGTACTAATTCATTTCTTGATATGGAATCATTATATAAAAGCACCTTCCTTCCGATAAGTGTTCCTCCTCTTTGTAGTATTGGGAAAATTAGTCTAAAAATGCGTAGCTAAACCTTTGGTAAATAATGCTTCGAATATTCATACAATGAGTAAACTTATGAAAACGTAATATTTTACATAGCTTTGTCTAAGCTTTAGGGGTATTCGGTATCCGAATTGAGAAAAACCCTTAGAACCTGATCTGGTTAACAGCAGCGTAGGGAAAAGCTTAAATAGTATCGCATTCAAGTATACTATTTATTCATTTCCCAGTTTATTAATTTTTAGCTTAAACAAATGGAAATGACTATTTCAAATCAATTTACGATACCTACCATACTTGCTATTGCTGGTTTTGATGGCTCCGGCGGTGCAGGTTTACAAGCTGATAATAAAACATTTGCAGCGCTAGGATGTTATGGATTGAATGTATTATCGGCCTTATCTATTCAAAATACCTTAGGGGTAAAAAGCATCTTAGATTTACCAATGGAGAGTTTTAAAATGCAACTAGACAGTATTTTTGAAGATAGTTATCCGCATTGCATCAAAATCGGCATGCTTCATAGCAAGGAGCAATTCAACGTATTAATCAGCTATTTAAAAGCGTACGACGGTTTTGTAGTGTATGACCCAGTATTGGTATCCTCATCTGGATATCAATTTATCAATCAACAAGATCTCATACCCCATATTTATGATTTAATGCCATTAATCAATCTAATTACACCAAACTTAGATGAGCTTTCTTTTATCCTTTCGACTAGAATTAAAACATTAGATGACGTAAAGGCTGCAATTCCTAATATTTCCAAATGGGCATGTGAAGCAATATTAGTGAAGGGGGGGCATTTAAATAGCACACAATTGACAGATATATTGGTTGAAAAGAATCAACAGATTCAATATTATCAACATGAAAAAATCGAGAGCATGAATACCCATGGTACAGGCTGTACCTTATCGTCTGCCATTGCGAGTTATATTGCCAAAGGTTGCTCCTTAACAGTTGCGGTAGAAAAAGCTATACAGTATGTACAAGAGGCTTTGAAACGCGCAAAAGATGTAAAGTTAGGCCAAGGTAAAGGTGGTTTGATCCAACACATAGATTTGGTCGGAAATCCTTTTCTTTAGAGTTAACTGTATTTACCAGCATTAGGCTACAAGTTCTTCAAAACTATTTCACAATTAACCATTAAAAATAAGCTATAATCAAAACATATTGATTAAATTGCTTAAAATTAAATTAATATGAAAAATTCAATTATTTTAATGGCCATGTTGCTGACATGGAGTATGACTTCCTGTGTATCCAACAGTAATAAACCTGGAGCAGAACATCAACATAGCCCTACTGATAGTACATCCATTGCCACAGGAGATAATTCTCAAACTTCCTTAGATTGGGCTGGAACTTATACAGGTGTATTACCCTGTGCAGATTGTCCAGGAATTGAAACCAGCATTACATTGAATGATAACGAAACCTTCCATTATAAGGCTGCTTATCAAGAAAGAGATACTAATTTAGAAGATCATGGCAAATTCATGTGGCATGACAATGGATCCATAGTTCATTTAATGGGTAAAGAGGTCAACATGAAATTAAAAGTAGGTGAAAACCAATTGTTCAGCCTAGATCAAGATGGAAAAATTATAGAAGGTCCATTAAAAGAATCTTTTATCCTTAAGAAAATTCAACAGCCTTAAATAGCACTAATGCCGACAAAAAAAGCCAGTACGAACTGGCTTTTTTTGTGTTATATGCTCATAGTTCGATTATGATTTTCTTTGTTTGATTATCGCTTTACAAATATCCGCAACTAAAGAGGGACCCTCATAAATAAATCCTGTATACACTTGAATCAAACTAGCTCCTGCATTCAATTTTTCGATTGCATCTGCTGCTGAATGTATCCCTCCTACGCCTATAATAGGAAATGCTTGATTAGACTTTTGATGTAAGTAGGCGATTACTTGTGTAGAACGGCTTGTCAATGGTTTACCACTTACCCCACCCATTTCTTGCACTAAGGCTGGATCACTTGTCAACCCTTCACGGGAAATCGTCGTATTGGTTGCAATTACGCCAGCAATCTTTGTTTCTTGCACGATTTCTATAATATCATCCAATTGAGAATCCGTCAAATCAGGAGCAATTTTTAATAAAATAGGTTTAGGATTGCTTTTTAAAGCATTGGATTGTTGCAGGGTATGTAATAAGGCTTTTAGAGGTTCTTTCTCTTGCAAATCACGTAATCCTGGCGTATTTGGAGAACTCACATTGACAACAAAATAATCCACATAATCAAATAAGGCTTGAAAACAGTAGCTGTAATCCGCTACAGCATCCTCATTAGCTGTCAATTTATTCTTGCCAATATTCCCACCTATAATCACTCCATTTTTCTCTTTCAAATGCTTTAAACGACCTGCTGCAACATCAGCACCTTGATTATTAAAACCCATTCTATTAATTATGGCAGCATCAGACACTAACCTAAACATTCGTGGTTTATCATTCCCAGGTTGCGGCTTAGGGGTCACGGTCCCAATTTCAATGAAACCAAAGCCTAGCCTACTCATATCTTCAATATACTCCGCATTTTTATCAAATCCAGCAGCTAGACCCACTGGGTTTTTAAAGGTTAATCCAAAAACTTGGGTTTCCAATATTGGATCCTCAACCGTAAATAAAGACTTTAATATAGATTTTGAACCCCAAATTTTATTAAATGTCTTCAGTCCAGAAGTGACACTGTAATGTGCTTTTTCCGGATTCATGGAAAAGAAAAATGGTTTGACTAACTTATACATAAGTGCAAATGTAGCCAAAGATGGAGAAATATTCATTACTTTTGCTACCGAAATGATATCTATAAATAACTTAACCTTTGAAATTGGCTCTAGAGCCTTATACGATGAAGCCAACTGGCATATCAAACCTGGTGATAAAGCTGGCTTGATCGGTGCTAATGGTACTGGAAAATCCACCTTATTAAAACTCATTGTAGGCGATTATAAACCTACCAGTGGAACCATATCCATGGCCAAAGATTTGAAATTAGGCTATTTAAATCAAGACCTACTCTCCTATCATTCCGACAAAAGTATCCTTCATGTTGCAATGGAAGCGTTTGAAAGACAAAATCAATTGCATGGTGAAATTGAAGAACTGCTTAAAAAAATGGAAACGGATTATTCCGATGAAATCCTTAATAAACTGAGCAATAAACAAATGGAATTTGAAGCCCTTGATGGTTATCATATCGAATTTAAAGCGCATGAAATTTTAGCAGGTTTAGGGTTTTCAGAAGATGAACAACAAAGGCCATTAGCGACCTTCTCTGGAGGTTGGCGTATGCGCGTGATGTTGGCTAGAATATTACTTCAAACACCAGACATCTTATTGCTGGATGAGCCAACCAATCACTTGGATTTACCATCCATCAAATGGTTGGAAAATTATTTGCAAGCATTTGACGGAGCAATCGTTATTGTATCCCATGACCGGTATTTTCTGGATAGAATTATAAATAAAACCGTTGAATCTCGAAAAGGGAAACTTAACTTATATGCTGGGAATTACAGCTTTTACTTAGAAGAGAAATCACAACGTGAGGAAATTCAAAGTAATCAGTTTAAGAATCAACAAGCCAAAATAAAACAGGAAGAAAAGTTAATTGAGCGTTTCCGCGCCAAGGCAAGTAAAGCTAAAATGGTTCAATCTAGAATCAAAGCGCTTGACCGCATGGAAAAAGTGGATAATGTGGATGATGATAATCCAGAAGTTAACTTTAGTTTTAAATTTTCAAAACCCTCGGGAAGACATGTTGTAACGATAGAAGATATCTCTAAATCGTATCCAAATCTTGAAATTCTAAGAAATACCGATGGTCTTATTGAAAAGGGAGATAAAATAGCACTTATTGGCGCCAATGGTAAGGGTAAATCCACCCTATTACGAATTGTCGCTGATGCCGATAACGAGTTTAAAGGTAAAAGTATAAAAGGTCATAATGTTTCTCAAACCTTCTTTGCACAGCATCAATTAGAATCTTTACACTTAGAGAATTCCATATTGCAAGAATTGGTGACCTTTGCACCTAAACATACGGAAACTGAAATAAGGTCTATTTTAGGCTGTTTCCTATTTACTGGGGATGACGTATTTAAAAAGATTAAGGTTTTATCTGGTGGAGAAAAATCTAGGGTGGCTTTAGCCAAAGCGTTGACTGCAGATGCTAACTTTTTAGTTTTGGATGAGCCCACCAACCACTTGGATATGGCTTCCGTCAATATTTTAATCCAAGCACTTCAGCAGTATGAAGGTACATTGATAGTCGTATCCCATGATCGATATTTCTTAGATCATGTTGCAAATAAAATATGGTTTATTGAAGACAAGCAGATTAAAGAATACCCGGGTACGTATGAGGAATATGAAATTTGGAATGCCAAGCGTGTGTATAAACCTGTAGAGAAGGAAGTTAAAAAAGTTAAGGAAGAACCTAAAAAAGAAAAAACGCCTGTTACGGAAGATTCCAAGCGTTTATTGCTAAAGAAAAATAAGGAGCTTGCTGCTTTGGAGCTAAAAATCTCGGAAAAACAAAGTCTTGTTAATAAATTAGAACATGATTTAGCTTTGGAGGAGATATATTCTGATGCAATTAAATTGCAAGAATGTACTAGAAATTACAATTCAGAAAAAGCTAACTATGAACAATTGCAAAAAGATTGGGAGAATTTAGCTGAAGAGATAATGGACTTAGAAGGATAAATTATCCATTAGAAATACAAAAGGGATGAAATATTGATATTTCATCCCTTTTTTTATTCCAGAACAAAGGGGTTTATTCAAAAATTTACCCCTTTGTATATTCATTACTGAGCTTTTTAGCTTATTTTTTTTCTGCGTCTGGTAATAATATAAATTTGAATAATTTATCTTCTTTTAAATATTTATTAGCCACAGTTTTAACCGTTTGAACGGTTACTTTTTCTAAATTATCAAGGTATAAGGTGCTAGAAGCAGGATCTTTACCTAATTGATAATTGCTCAACAATTGATTTAACCAATATCTATTCTCTTTAATATTCAATTCATGTTGGCGTTTCTCCTCGATTATAAATTTATCCAAATCTTGCTGAGCAGGACCAGCAGCTTTAATTTTCTTAAATTCATCCAACGTGGAATTAATTAAAGAAGGATATTTTTCTAAGCTCGTCCCGAAACCTACATTAATACTGTACCGTGGTATCGGATTTTTACCGTAAGATGCGCGAGCTCCTGTACCATATACCCCACTTTCTTCTTCCCTCAGGCGTTTTAACAAACGATTTGAAAGTACATTTTCCAATGCCGCCATGTTTATGTTTTCCTGATCATTAAAAGTGTAATCGCCGTAGATGGATAACCTAACATTCGCTTTAGGTTCTTTCCCTTTTTGGACAATTTTTTCAATTCCTTTGGCAGGCTCCACAATTTTCAAATCTTTTGCTTGCTCTTTACGACCAATAGCTGGTAGCGCGGCTAAATAATCGGTCAAATAGGGTTTAATTTCTTCTTCGGTGAATGAGCCAACAATTACGAAAGTAAAATCTGAAGCATCAGCAAAACGGTCTTTATAAATTTCTAAAGCACGTTGCTTATCTACTTTCGATAACGTTTCTTTATTGAATGGATTTCTTCGAATATTAGTACCATATAATGTCTGAATCATGCCTTGGGAGAACACAAAATTTGGATCATTATCCCTATTTTCTAAATTGCTGAGCTGTTTGCTCATGATACTTTGGAAAATATCATCCTCAATTCTAGGGGCTGTAAAATATCCGTAAATCATTTCGAAAGCGGTCTTTAAACCTTCCTTATCCGATGAGCCAGATAAGCCTTCCGAACGTTCTTGAATAAATGGACTGATATTTACTTGTTTACCTGTTAAGTATTTTTGCAGTTCAATGGTACTTAACTGACCAATACCACTACTATTTACTAGATTCGCTGCAAAGCTAGCAGACATGTAATCTGCATCAGCATAAATGGAAGTACCTCCAGGACTAAATGCACTAATTAAAATCTCGTCATTTTTGAAGCTTGTAGGCTTTAAAACCACTTTAACCCCATTGCTTAAAATCAATTCTTTGGATCCAATCTTCGCTAAAGCTTTCTCCGATTTAATACTTCCTTTTACAGGTTCCTTAGCAAGCAATGGCAATTCTGATACTTGATCCACATAAGCAGTCAATTGTTCTTTATCAATATCTGAAAACCATGCATTGATGTTTTCTTCTGCTGGTAATTTGTCTTTCTCCGAATCTGGAGCAAGGATTAATACATCGCGGTTATTATCAATATAGAATTGTTTACCTATAGCTTCTACCTCTTTAAGTGTCAATGACGGTAATAATTGTTTCGTTAATTGATAACGATCCTCATTACTTAAAGCAAGGCCATCATTTAAAAAATGATCTAAATATGCGCCTACATAACTGTCAGATTTACGCTTATCTCGCTCGATGTAAGAAGTTTCATTCCCTTTAGCATAAGCAGAAATGGCACGTTTAAATTCTGTAATCGTAAAGCCAAATTTATCCGCACGGTCTAATTCCCGAACGATCGCTTTGAAACCTTCCTCAAATTGTCCTGGTTTAGAAACAAAATACGCACCGAAATTATCTAGGCCACCAATAAAATCAGAAATATCAACTCCAGATTGTACAAATGGCGGATTAGCAGATTGTCCCAATTCACTTAACCTAGAATTGATCATTTGTCCATAAACACCTTTTAATAACTCCCGACGATAATCTTTTACGGTTTTAACCTTTTCTTCTGGATGTTTAATCAAGATCTGACCTACGGTATACGTCATCTCTGGATCAGTTACTTTAATAAACTGATTTTTATTAAGAAGATCTACAGTGTATTTGGTTCTTGCTATTGGATTTTTTTCTACTCGCATGTCTGAAAACAAGCGTTTGATTTCATTCTCAATATAAACAGGATCTACATCACCCACCACAATTAGGGATTGCAATTCAGGGCGATACCAATTTTTATGAAATGTACGAATGACCTCTGGGTCAAACTTCATTACGACTTCTTCGGTACCTATTGGAGAACGATCTGCATACCTAGACCCATTGACCATCACCTTCATATATTGATCACGCATGCGTTGCATAGCTCCTCTACCTCCTCGCATTTCCTCCATGATAATACCACGCTCTTTATCAATTTCATCCGTTTCCAACATCGCATCTTGTGACCAATCCCGCATCACTTGAAGACCATTTTTTAACAATTCTGGATCATCCGAAGGAATAGGCAATTGGTAAACAGTTTCATCAAAAGAAGTATAGGCATTTAAATCAGAACCAAATCGAACACCTGCTTTTTGCAAATAATTGATTAACTCATTTTTAGGAAAATGTTTTAATCCATTAAAATTCATGTGCTCTAAAAAATGGGCTAATCCTAATTCCTTTTCAGTTTCTAAAATGGAACCTACTTTAATAGCTAAATACATGGTAACCCTTTTCTCAGGTTCCGTATTTTTACGAATATAATATTGAAATCCATTAGCCAATTTACCTACCTTCACTTCTTTATCAAATGGCAATTGGGCATCCCATTTCGATGTATCTGTTAATAGTACAACTTTGGCCTCTGAACTTAAAGAGGATGGTACATAAGCACTTGCTAATTCGGTTCCGAATGGTAATAAAAATGCAAGCGCCAAGGGTTTTAGAAAATTCATAATCTTTAATTCTTTACTTGGATGGTAATTTTGTTAATTCAAAGTCGAATCTACAACTAATTCTTTATTCTAGAAAAATTGCAGCCTACATAGTATAACTTTTACATATATTTAACACATGGAATGGGATGCCCTCAAGCTTGATTTTAAACGATACCTCCTATTAGAAAGGGGTTTGAGCCAAAACAGTATTTTAGCCTATTTAAACGACGTTCAAAAATTGCAAGATTATTTAATTTACGTCAATTTACCTTTAAACCAAGTAACTAGTAAAAGTTTACAAGATTTTTTATCATGGATTCAGCAATTCGCTATTTCACCCTTTTCCCAAGCCAGAATTCTTTCAGGTTTAAAAACATTCTTTCAATTTTTACAAATTGAACAACAATGGGCTAATAATCCTGCAGAACTCCTTGAATCTCCAAGACTCGCTCGTAAAATTCCATCGGTACTATCCATTGTGGAAATAGATCAATTAATTGCCGCAATTGATTTGTCCACTTTAGAGGGAATGCGAAACAAAGCCATATTAGAAATATTATATGGCTGTGGTTTACGTGTTTCTGAACTAACCAATCTAAAAATATCCAACTTACATTTAGACGTTGAATTTATTAAAGTGGAAGGAAAAGGAAATAAAGAACGTTTAATTCCTATTGGACAACAGGCTATAAAATACCTGAACCTTTATATAAAAGACGTTCGAATACATCAACCCATACAAAATGGGCAAGAAGATTACGTATTTTTAAATCGTAGAGGAAAACCCCTCTCTCGAGTGATGATTTTCTTAATTATCAAAGATCTAGCCTCCAAAATAAATCTTCAAAAAGAAATTAGTCCGCATACATTTAGACATAGTTTTGCTTCTCATTTAGTCGAAGGTGGCGCTGATTTAAGAGCTGTTCAAGATATGTTGGGGCATGAAAGCATCAGTACAACCGAAATCTACACCCATATAGATAAAGAATATCTACAAAGTATTATCACGCAATACCATCCTAGATCTTAATGCAACAAAGTATATTTTGATTTGCAACTTAATTGCATTTGTTGTACATTTGCATTGTGAACAAGTACATCGCTCAATTTAGGCAATACATCGCATTATCTGGAATATCTATTATATTGATATCCTTGATCATGCTTTCTTTGCATGATCATGCGCATGTACATCAATCAGATTGCAATACAATTGGCGTACATAAACATGCGGATCATGACCATTCCAATCAAAATCAGCAACCATTTGATTCAATAGATTGTCATTATTGCTTTGTATTTTTTCATCAACATGTTGATCAAATTCCAACTTATCAATTTCAAATCCCATCTTTCACTACCTTTGAAATAGACTTCGGATTAGGTAAACCTCTAGCGGGACCGATCATTCGCAAGTTTTTCATCAAAGGTTTAAGAGCTCCTCCTCAGGGCATGCTTTCAAAAAACGCGTAATAAATACGATTATTACTAACCTTCTTTCTACTATCTTACATGTCAAAATATATGTTGGCAATTGTTCTTATGCTTTCTTCTTGGAAGGTATCGGCACAATCCACAAATTATAGCTCATTAATTGGTAAAGTAATGGATGATAACCAACAAGTTCTTGTTGGAGCAAGCATCCGTTTATATTCCTTAAATCTGAAGACAAAATCCAATGAACAGGGTACTTTTGTTTTTCATAAAATTCCTAATCATAGAAATTATCGATTAAAAATCCAGCTGATTGGGTATGAAGATTATGAAGACATTATCCATTTAAGTCATGATTCTACGATTAATATCCACCTACATACGGCCGTACAAGAAATCGAAAGTATCCGTGTAACTGGCCATAAGCCTGAACAAAATACAGCGGTAATACAGGCATTATCTAATGATCAAATAGCGGAATCAAAGGGTAAATTAGCGGCTGAGGTATTTAGTCAATTAAGTGGTGTTTCCATCTTAAGTTCTGGTCATGGCGTCGCAAAACCAGTCATTCACGGATTACATAGCAATCGAGTAATCCTGTTAAATCAAGGAGTAAAACTGGAAGGCCAGCAATGGGGCATGGAGCACGCTCCAGAATTGGATCCATTTAGTGCCGACGAGTTTGAATTGATAAAAGGAGCACAATCGGTCCGTTATGGAGCAGACGCACTCGGTGGAGTTTTAATTAGTAAATCAAAGCCCATAAAGACCGATCGAATATCTGGAAAAGCTGATTTATTAGCACAAACGAATGGTCAAGGACTTACTGGAAACCTTCAGTTAGAAGGCGGTTTAATGGGCTATCCAGGTTTAGGATGGAGGATTCAAGGATCGGGTAAAAAGTTAGGTGATCGTCGTACAGCTTCTTATAACTTAGGCAATACGGGTACAGAAGAAAAAAACGCTTCAGCCAATTTGAATTATCAAACTGATGCGCATCAGGTAGATGCCTATTACAGCTTGTATTCTGCTGAGCAAGGGATATTTTACGGCGCACATATCGGAACTATTGAGGATATTTATGCGCGATTAGCACATGATGAACCTCTTGAAAAATATGCGTTCTCCTACCAAATCAATGCGCCTAAACAGGAGGTAAATCATCACCTTGCCCGATTAAAATATCAATACATCCTATCCGATGACGTTCGATTGGAAGCCCAATATGGCTTTCAACGGAATCACAGAAAGGAATTCGACATGCGTAGAAGTGTAAGTGATGATATCCCCATGTCTGACCTCGTTTTAACGAGCCAAGATTTGAATGTGCATCTAAAACTGAACAAACATACCATTGGCTTACAATCAGGGATTCAAGTCAATAATAATATTGCAGGAACAGGAACAACCCCTATAATTCCAAATTTTGACAGTTATCAAATCGCACTATTTGGTATACATCAATACCAAATGAATAAACTAACCTTAGAAGCAGGTTGGCGATATGATTATAAATCTTTTGATGCTGCAGGATATCGTTTTCGATATAATGAGGAAAATTCAGCAATACCTGAGCAATACTTATTAACTGACAACCGAAGTTTTCAGAACATTTCAGGAAATTTGGGCGTTCAATATAGTTTCCATGAGGCATGGGCTTACAAAAGCAATTTGGGATTAGCCTGGAGGGCACCAACTGCGAATGAATTGTATAGTGATGGGGTACATCATGCCGCTGCAATTTATGAACTAGGAAATCTAGATTTGAAAACAGAAAAAGGCCTTAAATGGATTCATTCCTTAACCTTTGCTCCTGATCAATGGAATATTTCTGCGGATGTTTATGCACAAGGGATTAATGGTTATATCTACAGCATGCCTGATCCTTTACAAGTAAAGCAAACCATTCGAGGCACATTTCCACTTTTTAAGTATGAGCAGCATGATGCGCTATTTTATGGAGCTGATTTCTCTGCTAGCTGGTCCATCAATACATCATTCGCTTATCAAATAACGGGAAGTATGGTGAGGGCTAAAAACAGAGAAAACAACAGTTACCTGCCCTACATTCCTTCCGATCGATTTGGCCAACATATCCAATGGAATTTCCATAATAATGCATTAGACTATGTCAAATTAAGCCATCAATTCGTAAGTAAACAAAACCGATTTATGGAAGGTTCGGATTATGCTGCAGCACCAGCCAGTTATCATTTATTCAATCTATTTATTACGCGTACAATTCCATTAAATCAAAGAACTGCAAAAGTGTCACTTGCCGTAGATAATCTTTTGAACAAATCATACAAAGATTACATGGATCGATTTAGGTATTATGCCCATCGTCCAGGTCGCAACTTCACATTATCCTTTCAATACAATTTTTAAAAAATAGACAATCATGAAAAAATCATTATCCATTATATTTGCACTAGCCCTACTTACTTCCATTAGTTCATGTGGTAAAGATGAACCTATTCCAGAAGTAGATCAAGAAGAACTGAGTGCTGCCAAATTAGTATTCACCGAAGTTGAACGTGAAGCGCATGGCGATCATTTTCATTATAATGATATTAAGGATGCTGAGAAAGATAGCATTTCCTTTTCCGGAATAAATTTTATTGCCCCGGTTGGAGCGCATTTAGATCTAGAGCACAATAAAACATACCGTTTTGAATTGAAAGTGACCGATTTTCAAGGTCGACCAAGTCAACAAACATTCGTAGAACGACATGATCAACATTTTGCTTTTTTCAATCAAATACCTGTAAACAGTGCAACAATCGTTTATAAGGACAAAAAAACAGATGGAACCAGTGTCAAAGTAGGTACGATTGGGTACATAACAGTTGATAAACCAACGAATTTGTTTGTTTTACGTTATATAATGAAACATTTAAATCCAGGAGTTAAAGCCAGTATCAATGTAAATTCAGATATTCAAATCGTTGATTTTAATAAATTCTCTGGGGCTACTGATTTGGATTTAAAGTTTGAAATGCACTTTGTTGATGCTGATCATTAACTACAAACAATTCAAAGACAACAAAATCAATAGGTTACTAATTTTAGTAACCTATTTTTATATTTAATTCATAAATAATAGTATTTTTGGCCTGCCGCCTGCGTAGTTCAATGGATAGAATATCAGATTCCGGTTCTGACGATGTGGGTTCGAATCTCGCCGCGGGCACTTCATAAAGAGCGTGTTTTCAGAATATGAGACACGCTTTTTCGTTTTTAATCGTGTGGAGGCTAATTATCTTAAGCAATTCAAGCAGCTTATCTAATCATTCATCAGACTATATTTATCTAGTTTATCCATGGAATCTTTCGCTTTATACAGGAAAATATAACTTTAAGAGCATGGATTTCATTGGTTTAAAATTTGTTCTCCTTCGGATCTCCTTCGGAAGTTAAACGGATATTCCTTGGATCTCGTAAGCAAATTTCCAACGGAGATCCGATCCATTATATACGGAGATCCGTACTTAGTTCCTTCATTTTAGAGGTGAAATAAAAAATTACTTGCTTAAGAATTATAAGAATAAACGGTCACTTGACCGTGTCAACGATTTTTGACTTTAATAGCTGAGACAGGAAGAGCCTTGCTATGTCGATGTATAAATCGAAAACCACAATGAAAACTAGAGCTAAGCAATTGGAATTAGCATCTTCAGAAGGTTAATACGACAAATTAATTTTATTTATACTTGAATTTAGCTTGGGTTAAAAGCTCTTTAATGTGACTTTTACGGTAATAATGACGTTTACTAACAATAATTGGATGGAGGATACCTTTTTTCACAAATCGATAATAAGTTGAAGGACCTATTTTCAAGAGAGTCATCACCTCTTGGGCAGATAATAATTGCTCATTCAGATCAAAACCAACATCGATCATATTGATCATATTTATCGATTTATCAGGAGCCTGTTCATTAGTCAATTTGACAAGTAGTAATTGGAATATATTTTCCAGAATACTTATTATTCGATCTAACCGTTTTTCCATACGGATGTATTTTAAATAGAAAAGTTTCTTAATCTTTCGAAGGATTGACCTGATCAATGAATTGAATATTATCCCAAAATTTCAATACGTATTTCACCTATCCGATTAACCTATATTGTCAAACAACAGTATTAAATTAGTTAATTTTAATCAATATTTAAATAATTAAACTAAAGATAATTTTCAAGAAACACAGAATTGGTTTATAAGAGTTTAATAGGTTCGCAAATCTTTAACAAATGAATTTATAGAATCATTTATGTTAATTTTAAACCACAATCTGTATCTTTATCCAAGTAGTCGATAAAGAAATATTCATCATTTTATTTTCATGGAGAAAAATAAAATTAATGCAGATCAATTTGTAGAGCGTTTTATGGATGCGGATTTGAAGCATCTTACCTATATTCAAACGCCGATAAAGATTTTTCCATTAAGTGATATTGCGCCTTATCTTAAAACGCCAATCCCTACATTTTTCTTTGGGTATAATCTGTTGATCCATATTACCAAGGGTCATTTTAAACATCAAATAGCCTCCACTGAATATCAAGTTGAAGCACCAGCTGTCTTAATCAGTAATTATGGACATACATCAGCTATCGATGCCGTTGATAAAAATGCCCAAGGGCACTGTGTACTTATTAAGGAACAAGCCATGACTTCCTTGTTTCGAGAACAAGAAATTCTTAATATTTTTTCCATATCCCCACTTTTAAATTTACAGGCGGAGGATGATGTGGAATTAACCCAATTATTAGAAATATTAAATCGAGAAATTTACACCAAACAACCCTATAAAGAACTCTACGAAAGTATCCTACGAACCGTATTATTAAAGATCATCAAACTCTCCAACAGCAACAAGAGTTTGGCAAGAAAACAAGAAATAGCCATTACTTTTAAGCAATTAATACATACCCACTTTTATGATCAAAAAAAAGTGAAATTTTATGCGGATAAATTAGCCGTTTCAGAGAATTACTTAAACCGATGTGTTTCATCTGTATTTAAAAAGTCTTCTAAAGAATTAATTTTAGAGGTTGCCATTATTCACAGTCAATTACTTTTAAGCGAAACCACGAAGAGTGTGGCTAATATAGCTTATGAATTAGAATTTACAGACCCCTCCTATTTTGCTCGATTATTTAAAAAAATAGTAGGCATTTCTCCGACAGATTATCGACAATCGTTAAATAGTATTTAACAGGCTCATGCACGATTTGTCCTAATTTTTATCCTATTATTCACAGTTTATCATTAGCTAACTACCTAATTTTACTAAAACAATTTATTCATCTCCTTCAAGTTGTTCCAATTAATAAGGAATGATTTTTTGAAAAACAATAGATGGTATAACTATGTTTAACAAATAAAAATTTGATTTACAGCAATTTATAATATCCTATGATTGAGTTAAAAGAGCAATTAGATTTCGACACCTACATTAGAGGATTTAGAAAACATTTGCATCACCTATTTCAGGAAAAGTACGATTTTAATGCATTAAGTTTACAGCGCGATTTACCAGCTGAATTTCTGGAAGATATCTTGAATAAACAGCCTCTAGCCGTAGCTATACCTACATTATATGGTGGTCGAGGCGTAAATGTAAAAGAATGTTTATCGGTCCTTTCTGCTGCATCATACGAATCCTTAGCATTGTCATTAATGTTTGGAATTAATATTGCGTTATTTTTGGAACCTTTAGCAAAGTATGGAGATGCGCAAGTCCAGGAGCATGTTTTTAGACAGTTTCTAGAAAAAAATGCCATGGGTGGTTTAATGATTACGGAGAAAGCTTATGGAAGTGATGCCTTAAATATGAAGACGGCATACCAACAGGTCGCAGAATCTTACCATATTAAAGGGGAAAAGCACTGGCAAGGTTTGAGTGGTGCTGCTGATTTTTGGCTAGTGACTGCTCGTAAATTTGCTGCAAACGGAGATTTGTCTCGGGATATCGATTTTTTTGTTACCGAAAATGCAAAACCTGAGCAAACCATTCCGATGAATCATCGCTATCAAAATTTAGGACTATATGCAATTCCTTATGGTATAAATGAGATTGATATTCTTGTTCCTGAAAATCAAAAGTTAACACCAGAAAGTACTGGTATTAAATTGATGCTAGATACGTTACACCGTAGTCGATTACAATTCCCTGGAATGGGAATGGGATTTTTAAAACGGCTATTGGATGAGTCGATTAAACATTGCCAAAATAGATTAATCGCTGCTGTTCCATTAAGTCAAAATGATGCCGTTAAATATCAGTTAGCACGTATTCAAATGGCATTTACGATTTGTTCTGGTATGTGTGCTTTCAGTGTAAATACGAGTGGTATCGAAAATGATTTAGCATCCATGAGTGTTGAAGCGAATAGTTTAAAAGCCCTGGTTACCGATTTAATGCAAGAATCTGCACAAATGAGTTTGCAATTGTCTGGCGCAAATGGGTATCGCTTAGATCACTATGCCGGACGTGCAGTAGTTGATAGTAGACCTTTCCAAATTTTTGAAGGTTCTAATGAGATGCTCTATACGCAAATTGCAGAAGGAATTTTTAAATTGATGAAGAAATCAAAAGAAAATAATCTTTTAAATTTCCTTAAAACCTATAAAAACAGCAATTTTAGTGCGGATTACTTTAAAAAGCAATTGGATATCAATATTGAAAATTCCTTTAGCCAGCGCGACCTTGTTACGATTGGTAGAATGATTGCTCGTACGTTGTGTTTCCAATTTGTTTTACAAATGGATGGGTTTAATCCTGAATTAGTGGAAATTACTCGCCAACATATCGCGATGGATTTAGCTATGTTTACAGGTCAATTGAATAGTAATAATCAAGCAAATCCAGTTTTGGAATATGAAGACCAAGCAGATTGGAGTAAATTTGTAGATTAATCATATAGATTTCATCTAATAAAAAAGCAGCAATATAACCTATTGCTGCTTTTTTTATTGTGAATTCTACTGCGGTATATTGTGCGAGCTACAAATCATACAACTACCTATTTTTTTAATCATCTTCCCTAGATAAAAAAGCATGTCTAAAATGACCTCAGCAATTATCCTCTTTGCCAAAATATCCAGCTCTTGATTTCCTTATGTCGATTAAATTGCACCCCTAAATTAGTCAATTCGGAAAAATCCTGCAGATCTTATGTACTGCAAGCTATTTCAAGCTCTAAAATCTATACATCTAGTGAATAACAGTTGATTTATAATTTTGGGGAAATCCTGAAAAGTTGTTATTGTACAGGACTCCAGAAAGTTGAAAATACTGTAACACAATCGTTATACATAGGTCTGATAGTCTTGCGCTTAACTGACAAATCAAAAAAGTTTTGGTCTGTAATTTGACATAGAAATAGCTATGAATAAATTAATAAAGATCCTACTTACCTTGATTATACTCATTGGAGGAACTTGGTTCCTATGGAACCGTATTCAACCAGGCACAAGTACCGAAACAAAGCATCAGGTGCTCTTGGAAAGTATTGAGTCCATGGGAAAATTGGAATTAGTAAAGTACCGGTTTAGCGATGTGTTGGAGCATAAAGAATTATCCAGCTTTTTACCAGAAGCGAGCGTGTTGTTAATTATCAAAGCCGAGGCCGTAGGTTGTATTGATTTAAGTAAACTCAAAGCAACTGATGTGAGCCTATCTGAAGACTCGGTTCATATTCAGCTACCTAAGCCTGAAATATGTTATGTAAAAATAGATCATAAAAACTCCAAAGTGTACGACACAAAAATGGCTTTTTTCAGAGAAGCAAGTTTAGTGGATGAGGCCTATAAAAATGCAGAGCAGGAAATTCAGAATCAGGTGAAAAAATCCGATATATTAGACCAAACAAAAATTAACGCTGCCCATGTTTTGCGGCCACTAATCAATGGATTAGGTTATCAAAAGATAGGGATTAGCTTTCAATAGCAAATTTGATAAAACAGATGGATCGGAATATTGAAGCTTATAATAAAATAGCAAAGTCTTTTGAAGAAGGCAGAAGCCTGACATTAATGGAAAAATCATATTTAGAACTCTTTTTACAATATATTCCCGATCATGGATCTGTTTTAGATTTAGGTTGCGGCACAGGAAGGCCAATACTTCAATTTTTAAGAAATTACAGGTTACAAATTACGGCCTGCGATGCGAGCGAAAAGATGCTTGAACTAGCAAAAAAACACTTTCCAGATCAAGAATTTATCCTGCAGGATATGCGAAATATTAATTTTGAAAAAGAATATTTTGATGGTATTATCGCTTGGCATAGCCTATTTCATTTAACCAAAGAAGATCAGCAAAAGGTCATTAAGAATCTCGCTACCCAATTAAAAGTCGGTGGAATATTACTTTTCACTTCTGGAAATGCAAATGAAGAGCGCTTAGGAAATAATTATGGCGAAAAGTTATTCCATGCTTCCTTTGCTCCTAGTGAATATAGATCCATATTGCTTGCCTGTGGATTTCGAATCCTATTGCATAGTATCGAAGATCCTCATTGTGGTTTTGCGACTATTTGGGTAGCGCTGAAAGATGCGCATAAAGCTTAAGTAAGTTTAAATTTTATTTTCTTCAAATCGGGTAAGAAATACGTAAATATTCCAATTAATGGAAGGTATGAGCAGAAGTAATAGATGTAGGTTAAGGAAGAATGATCTGCCCAAATCCCTAAAAGAGCGGCTCCTAACCCACCCATACCAAAAGCAAAGCCATAAAATAAACCTGATACCATGCCTAATTTTTTAGGCAATAATTCTTGGGCATAAACCAAAATGGAAGGAAATGCCGAAGCCATTATAAAACCTATCATAGTGATTAATATTCCGGTCCAAAATAGATTTGCAAATGGCAATAAGATCGTAAAAGGTGAACAGCCTAAAACGGACAACCAAATAACATATTTTCTACCTATAACATCTCCAATGGCTCCTCCTACTAAGGTGCCTATGGCTATAGCAAATAAAAAATAAAATAAATAAAGCTGCGCTGCAGATTCTGAGATATTAAATTTTTCCATCATGAAAAATTGCAGAAAGCTGCTAATACTTGCGATATAGATATATTTAGAAAAAATTAACAGTAACAATATACCTATCGAAATATGGATTCGAAAGGCAGGAATATCTGGAATTTGTATAATCTTCTTACGCTGGTTTTGAAGGCTACTCAACACCTGCTTGTACCAACTGGCAATATAGGATAAGATAAGCTGTGCTAGCAAAACCACCACCACAAACCATAATAAATGTTTTTGTCCATATGGCAATACTAACCAAGCCAAGAGCAGAGGAGCTAAGGCAGCACCTGTATTCCCTCCTATTTGAAAAATAGATTGCGCTAAACTTCGTTTACCTCCAGAGGATAAAAATGCTACTCTAGAAGATTCTGGATGAAAAATAGAAGAACCTATACCAACCAAGGTAACGGCAACTAATACCGATGCATAACTTTTTGCAAAGGCAAGTACAATTACGCCTAGTAAACTAAACAACATTCCAAAAATTTGAGAATAGGGTTTTGGATACTTATCGGTATATGCTCCAATAATTGGTTGCAATAGCGAAGATGATAATTGAAAACAAAAAGTAATAATACCAATTTGAGTAAAATTCAAATGAAAATTCTCCTTTAACATTGGATAGGAAGCTGGAATGATGGATTGAATTAAATCATTGGATAAATGTGCTAAACAAATCGCTATTAAAATTGGAAAAGAGGTTTTGGTGGGATCGTAATGGAATGTAGCTTGTCTCATCGTTGAAAATATATGAATAATTACAGCATCTAACAGGAGCCTATGTTATAGGTCCTATAACAAATCTTTAAATATGTAATACAAATTTAAATTATTTTTTATTTAAGTATTTACACTTTAACTAATTAAACTTAAGAATGTTACACATTGGTAAAATTATAGTAAAAGCAACACAGCAAAGCTTAAAAAAATACCTGACTCACCATGTATGTAAACTATGGAATATTTTGTTTCAAGAAATCAGCAGCAGTATATAATGGAACATCTTTTAAAATAACCTTTTTAGATTGGTCTAATAGGTAGATGCTCGGAGTTGCCCGAATCTGATACAAACCTTTCTTCAAAACTTCTTGTTTTAAATCTACAGCATTTAACCAATTGGAGGGAATATTCGCTTGGTAAGATTCCCAAATTTCTTGATTTCCATCGGGGTACACCGCTAGAATTTCCAATTCCCCTCGTTCAATCCATTGGTTCAAATCAACATGTTGTTTCATCAATTGAATAGCTTCCGCACAATTCGTACATCCTGGCTCATAAAAGATTAGTAATATATAGTCCTTCGTTAAGTCATAGAGTTTGGAATATTTAGCATTACTAAGGTAAAACGTAAAATTATTGGCATACGTTCCAGGTTTATTCAAATTCAAAATGGGTAATAAGGTCTTATAGTTTTCACGCGCTATGGAAGACATAGCGGTATGCTTTATTAATGCTTGTATAAAACTAGCATAATGCATTTCATTTTGATAAGGTGAATTGGGGTTATAAAGATATTCTTCTAGAATTGCTATAACTAAAGAAAGGTTCGTTTTATTTACTTTAACTTTTAAGAGCAATTCTTCTAGACTTTTACCCACTTGTTGTTCCGTGGCCATTGTAAATAGATGAATGTAATCCACTAAAGCTTGTTCTAAATAGGCTTTATGCACAGAATTGTAATTCCTATTAAAATCAAAATTCACCCAATACTGATTAAGCAAATAATTGATTTTTTCGTTAGCATCGACTAGGTCAACTGGAACCGAAGGCATTGGATATGGGCCTATTAAATTACGATCTACCATTACGTTCTTTTCATCTTGAACATTTTGACAATTGGTCAAAATTGCCAAAACCATTAGGCTAAGAAAAAACCTCATAATAACTAAATTTATTCCCGTTAAAGATCATGAAAATTTTTCCTAATTTGAAATCAATAATCCGATTAAGAAAATTTAGAAAATCAAGCGGATTAGATTAGGGAGGTAGTAAACAGCATATCTTTTACATCCTATTAGTAAAGAAGCCATGGAATTAAGTCGGTTAAACCCAATGGATATAAACAAAAAAAGGTGCCGAAGCACCTTTTTCAAAAGAATTAAATAAACTATTCATTAATTAAAATATCGGCGATAGTAATAACTGCTCTACTCAATCGAGGGTCGTTATAATACATGTTTGCGACTCCACCTTTATGGTGTTTTTTCAATTGTTTAGGATTTACATCAAATTCCTTCACTAATACATCATATATTGCATCAGCACGTTCTCTACTTAAGCGCTCATTAATTGTTGGTGTACCAGTTCCTTCATCGGCATATCCTGTAATCGAATAAGTAATATCTGGACTTGTTTCTTTAATTAATTTAGCAAAGAATCCTAAGTTCACACGAGCTTCGTTACTAACTGTGCTTTTGTTTATAGGGAACGTCACTAAAATTGGCGCAGCTAACATATTCTTTTTAACTTCAATATTTGTGATTGTAGTATCTCTAGCTTTTGCAAGTTGCTCACGAAGTGATTCATTATCGTCAGCCAATTTCTTGATTTGATCCAAAATCTTTAAGAATTCCGCATCATCATAAGTAATGGTCGTTGTAATTGGTTTACTCCAATTTCTCTTATTAAATTTATATTGGAGACCAATACTAGCAGCCATAAAGCCTTCATTTCTTCTTCCTCCTAATTCACCATCAAATCGATCATTCACCATAGAACCACGAACGTCCAGGGTTAAATCTAAACCTTTAGATAATTTAAATGAGTTCAATACACCAATATTAGCACTTACTTCCCGCTCAATTGGTTCATCTCTAGAAACCATCCATCCTAAACCTAAATATGGGCTTACATGATAAAAACGATCCTCATCAAATCCAGCAACTAAATTAGTCACATTAAACATGGCATCTGCATGAATATGGTAGAAGTTGAATTCTTGCTTGTATAACCAAAAACCTTCCCAAGGAATTTCACCGTATTGTTCACCCGTTGAATGACTTCCGTTTTGAGTAAGACCAACTATTTTAAATCCACTGATACCTGCGCGAATACCTACGCCAGGGCTAAAAGATTTTCCCAAATAGAAATTAAAATTTGGAGATAGACGTTCGCCAAACTTTTGTTGTTTGTTGTGATCTCCAAAAAAGATAAGCGCTCCGCCACCAGCACCGATATACCAATTATCCCAAAATTTATTGGTTTGTACTGCATATCTATCACTCGAGACAGTAATTACAGTATCCCGTTTTAAATCCATTGTTTGAGCATACGATTTTGTACAGCATAAAAGCACACACGCTATCGCCAAAAATTTATTTATCATCTGATTAAATATATATTACACTTTAGTTATATAATTCATTAGGAAGTTTAACAAAAACTAGGATTCTATTTAGATTAATAATTTGAATCCTAGTTTCGCCTAATTTCTAATCGAATCTGAAAAATAATAGTTAGTGTGAATAACAATTTTTTAATTCATTTTTCATATCCTTCACAAATATACTCTTGAAATTGGTATTTTTTATAACTTAAATTAATAGACACCTATCCTAATAATTAATTTTAAAAAAATTAGACTACCTAAAATCACCAAAATAATTATTATAAATTGAATAATATTATTTTTAATTAGTTTATTATTACAAAAGATTAATAAACTGTTAAATTTACAATATTTTTAAGTTATGAGAAATGCACTGAATAATCTATTTTGTAAACTTACAACCACAGTCACTTGAAGTATAAAGAAAAATAGGTCAATTTTCAAAAAAAATCTTGTAGAATTTAATCTACAAGATAAAACGCACCTTACTTTAGGTAAGATGCGTTTTTATAAATCCCTTTGGATTTAGGGTATTTTTAAGGCTGTTATTTAAATAATCTTGAAAAGAAATTACGTTTCTTGGTGTTACCATAGCCATATCCGTAGCCATATCCATAACCACCATAACCATAACTATTCCCTCCATATCCGTAAATAGTACTATTGAATTTCACACCATTTAACAAGACCGCCATATTCGTCAGATTCTTACTGTCATATAAATCTTGGACGTCTGCTAATTGACGTTTGTCCATCTTACCTGCACGAATCACAAATAAGGTAGTATCACTTATACGATTGGCGATGGATGCATCAGCCACGATACCAAGAGGAACATTATCAACTAAGATATGATCATACCGTTCCTTCAATTCAGTAAATAATTGATCTAAGCGATTACCTAATAATAGTTCAACAGGATTAGGAGCAATGACACCTATGGGTATAATATCCAAGCGCCCATCAATTCCATTAGGATAAATAATATCATTCAATGCCACAGATGGATCCGACAAATAATGCGTCACTCCGATTGGCATTGGCTCTCTTGATTTATTACTAAGCGTACCTTTTCTTAAATCCAAGTCAACCACAACAATCTTTTTATTTAAAAAGGTCATACTTACCCCTAAATTGATTACAGAAAAGGTCTTCCCAGCCCCCACATTAAAGGATGTAAAAGTGATGACCTTTTTATCCTTTAATCCAGCTGCCATAAACCCGATATTTGTTCTAAAGATCCTAAATGCTTCTGTCACTTCATCGGTTCCTTGTTCTTTAACAACTACATCAGATTCAGCCGATCTTAAATCCGCCGAATGAGGAATTTCGCCTAAGAATGGTACACTCAATTCATTTTCAATATCTTTACGGCTTCTAACTTTTGTATTAAGCAATAACATTATGGTTAGCAAAACTGCTGGAACTAATACACCGATTCCCACACCTATCGCTAACTTTTTAATTTTATTCGGATAGATTGGGAAATCACTTCCCGCTGCAGAATCGATAATCCTAAGGTTATCGTCTGTCATCGCTTGGTTGATTTCGTTTTCCTCTCTTCTATTCAACAAGAAAATATAGAGTTCTTCCTTCACTTTTTGCTGACGTTCTACAGACAACATAATACGCTGCTTGGCAGGGATTCTTCTAGCTTTAGAAATTGCGGTTCCTTCGTCTTGTTTGAGGTTACGGATTTTTATAGTAAAACCAGTAATCACGTTTTCAATAGCACGTTGAATATTCTCGCGCATCGCAACGAGTGCATTGTCCAAATCTTGAACAATCGGGTTTCCGGAGTTGTTATCCGCAAGTAATCTATTTCTTTTTAACAATACCACATTATATTCCGAAATGATTGATTCAATGTTGTTATCCACTAAACCGGTATTACTAGGGATTAAATCATTCACACGACTTGGGTCACTTAAGCGATTACGCATAATTTCCACCAATTTCATTTGCGTTTCAATCTCCTTACTCGACGCTTCATATGTTCTGGATTCCGACCAATACTGCTCACCAGCAGCTTTTACATCCAAACCTTGATTTTGAGTTTTCATTTGCTCCAAGTCAGTTTCTACATTACTTAACTCGGTTTCAATTAATGCAATCCGTTCCTTAATAAATTCAGAGGTATTTCGAGCAATCGCATTTTTATTTTCGATGGTCATTTGATTATACACTTGGATAATTTTAGTGATCATATCCCCTGCTCTAACAGGTGAACTATCGTCTAGAGTCAATTGTAAAATCTCTACATCCTCCATTTGACTTATACGAAGTTTCCCTAAAAATTCGCCCACAGATTGTTCTAGAGGAATTTTGGTAACGGTTAAATAAGGTTCTGTAAACTTTCTATATTTTAAGTCTGGATTCGCAGAAATATATAAAGAACCAACTGGTGTTTTTACCTCGGAATTTAATTTTACTTCTATCGATTTTTCATTATCTAAACCATTGAATGTCGATAATATAACGGTTTGATCATTTTTTTTAGCGATTCGAAATGAGCCCGCACTATTTGGATTACTATTGATAAATGTGACAATATATGGTGATGTATTGTACAATTCAATTTCACGTAATCTAGATTTTATGGTATAATTTATATTCGCATTTAAATGTTGAATCGTATTTCTCATAAGCTCCTTTGAGCGTAATTGAAGAATTTCACTATTCACATTTACGGCATTATAAAAGTTGTTTGGTCTGGTAATTCTAGACGGAGAAATGGTGTTACTAGATGTTTTTATCATAACCGTTTGACTACGGCTATATAAAAATGGAGTTTTACTGTAATCGTAAAAATAATAGCCTCCAAATATTAATATTGATAGTATAAACCATTTCCAATTGGCTAAATAATACTTTATTAAATCGAGAACGTTTAAAGATTTATCCTGCTTATTTCTTAGTAAATCAGGTGCTTTTTGCATTGTATTCATAGATCAGGTATTTTATTTTTGAAACAAGGCGAAAATCGTAAAAGCAAGTGTTACTAGACCGGTGGTCATGCCTATATACCTCCAACTCATATCCTCACGCGGAGTATTGACTGCAGATTTTGGTTTTACATAAACAATATCGTTTTGTTTTAGATGAAAAGTTGGAGAATTAAATAAATCAACTTTCTCAATATCATTATAATAGATTTTTCTAACGCCATTTTCTTCTCGGATAACAGCAATTTCGTTTACTAAAGCATTATTAGTTAAACCACCACTTCGGGTTATCGCTTCTAATATGTTGATATTTCCATCAGGTACTTCAATGATACCTACACCTCCTACTTCGCCCATCATCATAATTTTCAAATTGATTAACTCAACCTTAACAGACGCTGAATTAATTAATTTTTCATCTCTTAAGCGAGATTGTATTAATTCTTTAATTTGAGCCACCGTCAAATTTTCTACATTTAAAGATCCCAGAATTGGAAACTCAATATTTCCTTGATTATCGACCAGGTACCCTTTATTCGTTGTATTTCCTGAACCTACACTTAACAAGTCTCCTTTTTCATTTACACTGTATAAACCGCTACTTTCATTGAAAGGGGCTGCAAGTTCCGGTGTTTTAGATCCGACAAAAATGCTAATTCTATCAAATTTTTGAATTTTGATATCCGGAATTGGAGTCATGTTGTAAGATTCTCCTAGTGCCATATCTTCTAGATAAGTAACCTTCTTGGAAACCAAACATGAGTTTAATAAGGTCATCATTAGAACCCCAAAAAAACACAAATAATTAATTTTCATTTTAAGCTAATTTAGTGTGATTAATATTGTTATAACAAAGCATAGCGGCTTCATTATTCGGTAAATTATTTAATAAGCCAACAGGAACTTCATTTGCCACATGCACTACAACGGCTGTCATAGCCGAAAACAAATGTGGGTTCCATCGAATAGCTGAACAACTAGGTAATAAAGCGATGAGTTTATCTTTATTTGATTGATTGATATACTCATTAGTTTTTGCTTGTTGTAATCGAACTATCCCCTTCAATTCTCTTTTTATATTTCGGTAACAAGAAGTCTTACCACTCCAAGGAGTACCATAGACATATACTTGTTGATCATTATTTTTCCTTATTGCAGGATTATCATCATTTAGCAATTGAAAATCTTCAAAATTATTTAACCACAAGCGACTATGTGTACTTTTTCCTGTACCACTTTTGCCTAAGAAAGCGTAAGCATAGGTACCATCTTCCACCACCGAGGCATGTAATAATATGGTAGAATGTAGTAAACCAGCTTGTGCAAACACGACCATCAATAACCAGGAAAGCACATCTTCTTTGTAATATTGATGGCCAGGGTGTTTTATAGTTACTTTACTAAAGTCTTTATTGCAAACCATCGTACAAACGTGCTGATAATCTTCTGTTTGTAAAACAGCACTGTAAGAATCTTCGTATTCGTAAAATCTAAATCGATCCCCCCAAAATATAGATTCATTACTTAACAGTTTGCCTTGATCTAGATCAAATCCATTAGATTCATTGATTACTTCAATTTCAGAAATAATATGGTTAGCCTCCGCAGGACTTACTTCAAATGGATCGAAGGAAGATAGTACTAATTCTTTATCAAAATCAACTGGTAATTTGATATGTAAATTAAGCTCTGCAATGGAATAAAATAACTCCTTTTGACCAAAAACCATATTATCCTTCATAGGTATCAATTATTTTAAATTCACTATATAATGACATTTGTTCGCTAATTCTAAATCGTGCGTAACAAATATTAAGATTTTCCCCTGACCTTTACTTAGCAAATTTTCAAAAATTTGCTTGGAGGTTTCCCGATCTAATGCCGAGGTTGCTTCATCAAACAACCATAAATCATAATCTAAAAGCATAGCTCTGGCAATAGCAATGCGCTGTGCCTGTCCCTCGGATACACCAAAACCACCCTCTCCTACTTTTGTATAAATACCATTGGGTAATCCATAAATAAAATCGGCAGAGGCTAATTGAATTGCTTCATTTAATTGATCTTCACTGACTATTTGACCAGGCTTAACCAGATTTTCTTTGATGGTTCCAGCAAATAATGAATTGCCCTGAGGAACATAAGCAAAATTCATTTTCGTTTGATTACCAATCGCTATTTCATTATTAGATTCGTCTTTTATAACAATTTTTCCGGAGCTTGGTTTCAAGAGGTGTAAGAGCAATCTAAGCATGGTAGTTTTCCCCTTACCACTTGGTCCAACAATTGCTAAAACGTCTCCCTTTTGGATATCTATATTGATGTTTTCAAGTACGATTTGATTTTTATAATTAAAACCTACATGATCAAAATGAATACTATTAGGATTGATTACGGTCAATTCATTTTGATTTTCTTGTTCTGATTCAAAAACTTCAATCAATCGATCCGCAGAAGTTCTAAAACGAATAAAAGAGGGTAAAAATCCCAAAAGTCCCATCATAGGATTCTGAATTCGATTGACTAATTGAATAAATGCTGTAAGTGTTCCGAATGATATATCTTGATTACTTAACCGCATTACCCCCCAAACAAATGCAATAAGGTATCCAATACTTAAGGTTAACTTAACTAATGTCTGGGAATAAATAGTCAAACGAAGTTGTTTGGTTTTTATAGTTAGAATCTCCTGTTGAAGTTTCTCGAATTTATTGATATAACTATCAATTAGACCTAAGGATTTAATGAGTAGACGATCTCTAAAATTTTCTTGAATTCCATTTGCTACTCGTCCTTCAAAAGTTCTTACCTTTTTCGTAATAATCCTAAGTTTTTTGTAATAGTATTTAGATAGTATAATTAAAGGACAAATGGCCAAAATAATTACAGCTAAAATGGGATCTAAAAACCATAGCATTCCAAAAGAGGCCAATATCTTGATTACCGTAAGTACTGCTGATATGCTGACTTGACTAATCATTTGAACAACCTCATTGACATCGGCATTCATTCTCACCATTAAATCTCCAGTTTCTCGCTGATAAAACGAGGTCCATACGGCATGCAATTGCTTACTTAACACCATATTTTGAAGGGATACCACAAACTTCAATTGAGACCGTTGACTAATTACCGATGCTAAAGTTTTAAATAGTAAGCTGAAAAGCATACTTAAAACCACAAAAATAAGTTGTTCCTGTAGTTGACCATCTGTGGACTTGATTGCCACATCAATTGCATTTTTAGAGTAATAAACAAATAGTAAAGAACTTAAAATACATAGAAGTTCTAAAATAAAATACAGGAATAACTGAACATGATAATTATGACTAATTTTCCATGCCCAATGCAACTGATATTTTAAAGAATAATTCATTGTAACCCTTAAAATAATAAATCGTTTATTTTAATGAAAGGAAATAAAGCTGCTTCTATTGGCGCCTTTTTACTCGCTTTAAATAAATGGGGAACAACCTGTTTAAAGAGTTTATTGTTTCGGCCATCTTTTAAAATAATCGAATTATCCTGTTGAGTATGCATATCTAATAAGCCAAAATTGCCGGCTTGAAGAATGTCATTTAATAACCAATCTATATTGGTATTTGTATTTTGATTATATTCAAACGGCAAATATTGAGGTTCTAATCCTATATATTTTACCAAAAATTGATTTACGTCATCCACCCAATTATAAATTTTTAATTTTTTATAAATCTCCATTAATTGATTAGAATCTATCGAATTTTTTGAATGGTAATATAACCTAGCTAAATCACAAAATTGCCTAATCCCAATTCCGTACCCTAAATAATGTTTAAGGATATGAGCATTGGTTTGAACATGGGCTAATAAATAGGAAATTGTAGGAACAGTAACCTCATCAATGGACAATTGAATAGAATTTTTACTTTCTTCTTTAATCAGATTGGCTAAATATTGACTACAGAATGGATTTAATATGTCAAACAATTTAACATGATGCTCGACAACTGTGTTATTCAATGTGAAAAATGAACTTTTCAAACTTCCCTTTTCCACCAGGATGTTCTTACTTTGAATAAGTTGATTTGCGGATTTAAAACAACTGATTTTTGGAAAATACAAATCAATATCTCCACTAGATCTTAAATTCGGAGTATCATACAACCTGCCTAAACTATAGCCTTTAAGAAGGAAAAATGAAACTTGATTTTGATTGTATAATTTGGCTAATTTCTTAGTGTTATTCTGAATGGTTTGATTATAACGTTCAATACTATCGACACGAACAGTCCATTTTAATAACAAAGCTTTTGAAGGAAGATCGTTTGGAGATAATTTAGAAAAACTGTTAAAAATAATTCCTTCAACAGCTTGTTGTATGGACAAGGCAAAAAGTTTTTCCCATTCCAGTTCTTTTAATGGAAATATTGAAAAAGATTCTGTAGAATTTTTCCATAATCCTAATCTTAGGAGAGTAAAAAAAACTTGATGTATTTTGTCCAATTTTAGTTTTTTTCAATTAAATTGTAATGTTCAAAATCTGCAATCAACTTTTTGACATCTTCTTCGATGCTATCATATTGATTAGATTTCACTTCGTATTCTTCCAACAATAGTTTAAATATATCTTGATATTCAAATTCTATTCCTTGAAGTTTGTCCCAGAGCCAAGCAGCAGAATTATTCAAGGTAAACACTTTTGAAAAATCCATAACCCCTTGATCTGGCTCTACGATTACGAAATCATCACCTACTTGTCTTAATATTAAATCTTTCCTTAACTTCATATTTACTATCGTTTAACAGATTTTCTTAACAAAGAATTTAAAATTATCCTAAAAGGTCTTGCAAAGAACCAAAGCTTTGCTAAGCATAATTTTCCTTTAGAATATAAATAGATTTGCTTTTCATTACGTTCAACATAATAGGCTATGGCCATAATTTCATTTTTTTTTATCTTTTCAATTTGAGCTAAATTACCATCTCCTGCCAAGTAAATATCATTATCAGATAATTTAACAATTCGATGTAAAATATATATTCCAGAGGATTTCGCTAAAATAATTCTGCCAATCTTCAAATCTTGATCTTGAATTGGCATAAGTGTGATTTTATCTCCATGCACTAAAAAAGGGTTCATACTGTTTCCTGCAACGGAAATTTTAACTGACTGCCCTTTAGCCAAGTATGGTATTATTTGCTCAAAAAATAATTCGTTCGAAATTCGAAAAGCATTAATATTAATTGCTGACTCTGAAGCAACCATAATTTCAAGTAAAAGTAAATATTTATTTATTTAACCATATTCAAGTTATAACGAATATCTCGCATATAATAAAATTTGTAGCTAAAAAATGAATAAAAACACTATTATTAGTTAATTTCTGAATATATTTTCAAAGTTTTCTCAATCATCTTATTTAATGTAAAATTATTTTGAAAATGTTGAAAGGCAGATTCGCTCAACTGACTATAAAATTTATCATCTGAAAACAGTTTATTTATTGCTTCAGCTAATGCATCTGCGTCCATAATCGGCACTACTAAGCCAGAAACACCATGTTGATTGACCCAGCTGACACCCGATCCAGGTATATCAGTAGATACTACTGGTATTTTATTAGACATAGCCTCAATTTGGACGATAGCAAATGCCTCTGTTTTCTGTATAGAGCTTAAACAAAACACATCAGATAGCTCATAATATGCACCTAAATGTTCATCAGGAATATAACCTAGAAACTCAACTTGATTTGAAATCCCTAAATCAATAATTTTTTTCTTTAGCTCTTCTTCTAATGGTCCTTTACCACCTATAAGTAACAAAATATCCTTTGGTAATTTTGCAACCGCATTTAGTAAGTACTCGTATCCCTTATATTCCACTAACCTTCCAATGCTTAACAAAACCTTTCTATTTCCGTATTTTTCCTTTAATCTATTCGCTAATTCATAGTCAATAGATAATGGAGATATGCCAATTGGAATATAATCAATTTTCAACTGATCGTTTTTCAAAAACTCTGATTCACGCACATATACTGGCGTTGTACCAATTATTTTATCTGCACGTTTGATCAACCAATTTAATAATGGTTGATAAAATTTTAACAACAATTTTTGTTTTAATATATCACTATGCCAGTGTAAAACGACTTTTCCTTTAAAACCTGAAAACCATAAAGCAAGAGTAGCCATAGGATCTGGATGGTGAATATGAATGATATCGTAATTGTGTGCGATTTTCTTCAATTTAACTATCATAGCAGGAGAAATCATGGTGGCCGCTAGTTTTAAACTAGTCGGCATTATAAATAATTTAGCCTGTTCATTTAACGTAATTTCTGATGCTGGATAATCCTCAGTTGACGCACAAAGCATATCGCATTGAACAGCATCCCTTTGCGAAAGACCAATCATAAGGTCATACATTACTTTCTCTACTCCTCCTCGAATTGGATAAAATTTCCCTAATTGAAGAATTTTCATTGCTGGCATTTATAAATGTTCTGTATTGTTAGGTGAATATATAGTTCAAGTAAAAGGCTAATCATTTAACAACTTATTAAACAGCTGCTTCCAACCATCTACATAAGGTTCTAATACAGCTTGATGTTGCACCGGATTTAAGATGGAGAAATCACTTTGAATAAGTTTTTTCATCTGATTTGCTAATTGATTTGCATCATTTGGCTCAAAAAAAGATACTTGTTGAGAACCTTGAGCTGTTTCTTTTGCGTAAGGCAAATTAGCCAACAGCATGGGTTTTCCATAAATGGAAAATTCAGATATCGGCAGACCCCAAGACTCTATTTTTGAAGGAAAAACTAAACAATGCGCTTTTTGATAAATTTGCTCTAACTCCACTTTCTTGACAAATCCATAAAAATTAAGCGCTTTAACCTCTCCCCATTTACTTTTTAATGATTCCGCATAGGGATTTTCATTGCCTGAAATGGTTATTATTACCTCAAAATCTTCATTTAAACCTTCCTTAGATAAAATAGCGGTGGCTTCACATAAAATATCAAAGTTTTTATGGCTATTTGGACTTCCTGGATAAATAAAAGTGAATTTTCGGAAAGGTTCCACTGGAGTCGCTAATTCAAGGTTTAAGTTTAAATTCGTAGGTTTTGAAACAATTATGCTCTTTGGATTAAGGTTATATACTTTACTTAATCCAGTTCGGAGCCATTCTTGTTGTACTATCAAATAATTATTTTTCTTAATATTTGGCCAATAAATAAATCTAGTTAACATCGCAAATAAGGCGATTTTAGGCGCAAACTTTAATTCTTTGATGCTCCAATTATAAAATAAAAATGCATTATGGCAATAAACAGCTCTTTTTTCGGCATAGACGCTTGGACTCGTATCATGTAATGATACCCATAAATAAACAGGCCCGATATCTTTTGAAATTTTCTTTAAGCTAACATATTCAAACCATATTCGCTTAAACCAGTTTTTTTTCGGCCAATCGTAATATTGATAGGTTATATTAGGTAGATCAATTAAACCTTTCCTGTTTATTATAGCAATTATTTCAAAATTATTGTTTTCAGCGAATTGAGATAAATAGGTTAGGCAGTCTTTTAAAATAGTGAGCGGGCCAGCTTCTACAATATTTACTGCAGAAATTACAATTTTTTTCATCGAGGTTTAATTACTAGCTCATCAAAAAGTTTAATCCATTTTCCCATAATTTCTTCTTCATTGAATGTCCGTGCCATATAAAAGCTAGCGTCGCCCATCTCCTTTCGCAATGATTCATCATTGATTAAATGGGAGACTTTTTTTATGAATACAGACTCCTGATCGCTCTCCACAAGAAATCCGTTTTTACCATCGGTAATAATATCACGCGGTCCGCATTGGCAAGCAAAGGATACAAGTGGCAGCCCATAACTTTGGGCTTCGAGTAAAACCATAGGTAGTCCTTCGTACCTTGAAGTGAGTAATAACATGGAACTATTTAAATATATTTCTTTAATATGCTTAACCGGTAAATGAATATGAATAACATTTTGTAGATTAAGGGAATTGATTAAAGATTGAAATTCTTCTTTAAGGGGTCCATTTCCATAGATATTGAGTATCCAATCAGGGTGTAATTCGTTTACCTTTGACCAGATGTGAATAAGTCTATCGAATCCTTTTTGATAATCCAATCGACCGATGGCAATAGCGTTAGGATTGATTAATTTGGCCTGCTCTCCAGTTTTATTTTCACTAGCATTTGGTATCACTTGTATGTTATTCAATGGTCCCCAATAGCCTTTATCTTCTTCTGTTAAAACTACAAAACGATCATATTTTTTAACATACTTAAGTTCTGCTTTATTCCTATATTGATTAACGAATTTCCATATCCCTGTCCTTCCATATTGTAACTTTTTAAATCTAGAAAAATGAATTTCTAAAATCTTCTTACTTCCATCATTCAAACGATATAAAAAATTATAATCATTATCAAACATAGAAATAACAATATCAGCTTTTAGGCTAATCAGCAGTTGATTAAGCTTTTTTTTATGAAGGTTATTTTTTTTTAGGTGGGTGAACGTTTTTAACAGAATATTATTGAAACGATTACTGGTATAATTAATGTTTAGGTCATAATGTTGAATTGATTGATTAAATTCAAAATATGATGGCCTATTTTGTTGATCTGTAGTAATAATATTTACATCATAACCTAGATTAGAAAGATAATTTGCTTTATTACTAAGCACTCTTTCCATCCCTCCAGAATTAAATGTACCTAGTATGCAAAATACGATTTTCATGGGTATTTGAATTTTCTGATTCTTGTGTATTTCCTTTAAAAGAGTCTAAACAAAAGAACAGGGCATATATAAAGAAGATGTCTGTCGCTACCTTAAACCAAATGATAAATGTTAGCCCTAATAGTATGATAAATAGTAACCAATAATACGGATGTCTCTGAGTAAAAAGTAAAGAATTAAATATAAATAGAAAGGCAAAACAAGAAAATCCAATCAAGCCACAATAAAGAATGAACCGGCAATAACCGATATCCGTGCTGTAAATAAAATTATCAAATAGACCAGATCCAATTAACCAAGTTTTTTGATCTTCTGGCCAAATCCACATCTCATTGGATAATTTGTCTGTAGAATCTGTTCTCCATTCCCCATGCTCTACCCAATTAAAAAATCCTTCAAAGGCAAAGCGCATTTGTTCATAAAATGATTCGTTGGTATTATACAAAAAGGTTGAAATTCCAATTGCAAACAAAAGGGTGACACTAAAATATATCCTAAATTTTTTCGCATCCTTTTTAAGGTAGAAATTAAATAATCCTGAATCAAGCAGAAAATAGGCACAAGCACCTAGTAATCCGACAATTGTTGTCCTAGAGATCATATTTCCTACAACAACAATCGTGAAAAATGAAATTAATAATAAGATAATGGCATTTTTATTTTTTCGAACCACAGCATCTTTACTGAGTACAGCTGCAATAAGTACTAAAGTAATGGCAAATCTTACTCCTGCAGGATCTAATGCAGCACCAATACCATAAAGTCTATCTATGCTATCATAATAGGCATTTCCTTTATAAAACACCATATCTACGACAAACTTAACGATAGGGATATTGTCGATCAATAAGGCAATGATACATTGAGAAAAACATACTGCAGCACAATAATAGGTTAGAATTCTCAAATTAGCCTCACCATGAATGATATTCAACAATTTACATACTGCATATGCACCAAAATACCAAATGATAAAACTTACAATATAAGATGCGTAGGAATAATCGATGGTATTATTTAAATCGGTCGATATATAACAGATGATTGAAAATATAATCGCTATAATATTGGAAATTAGAAATCCTTTCGAAATAACAATGGATTTTTTGTTTATGAAATCAAATATTAGGAATGCGAATCCTAAAACTGCCGTAAAAACTTTAGTGCTTAAACTATCTGGCAAATAGGAAATATTGGCTGAAAACAAATATGAACTAACCACACATCCTAAAAATATATATGATATAACTTTACCCATTGTATTTATTTAAAAATAACACCATACACGAATTTTATTACTAAATAATAATACATCCTAAGAAACCAATATTGTTTTTTCGCAGCCATCCATTGCAAAAATTTAGATTTGAAATCAAAACCGTTATCCTCCCAAATATACTTATTGGCATGTGGAAACATGTTTTGCCATTTTTCATAATTCTCCAATTTGTCAGAAATTAATAATGGTAATTTAGCATTCAATTTCAAAAAATTTATAGAATGGGCTAATTTACTGGCATAAGGACTATTCATTATCAAATGATCAACTTCTTCAACATGAAATTTTATTTCATCAAGTTGTTTTTGAGAATATATTTTGGAGACTGAATTGCTATTTGATTGTCCATAATGGTAAAAAGCTTGATCAATGGAAATTACCTTTTGAGCATTTAGAAATAACTTAAACATAATTAATAAATCTTCACCCAAATTCTTTCCATCAATAAATCCTATATCATGTTTTAGGAATAAATCACGACGAACAAAAAATATCCACAAATTCCACCTCATACTTCCTCTTAGCATCAATTCTAAGGCTTGTAAGCTATTTTCATAAGTTGGTTGGTACATTCGCCTAGCATTCTGTTTAAACGCTAAGAACCAATCGAAACCAATAATATCAGCTTGATTGGATTCGGCTAACTGAACTAGGTAATGAATGGTATTACTTTCAATCTGATCATCCGCATCAACAAAATACATGTATTTTCCAGTTGATGCCTTTAAGCCTGTGTTTCTAGCACTTGCTACACCTTTATTTTGAGTATGATTCAAAATAATTATTTCCACATTTGAGTCTAATTCAAATGAAGACTTAAAATCATTTATTTTACGTTCGGAATTATCAGTACTTGCGTCGTTGATAAATATTAGTTGTAAAAAAGGATAAGTTTGACTTTTTAAAGAATCAAAACATATTTCCAATGTATCCTCAGCATTGTATACAGGAATAATTATGGAGACGTATGATTCCGAAGATTTCATAGTGTGAATCAATTGCTGTTGATTAATTTTTTAGTTGGTTTAATATATTATCTACGATATCCAAATCCCTAGAATTAAATTTTCTAGCAAATACATATTCTGAATTCATTAACATAGGAATATCTTTGGACTGCCAATCGTGAATAACATTATCTATCCATTGTATAGCCCTTAAAGATCCCCTACCTTCATCGTATTGATTATAAATACGTTCACGAAATGAAGAATTCCAAACGATCGTTTGGATAAATATTTCATCACTACAAAACGTGTATTTATAAGTTGATAATAGTTGTTTTTCTTGTTTTATAATAAATTTAATCAAATCATCAGAAATACTAACCCATTGGGTTCCTTTTTTAAAATCAATTGCCTTATTTCTCTTAAATTTGACTAAGTATTGTAATTTAATGAATAAATATCGAATTAATCTTTTTGTGAAAGAAAGTAAATTTGATGAATGTCTAAAAGAAGTGGGAAACAAGTGATATTTCCTAACTTTTAAATCAAATTGCTCTTCTAAATTTCCTTGATAAAATCCCACAAACTCCTTCCCCTGATTTTCAAGGAAAAAGTTATGAAAAAGGTCCATCTTTTTTAAAGGCATATCTACACCAGAAATAAGGTGATAGTATGCATAAGAATCTTGTTGCGAAGAAAATTTAAACAAATTAAGTTCAGCTTGAATCATAGAGACATCTCCCCAGCTAACATCCACACGATGCTCATCTGTCAATACAATCAGCTTGGAATAATTTGTTTTTATGGTAGGAACTGCTAATATTTTTTTATCAAAATGAATGTATAAATCGTTACGTTCATCATCAAGTGATTTTATTAAGCGATCTAAAACATCTAATTCATGATGAACTATTATAAGAAAAGCATGTTTTTTCACGACAATATTAAGTTATTTTCCACTTCATTAATTAAATCCATGTTTTTTTCAGAAAATTTTCTAGCAAACAAACATTTCGAAAACTTTAGGTCTTCAAAATCATCAATAGTTAGAATTTCCGAATTAGCATTTCCTATTTTATGATATAATAATTGATCTGAAAATACAATATTCCATTGTTTTTTAGAATAATGAAGTTCTGTAGGTATAAATAGTTCATCAGCACACATGCTGAATCGATATCTTTGTAAAATATTTTTCTTTTTTGATAATAGATAAGTTACTGCAGGCTGAGTGATACTCACCCAATTTGAAGCTTTTATAAATTTTCTATCTTTATTTCTGAATATTTTCCACTTAACTTGAATTTCAAGACAAATTCTCCAACAGTATTGAAAAAACACATTCAAGGTAAAATATCGCATGAAGAGATTAAATCTATTTCCTTTATTTTGTAATTCTAAAGGAGAAAAATTCATAGACACAAAAAACTCGGTTCCTTTGTTATGTGTGAAAAATTCATGAATCTGATCTTGTGATTGCAGCGGAAAATGTTGCCCAGAAATAACATGATAATAACTATATGGACCACGTTTATTTGATTCCTCCATTAATAACATTTCTGTTTTAATTTGGGAAAAATCTCCCCAACGCACATCATACCTTTTATCAACTATATACAAATTTGATTTTTCAGTTTTTAAAAGAGGTAAATGTTTAGATTTTTTATCAAAATGTATATAAATATCATTTCTTGAATCATCTAATAATCTTACTAAATGCTCTAAAATTGCATATTCGTTATGAGCAATAATAAGGTATGCGTGTTTCATTAATCTCTTTTGGTTAGTGTATAACATTTCTTCGACTTACGAAACTACGGACTAAGTGCATAGCTTGTTCATTAAAATAGGATAATTTATGAATTTTTGTAGCTGATTCTATTGTTTCGTAAGAAAGAAAATCTGCGGAACCATTAAATTTCGTTTGCAGTAAATGTGGGTTGACATCACTGTCTATAGCACAACGATGATCTTTTAAATCTTTCTCCATGAGCACATCATATAATATTTGAAACATAAAGTAATCGATAGCTTTGTTTTCTTCTTTCCAATAAGCGAATAATAGATCCGTAATGGTTTGAACTACTACATGTCCAGGAATACTAAAAAATATACTGTTTAGCATATTTACTTTAAATTTAGGGTTCCAGCCCCAATAGAAAGCATAACTTCCTTCCCAAAATGATTTATTTTGCTCCGAAGGATCTCTTTGATATACGAAATATGGATTTTTGAAGGTATTGATAGATAGTTTATCCGATAATAATATTGTTGCATCTAACCAAACTCCTCCATAAGAGGATAATAATGCAACTCTTAAAATATCGGAAAAGAAGGTATGGTTAATTATTCCAAGTTGCTTCTTTTTTACAATAAAATCAGGTAAATCTAAATATTGATTAATATTTTCATCGCACAATCGAATTACGGTGTAATCTCCTTTAAATGTGTCAACAGATTTTATGCAGATATTGACAATTTCGGGAAGTTTATCTTCGTCAAAACCTTGAGCCCAATATTGCCAAATCACATTTTTTGTTGGCAGTTGTTGCACTGCCATATTTTTATAGGAAGTAATATTGTTTGAAAAATACTGTTCAATACGTGGCTCCCAATATTTTACGACTAGCGCATGCTTTTTAAAAATTTTAAACTTTCGATATTCATTCCAAAGATATTTTACTGGATATATCTCTTTTATTTTAAACATAAAACACAATTAGTTTTCTATTTGATACTTTTATAAGGGACCTTAATACTTTATTTTTCTGTAAAACTTTAAACCTAAATTTATTAGAAATTTAAGAGGATAAATTCGCCAAATTATACTTTTGATATACATATTAAAGTTCAAATCCCAATCTTTTTTAAGGTCATTAGGCAGTAACTGATAATATTTCCACCATTCATCAAATTTAACAGTAATATTATTCCAAGGTTTTGCGCCAGTATAATGTATATTACCAAATTGTTGAACTTCTTCCCAGTCTTTAATTGAATATCTCTTTAAAAATTCATCTTTATATTGCGGCAGAAAAAATGTACGTATGCTATTGTACTTCGGATGGATTTTCAGCACTTTATTTTTACATTCAATATTTAAAATATCTTGATCTGGAAATTGCCATGATTCATTGTTTAATCCTTCTATAAACTTCGGAACCAAATTATCATTTCTTAATAATTCTAAATTCAGAATCAAAAATCCGGAATTAAAATACTCCCCTGGACTACAGTTTATTTGCTTAAGATAATCTATTTGAAAATCTAATGCAGGCTCATCTACAGCAGCTAAATAGTAATTGTCTAATTGTGTATTGAAAAATAATTCACCTATATCATTTTTCACTATAATATCAGAATCTATATATATTACTTTTTTATACGATGGCAATATTTCTGGTAAAATCAATCGATAAGAGGCAGCGATAGTAAATCGCGCATTTACAAAAATATCTTTTAGCTGATTTTGGAGATTTATAAATACGACAGTATGATCTGGACTAATTAATGTTTTAATTTTATTTTTATCCTCATCGGGAAGTTCTTCATTAATTAAACAAATAAATTCATAGGAATTTAATGACGTATTATGTTTTAAAATAGATAAAATCGTTGTAGACGCTGGAACTAGATAATTGCGTGTGAATGATAGAACTACTGGTACCTTATTCATTCTTATTATTTAAAATTAACCATACTTTTTTTCATTAACATTTCAACAGGAATTTTCATGATCTACAATTATAAAATTGCATTTAGCTCTTTACTGTAAAATCCTAGCTGGAATTCCTACTACAGTTACTCCTTCTTCTAAAATTGATTTTGTCACGATAGCACCTGCACCAATTCTTACGTTATTCGCAATAGTTATTCCTCCGAGTATTTGTGCTCCTTGACCAATATCAACATGGTCTCCAATCACAGGATAACCCTCACTGTTGCCACCTTTAGTCCCTATACAGCAATTACCATGTATGGTACAGTGTTTACCAATTTTAGCTTTAGGATGAACTATGATGGATCCATAATGATAAACTTTTAAATCTTCCTCAAAACAACCCGCTGAAATAAAAAAACCTAACTTCCTACCTAGTAAATTTTTTCTTCTTAAATAAAACAAACGCATAAGCTTATTTGGACTTTCAAAAGTATAGTATTCTTCTGCCCTAAGCGCACTCAAATATCGACGAAGAAAATATTGTTCAGATAAAAGTAAATAATCTAAACACCAAGCTTTACTGAAGGATTTAAAGTAATCCATTCGCTGATCTTGGAAGAAGTATCGATTTCTTATATTCATATCTATAATAAAGCGAATTAAGCTAATTTTCTTTTTAACACATCTAGAATGTACATTCTATCCACTTTCATAATTAATCGAAAGAATCTAATTTTATTTTTAAAATTTAACCCAGAAAACCCAATGATTTTAATGCAATTCATTGCTTGTGTTTCAAGTAAATTTTTGATTTCAAGATCATTTGTATAATTCTTTAAACCATCCAAAACATCTATCCACAATACAATTTTATTAAAATGAGATTGTTTAAGTGACCATATTGATCCTTCCCATTTTCTATAAACCGCCATAACATCAGGAAGGTAACCAATATCACCCTTTTCTGCATTTAAAAACCAAAGTGGATAATCCCCAACTACATCTTTAAAAGCATGCTTTGGAAAAGCTAAATTATTTCTAAATAGCACAGAAGGAGTATGCATGCAATTCCCATTTAATGCAAGATCTTTTAGGTTCTTTTTATTACTAACCTCAGATTTATTTAAGTCCTCCATCACTAAGCTCCCATCAGGAAGCAACTCTTTTACTCGGTGATAAACCAAATTACAATCTAAGTTGTTCTTTAAAAAATTGACTTGTTTTTGTATTTTTAATGGATCAGTCCAGTAATCATCACCTTCACATATAGCAATAAAATCACCATTACTATTATCTAAAGCCCAAAATAAATTCGGTAAAATACCAAGATTCACTTGATGATATACATAATTTATTTTTATATGTTTAGGGATCTCAATACTTTTTAAATAATTATTAATAACAAGATCAGTTTGGTCTGGTGAATGATCGTTTGAAATAAGTAATTCGATTGTACCTTCAAATTCTTGTAGTAACACACCTTTTATGGCATCAATAATAAAATTTTCATGACCATACGTTAACATCACTACGGAAACTTTAATATCCATTTTCAATATCTTTTTTGATTTAGCGTTGAGTAATTCCATTAAATTCCTCCTTTAAAAAGGATAGGATAAATAATAACAGGGTAAAAATTAATAAATTTCAAGAATTTGAAATTAAGATTTGTTAAAATCTCACTTGGTTAACTGCTTCGTTAATAATCCTTTTTACCAATTGTAAAGTGCTAGATTTAAAAATTATGCATTCCCAAACTTATGAATCTCTAAAAATCAATTAATAGTTAGTTTATCAAATTTAGAAAGCTTTTCTCTAATAAGCTAACTATTATAGATTAATAAACTATAAAATAGCTACATATCTACATAATTTGAGGCATAAATCTGATAATGAGTGGCTAAAGATCAAAAGTAGACACAATCTGCTAAACAATTTGATGAAATAGGCAATATATTCAACAAACTGGGATCTCAAATAACAGGTCCATTAAACTCTGAAATACCTGCTTATAAGCTATGTTCTTAATGATGTAAAGGATGGTAAAATTCGATGAAATTTTCTAAATAATATATTTAAAAATCAGTCCTAATTACTTAAAAAGCTGTCTCCTTAGTTATAAATCAAAAATAATCTAGAAAAATTTCACGCTTTTACTCTTAACTAGTTTAGTTGTTTTGAGTTCTTAATATTAGTCTGCAAATCCAATCAATTTCTTCATCAGTTAACTCGTAGTAGAGTGGCAAACAAAGCATTCTTCTCGATATATCTTCTGTGATCGGTAAAAAATTAGGTTCTAAGTATGGTAAACTGGATGCTAAACTAGGATAAAAATATCTTCTCGTAAAGATTTCAAATGAATCTAATGAAGCTTTTATTCTTAATAATAATTCTTCAGATTCTAAGACAAAAGGCAAATACGCGCCATTATTATTTGCGAGGGAATTCCATTTCGGCATTTGACCTTTAAATCCTTGCAAGTTACTTAAATACCTATTTATTATTTCTAACCTTCTTGCTATTAACCTATCCACCCAATTTAAATTAGCCAAACCCATTGCAGCATGAAATTCTGAATTTTTAGCATTTATCCCTAATTCGCTAAAACTATCGAATCCAGATATACCGAAATTCCGCATATAAGCTATTTTTTTCAATAAATTAGGATTTTTAGTAACAACAAGTCCTCCTTCGATGGAATGGTATAATTTCGTCGCATGTAAACTACATGTAGAAATATCACCAAATTCCAAAATAGATTTTCCATTGATAGTTACAGCAAATGCATGTGCTGCATCATATATCACTTTTAAATTATATTTATCAGCTATTTGCTGAATATGATAAACATCGCAAGGATTTCCATAGACATGCGTTGCCAAAATAGCAGATGTGTTTTCTGTAATTGCTGCTTCAATTTTTCCTGCATCGATATTTAGTGTTTTTTGATCAATATCTACGAAAACAGGTGTGCACCCTTCCCATACAATACTAGACGTTGTGGCCACGAAAGAAAAAGAAGTCGTAATAATTTCTCCTTTTAATTCTAAAGCTTTTATAGCTAATTGAAGAGCTACAGTTCCATTGGTTACATAAAGTAAATGGTTTACATCTAGGTAATCCTTAAGAAGCATCTCCAATTTGCTCGCTAAAGGCCCCATATTGGTTAACCACTCTCTATTCCAGATTCCATCTAAAAATTGATTGTATTCTTCTCGAGGCGGTAAAAATGGTTTGGTTACAGGTATCATATTATTAAAAGTTTATTATGATTCGTTTACGACGTCTTTTACCACTTGAAGATATTGATGTCCAAATTTCAAATCGGGTTCCAAATGATTACCTTCAGCCCATTCATTCCAAGATTTGATGAATATGATTTTATTTTCATCATCATAATTTTCAACGCATTTTTTTGCGTTCAATAAAGCTTTCTTGAAATGCGCTGGCGTTGAATTGTGAAGTACAAATCCGTTTAATCCACTTCTTGGTGAATTATCCCAATTAGGAATGACAGTTGGATAATACAAATTCCCATGGGAATCTTCATCAAATGTTTGAATAGCATCTGCATATTCATAAATTCTTGTAGGCCGTTTGAAAAATTTCACATAATACTTAGAAAGTCTACTAGTTTTGATTCTCCGTGTAAAATCTACCCACTTATTTTTTGATTTAAGATAACTATCTTTCGTATGTACTGCGGGGGTTATCGCATCAAATCCGAATTCTTCGGCTTTCCAATCCAACTCCACATTTGTTGCAACTAAATGTATACCCGCAAGACCATGCATTTTCGCTAAATTCCTAAATGTATTTACAAACAAAGCTAAATCAGGAATTTCCTGTGGTTTATAAACCATAAATAATGGCTTCTCGTTAACTTTAAAATATCTTTTATCTTTAAAAGCAGGTATAAGAAAGTTAAAATGATCAATGTAATCCTGTTCACCAGGATAGACTTGCTCCATCAATACTGTCTTTGGATTACCATGCCAGATTCCACTCCAAGATTCATTGGCCCAGGCTAAACAAAATGGTAAATCTGGCTTTCCAGAATTCAACACATCATTAAAGGGTTTTTCTAAAATTCTTTTACCATCACCAAACCAATAGTGCCAATAACAAAAAGCGGAGATATCATATTTTTTTGCTAATTCTGCTTGAGCTTCCCTAGCTTCTGGTAATCGTAGATCATAGAAGCCTAAATCTGCCGGCACATGTGGCTGATAATGTCCTTTGAACATAGGCTTAGCCTTAGCAACGTTAGTCCATTCGGTAAATCCTTTGCCCCACCATGAATCATTTTCAGGTATCGGATGAAATTGGGGAAGATAAAATGCAATTGTTTTAATTTTATTCATGAATGAATTAAAATATTTTATTATATATTCTACGAATTAAATGTTTACTACCATTATCGTAGTAGGGTATATAGTCTTTAAAATCTCTTTTTAGATAGGCTAAAAATTCACTTTCTTTTGATTTACAACCGGTAGATTTATGATCGTCTTTATTATTAATATTAACACCAACCTGCTGATTCTCATGAATTCTATATTTGATTAAGCAATCAGTTAAGAATCCAAGTTCATTATATTTTGCAGCGTGAAGTCCAATCCATGCATCATGCCAAAAATTACATGGGGTATTAATTGGCAGAAAGGATTCTTTCAATTCCTTCTTGAAACAAACTGTAGCTCCCGTTATTTTATTCGTTCTATTGATTAAATTAATAATCACAAATTGATGATCAAGCCATTGTTTTTGAACATCCGCAGAAAAATTGAACTTTTCAAATAAGGAATTGTTTAAATCATTACCATAATCATCGATCAATAAACCATTTGTAAAAACCATTTTTTTGGAAATATTCTCTTCAAAATAGGCAAGCGTTTTCTTGACCTTATCTTCTACCCATAGGTCGTCTTGATCTGATAAGAATATATAATCTCCATTGGTTTTTGAAATTGCAAGTTCAAAGTTTTTCGAAGTTCCTAAAGAAGTTTCATTGAAAAATAACTTAATGATATTTGGATATTTTGACCTGTATACGGAAAGTAAATCTTTACTTCCATCTGTAGAACCATCATCACAGATCACTATTTCATCTACTGAAACCGTTTGTGACAAAATACTTTCTAGTTGTTGGTCTAAAAACTTAATACCATTGAATGTGCACAATGCAACAGAAATCATAATTTATATATTGGTTTATGGCTAATAAAAAAGGTAGATCTGAATTATCAAATAATTTAAAATTGATTTTTTAAACGCCTTGTAATTCAGTTAACCTTTTGAAATAATTTGATTTCGATTTAAGTTCTACAAATCCTCCATTTTCTACAATTCTACCGTTTTCCATGATGTAAACGGTGTCTACATTTTTAATAGTAGATAAACGATGTGCAATCGAAATTATAGTCAATTTACCATGAAGCATTTCTATACTATTTTTTATGGTTTGTTCCGTATCAGAATCTAAGGCTGATGTGGCTTCATCCATAATTAAAATTTCAATATCTCTAAATAATTCGCGTGCAATAGAAATTCGTTGTTTCTGACCGCCAGAAATATTTACGCCATTATTACCTAAAAGTGTATTTTCCTTCTCAGGCAGATTTTCTAAATAATCCGATAAACCACTTAATTTGGAAATATTTTCAAATTTCTTGTAATTTTCATCATTTCTCTCCGCCCAAAAAGTAACATTATCAAAAATATCGGCATTGAAAATTGAAGGTTCCTGGGTGATATATCCAATTTTACTTTTAAACTCTCCATTATTGTATTCTTGAATATTCACTCCATTTAATAAGACTTCACCTTGACTAATTGGTAAAAGTGTGGTCAATAAATTCACTAAACTTGTTTTACCGGATCCAGATTCTCCAACAATGGCAATGGACGTGTTCTTTAATATTTCAATATTTACTTTTCGTAAGACTTGATGTGAATCCATAAATAGATCAACATCCTTCAATTGAATGGAATCAATTCTATCAATTGATTTATTTCCTACAAAATATTCTTGGTTTTGATCAATGATCAATTGAAACTCTTTCATATTCTCAATAGAACCTACATGCGACAAATAGTTGTTCCAATTGGATTGTAAGTCCACAATTTTTTGAAGCGCTCTATAAAAAAACATTAAGATTATGATAATCGCAGCAAGCGGAGATTTAAAAAATAAGACGTGAATTGCAATTACAGCACAGATAATAGCCATTGTAATAGGCTCTCTGATCGCTGATAGTTTTGAACTCAATTTTGCAACCTCAATACCACTCGAAATCAAATCTTTTAATTCATCCTGTAATCTTTTGAAAAAATTTTCATTCCTTCCGGTAGCTTTTAAATATTTATAATGGTTAATGATTTCAACCACTACCCCTCCATACCTGTGATTATTTTTTGTTATTTCTCGTGATAGCCTTTCCGTTCTTTTGTAATAATATCTATATATGAAGTTTGATATCAGTCCTCCAAAACAAACTAATATGGAAAATTTCCAATCTAGAAAAAATGCAAATCCGAGATAAATAATCACAAACATGCTGTTTTTAATCGTTTCCAGGTATTGATTACAAGCAAATACGACTTGCCAAGATTCACCTAACAAGGAGTTTTGTAAACGACCTATATCTAATTTGATGAAATTTTTATACGAAATGTTTTTAAGCCCTAAGATCATTCGGGTTCTCATTTCTTTAGAAAAATATTGCTGATTTATAGCTAAATAGGTATTAGCATAATAATAGAATACCGCTTTCAACCCAAAAAGAACGACTAATAATAAAAGCATATTAATCATTGTCAAATCTAAATGCAGGAAATCAAAAATGGCTGATGTGTATTGGATAACTTTATCATCACTTGCATCTATCGTCTGAGAATGATCTGCAATTTGTAATAAAGGCACAAACATGGCAATACCTATACTATCTAAAACAACCATCAAAAGGCTGAATACCAATAATATAAACATTCTAACGCCAAGGAACTGATAAAAGAAATATAGGCTATGAAATCTTTTTTTAATAAACTCTTTCATTTATATGTTATTTACTAAATTCATTTTCTAACATATTTTTCAATCCTTCTTCCAAAGTATAAGGAGGATTAAAGCCTGCTGTTTTTGATTTTCGAGAATCATATTTGGTGTTTGCACAAAATTTTCTTACCCGTATTGAACTAATTGGTAATTTTTTACCTGTAACAAATGCTAAAAGATCAAATCCATAACCACCAAACATCCCTAACCAATAAGGAATATGAATTTTGGGAATTTCTTTATTTAAAATCTTCCCAGTGTAAAATACAAGATCATTTGTAGATAAATCTGGCGTATCACTATAATTATAGATATGATAACCTTCTGAATTTTTCTCAATTAGGAAATTCATAAATGCTACGATGTTTCCAACATAAGACATTGACTTTTCATTCGTTCCCTTCCCGATCATCATAAACCTACCTGAGGAGATTTGTTTTAACAAATTATATACATTCCCACGATTACCTTCACCAAAGATAACCGTCGGTCTAATAATATTGATGTTCCAATCTGGATGCTCCTTATACCAATCTGCCAAAACTTGTTCAGCTTTCCATTTACTGATACCATAATGATTAAAGGGAGAGGCTTCAAATTCTTCTGTAGGATTTCCTTTATCCATTCCATAAATGGCAACAGAACTTGTAAATACGATTCTCTTTATGCCTAACTCGTTCATTACCTCCAGCACATTCTTCATTCCCGTTACATTTACATCATAATATAAGCTTGTAGGAGTAACATCATCCCTATGTTCTGCGGCTAACATGATTACGAGATCAGTTCCTGCTAATTTTTCTTTTAACGCATTTTTATCCAGTACATTAGCAATAACTGTTAATTCATTAAAATCTAAGCTAGGAACTTTATCAATGTTTTTAAGATTATATGTACCCTTATCTTTAAACGCTCGAATAAAACGAGAGCCTACAAACCCAGATCCTCCAATGAGTGAAATGTTAATCATAAATTTAGAAGTTGTATTTTTTTACTAAAGGCATAGATTTTTCTAGGCTTGTTTGCTTATCAAATTTTGGTTGTCTTTTATAAGCAAACAGAACTTCTATACCGTAGTTGAAACATATCCAAAGAAATACATCCATAACTAAAACTAGATTATTACTCATTACTTGTACAAGTAATACATTTACTATACAAAACACTAATGATATAGAGATAATTACAAGCATTGCAGATTTATGTGACAAACCCAAATTTAATAATTTATGATGTAAATGATTACGATCTGGTTTAAACAAGGCTTGCTTATTCTTCCATCTTAAATAAATCACTCTGATCACATCAAAAACAGGTACGATAAGGGTAGAAAATGCTATTACTACAGCACCTTCAGTAAAAGGTTTAATATTGTTGTTATTCATTGAAAAACTAATGGTTAAAAAAGCCATAGTATATCCTAAAGTCATACTACCAGTATCTCCCATAAATATTCTTCTTCTACGCTTAGAAGTTCCAAATACATTATAGTAGAAAAACGATATTAAGATTCCAGTTGTTATAAAGGCTAATAAGGCATGAATCCATGCTTGGTAATATACGAATAACATTCCTAATACCAAACAGCCAATTCCAACTAATCCAGAACATAATCCATCCAATCCATCCATCAAATTAATAGCATTAATAATTAATACCACTAAGAATACGGTTAAAGGAACCCCAATCCATATCGGAATTTCCGTAACAAAGCCTAAACCATATAAGTTATTAATCCAAAGACCTGATAAAGGTAAAAGTAGGGCTACAATAATTTGAACCATGAATTTCCAACGATAGCTCACTCCGATTAAATCATCTGCAATTCCAGTAATGTACAATATAACCATCCCGCAGATCAACATAATAAACATTGGAAATACTTCCCAGGTCGCTATTTTTAGGTCTACAAAATTTAACTTATAAACCATGATAATGGTTATTGCTAGTAAACAGCATTGAATAGGAACGAATGCAACACCCCCTAAACGAGGAATAATATGTTGGTGAATTTTTCTAGCATCTATTGGATCGAATAACCTTTTCTTATAGGTAATTAACATGATATAAGGAATAATAAATTTCCCTAACATCATCGCTAATAAAAAAGGTATTATTAATATTATTATTTCCATTGATATTTATAGTCTTTATTAAAAATTAGTAGTGTGAATTGTTGTACAGTTAAAAAATACTTACAACCTAAATCAAAACCTTATTGATTTATTGAGAACAAAGTTAAAACATTATCAATTAAATGAGGCTGAAGACCATACAGATAGGCCTTCATTAAATTTATTTGTAGAATATAGATTACACTAATATAATATTTTACCTAAAAATTATTAAAAACCATAAATTATAATTTTTAATTAATTTTAAACATAATCAGATTCCTAGTGTCAAGTAATCTAACTATCAATGACAATAATTAAATATTGTAAAAATTTATAAACTAGTATTTATATTGAATTGAAAGATTTAACGGTAATATTCGCTAATATGGGGTCTTATCGATGATTACGTAGCTCATCAATGTACTGAGAAGGGGTCTTTCCTACAATGGTTTTAAAGGAAGTAGTAAACTTACTGTGGGATAAAAACCCTGCATAATCTGCCAAATAAGACAATTTGCTATCCAATAATTCTTCTTTTTCTTTAAGTGATTGAATTAAATATTGAATTCTCAGATTCATGATATAATCACTGAAATTTTGATTTCTATACTTTTTTATAATATAGGATATATAGGTAGAATTTGTAAAAAGTTGATTCGCTACCTTAGTTAGTGAGGTCGTTTTATCTAAATAGAAATGTTCCTTTTCAATCCTAATCAGATCCGTATAAAGTCTGTTTTCGGTATCTGCTGATATGTGTAAATCAGTTTCTGGAATTACTATCTTATTTTTTTCTAATGTTATATTATCCACAAAAAAGTTAGTTGAATCCTCCAGATTGTTAAATTTCAAAGGTTCAGATGTTTTTAATTTTTTAACTTTTGATTTTTCAAATACAAATAATGCTATTATAGGAATGACTATTAGCAAGGTCCAAAAGGTAATAATATTTCTTTTTTTTGTTTGATGGAAATTTTCCTTAATCTCTTTGATCAAGGTATTATTAACCTTTTGATTTCGAAGGGCTATTTTCTCGCTAAAGACCAATTGCTTATTCAAATATTCATTAGCGATATTCACAGAATCTTTCTCCTGATAGTATTTGGCTACAAGCTTATAATATTCATTTTTTAAATAATAATCATCTGTCTTCAGCAAAAGAGGCTGTATCAGTTCTTCATAATACGCTAAAGAATCTGGTTGATTCTGATTGATGCATAAATTTATCAGACCCTTGTACGAATATACTAACATCCAATCATTTACTTTCTTTTGAAAATGGATGCTCTTTAAGAAATGGTTTTTGGATTTAACTACATCTTTTTTCACTAAATAAATAGCGCCATAAAACTGTTCTAATAAAGCATGGCATATTCGATAATTCTCACCTAACAATAGTTTATTCGTCTCAATTGTGTTTTTTGCACTCAAAAGTAAGTTTAAGGCTATTGCGTATTCACTTTTGTGAAAATTTTGAACCGCTTCTTCTAACAATGTATTAAACATTGCTAATGTTGTATGTTTTGGAGTAGTAATTTGATTTATGTAATTTTTAGATTTATCCAAATAAAATTCAGCCTCTATTTCTACAGCCACTTGCCTAAAAGTACTCGCTAAAAAAATTGAACTATAGGAGATCCATTCATTATAACCAGCCAGTTCAGATTTTAACAGCGCTTGCTGAGCTAAATTTATCCCTTTCACATAATCACCAGATTGTTTTAACAAATACGCTTTATAAAGCAACAATTTAATTTCTTTTAATGGTGCATTTGACTCCTTTGATAAATTTTCTAGACGCTCTGAAGTCAATACTGACTCATCATACTGATCAAAAAGTTGGATATTTAATAGAATTTTGTCAAATGGAAATGGAGATGCAGCAATTGATTGAAAACATAAAATTAATCCAACTAATGCAACCCAATGAAGATTTTTCATAAACTAATTAGTCTTTTTATATTGTGCTCTATACTCACTTGGGGAACAATTCTTTAATTTACTAAAATGTCTATAAAATGATGCTCTAGAACTATATCCATTTTTAAACGCTAACTCATCAATATTGATATCTAAGTTATCTGAGTTCAAGTCAAGACATGCCTCTTCAATTCGCAATTCATTAATTTTTTTGATAAAACTTTGATTATAATTGGATTTGAAGAAGTCTATTAAGAAGGTCTTCGATAAGCCTATATCATCAACCATCACGTCAAGTGAAAAATTTTGATTCAAATATGTTTTTTGATCTAAATAGGAATTAATAATCTCCTCATATAAGACTGATTTATTCCCGATTTTAAGGTTTAAAGAATTGGTGACCTCAACATTTAAGTGCTCCTTAGTCGACGGCTTGCTAGCTATTAAATTCGTTTGCAGATACTTCTTGATATAATAGTTGCAAATAATGACAGTTGCAAGAAGCATAATCGAATACATAATAATTTCAGAAATCGGAGATCTATTAATGGTTCCATGAATAATGGAGGTAGTAATCAATGGAATAATAAAAGCAGAAATTAAAAATAAAAGTATAATAGAATAATAAAACAAGCGCTTAATTTGAAAAATTAGTTGACTTGATTTATTTGCTTTTACAAAAACGACGATTGGATAAAAGATCCAAGAAATACCAAAGGCACTAAATAATATATTATAGATTATTTTGCTGTAGCTCATCCTAAAGGAATCAGAGACTAAAATGACAATAAATAAAATAAGAAATGTAAAAAATGGAATTAAATGTATGAATATGATCCTGCTGTATAGCTTTTTCTTTTCAGCAACAAGAATACAAAAGTAAAGTAATGGTCCATATATCAACCCGAAGGGTGCTAACAAATCAACATATTGATATCCTGAAATAAACTCTCTAAATACAACAGTATTTAAAATATCTAAACTGATTACGATTAAATATACACTGACAACATCATCAAATTTTGTTTTGATCCTAATTTTTTTGTAAAAATAAAATCCCAAAAAACTGACTATAAAAATTGCTATGTATAGTATGTAAAAAAGCATCGAATTAACTTAGTTTGTTTCTAAAATCCGATGCCGTTATACCAAATAATTCCTTAAAATACCTGTTAAAAGTAGTTCTAGATTTAAAACCACTCACAGATGCTATAAAATCAAGCTTCCAGTTAGTTTGACTCTCTTTCATTAATAGTATAGCGTGTTGAATTCTAAATTCTGCAATCCAATCATTAAAGGTAGTCCCTAAATACTCATAGATGTAATGTCGAAGCAGATGCTCTGAAATATTCAAATGCTGGGATAGTTTGAACATATTTAAATTATTATCCAAATACAATTGAGAGCTATCCATTGCTACTGCAATTTTTTCCTTGCAGTAATCCATATCCCCTTCATTTATTTTTAAATTTTTAGGAGCAGCAAAATTTCGATCTATTTTTTCTTTATGAATGATAAACCAACCAAGAATAACAATACTAATAATGATTAAAACAGATATTACAACTATAGGATTAAAATCTAAATTTATCACATTTAAATAATCCAAGTAATCAAGAAGAAGGAAGAAACTTTTACCAATAAATAAAAAACAAATCAATTCTAACAATATAACGATGGTAGAATTTGCATTTCTTAATAACTTAATCACAAACAATAGGATAAAAGCAGGATAAATTAGATTTGTTAAAGTAGAGCAGATATAATAAAAATGAAGGTAAGTCGACTGATTACTTTTCGAATACAAAACATATAAATAAAAAAGAACTGCGAGTAAAAATGGTAAAATATTAAAAAGCTTAACTGAGTTTTTAATTTTTTTCACAGTCAATTGAACATACATAACAAATAGTAAGGATCCATAAAGAAATGGAATTGGAAAATAAATTTGGCTCATGATTAATAGTAACTGCAAACTTAAGCAGCATACAAATAACACGAGTACAAAGTCGAAATTCTTCGAAATATTGGTAATTAATCTATATGTTTTAGAACCAAAATCATAAATGCTATTAAATATATGTGCCATGAGATACAGGTTAAAATTCAATTAAATAGTACTAAAAACTCACACTTAATAATAAAATAGTATAGAAATCGATACAATTAACCTTAGGAAATTCATGAAAATCCCAAATGAAATAATTCAACTATTTAAAACATCCCCTATAATAAGAAAATGCAAAAAATAGAACTCATATTATGTTAATAAATCAAATTAGTTGAACAAATCTATTTAAAATAATAATGAATTGTAAAGATTTAAGACTAAATATGCTTAAACAAAAAATCTATCCAGCACATTATTATGTAAATAAAATTTACTTAAAATATAAAATTGAATAAATCCTGTAAATTTTGACAATTAAAATAATATATGATATTTGATTAAATATCAACTCTATACCCATAAGACTCAAATCGAGAAAGATTAGCTAACTAACCTGAATCGTATTCATTCTTGTTAAACCTACAGAAAAATAATTATTACTAAAATTATAGTACTATTGAGGTTTGTCACTATTTGTAGTCCAATCGCTACAAGACTTAGATTTCTATTAAATTTGAATACCTATTGATAACTAAAGGTAAAATGTAGCGAATAGCATTTTCAAAATTAAACCCTGCTAAATACAACCATATAAAAAAATCAATGATTTCTCAAAATCACTCAGCATTCACCATTAAATTATAACATAGAGTAATTAATAGTTTAACTTTTACCTCACAGTAATTGATAATTTTTACTATACAAATTAAATTAATTAACTCATGAATCGTTTCACCCTTACTTTAGCCCTCCCCTTTCTAATCTTCCTTTCCACTTGCAAAAAAAACATGGTTGATGAAAAATTCCTTTTTGACAAGGATGAATATGTTTTGAACTATGATCAATCAATAAGTCTTTTAAATATTAAAGATCAAAAAAATGTAATATGGACTGTCTCGAACAAACCTATTGGAGAAATAAGCAAAAACGGCAAATTTATAGCAAAACGAATTGGAACAACAACAGTTAAAGCTAAACTAGGCCATGAAACAATTCAGACTAAGATTATTGTAGAACCTTACATAACCTCCTTCTCCGAACCATTCACAAAATTTGGAGTCAATAAAGAACATATTAAAGAAGTTGAAAAAAGAAATATCATACGAGAAGGACTATCTGGCATTATTTATAGTGGAAATGGGAAAATACTAAAAGAAGTGTACTATATATTTTATGATAAGATTTATTCTTCTAGTCTACTAATCTTTAATATAAGCCAAGATAAGGATATGGAAGAAGTAATCACATTTTACAAGGAAAGATATACATTATCAGGAATGGAAGAGGATGTTATGCTTTTTGAAAATCAACAATTGGATTATTTAGTTGCACTGAAAAAAGATGCAGCCTATGGATATTTGGCTCAATATCATCCTGTAAAAATGCCGAAGTAAATATACTTCGGCATTTTTGTTTATTAAGCGATAGGTTCTAGGTATTGCGCATAGCAATATCCTTCTTCACCATCTTTTGTTCTCACTAACCACCATTGATCATTGGCTCTGCTAATTAAAGTGATCACCTCATCTTTAGCGGCTTTACCTACAATAGGCTGATCTGTACCTGGACCTTTTCTTATGTTTAAATTACTACTTTCAGTAATAACACGAGCTTGTGAACCCGTTACCGCTGTCGAAACATCCACATTCATAACCACATCACCAGTTAAAAAATTGGGATCAATTTGATTATAAATATCCCATAATTTATTTTTTACATCTGCAGATGGTGCTGTTCCTCGAACTTGTAAAACCCCATCCATTTCAGCGATTTGTAAATCATCAATTCCTGAAGATTTAGCGGTATCAATTAATACTTGATATTTACTTACTAAACTCATATCTGATTATTTAACTGTTAAACCTGTCATATCTACTTTTTTAGGATTCAATGCATCTAATCCCATTTTCAATGCTTGTACTCTTGCTTGTTCAAGCTCTCCAGTTACCGTTATTACCCCCTCTGCAACGGAAGTTTTAACGCTAGGAAAATCCTTTGTAAATTCAGTAACCTTATTAGTCAAGTCATCGGTATTGGTATTAATCTCAATAGGTGCTGGTGCATTTACCACCAAATTATTGACTACAGACTTAATACCCTTTGCATCTGCAGCCTTTGCAGCACTTTCTAATTTCGTTTTTTCCTCTTCCGAAGAAACTATTCCATTTAAAGTGACCACACCTTCTTTAACATCAACTTGTACATTAGGATTTGATGAAATTGCTGTTTCAACTTTCGCTTTTAGATCCGTATCAGAAACCTTGGACTTACAAGCTACATTTCCAGCCAGCAAACTGGCAGAAATTAACAAGACGGATAAGTTTTTCTTAATGTTCATAAAACTATTTATTTGATTAGTAATTTATACTTAAAGCTAAACAAATATTATTCTCAATTGTTTTAAGAATATTAAGATTTTATGAAATTTTTAAAATTTCTATATTACGCTTTTGAAAGGATATTTTATCACCCACACGAGTACCTATTAGTTCCATTCCGATTGGCGATTTAGCAGATATCACCATAATTTTATGCCCATTCACTTCTACTTGACCTATTGAAATGGCTAAATAATATATATGCTCATCTGTAACCACTAAATTCCCCAAACGAATTTGCCCAGAAACCTCATTAGACAGCTGCTTCAAAATTTGTAAATCACTTTCAGCTTGTTTCAACTGATTTTGCAATCTCGTCAAATCCTGTTGCGCCATTTCCCTGGAAGTTTCATATTTATCACCCATACTACTTTTTGTATCGCTGATAAGACTTTCGTTTGCTAAATTTATCCCAGTGGTAATTTCATGAATTCGATTTTCTATTTTAACTAAACATGCACTATGAATCAACGATTTATCCAATACCATTCCTCAATTTATTTCAAAAACAAAGCGCCAAATTGCTTTGGCGCTAAAATTAAAAACTTAATAACCAATATTTATATTGGAATTAATTAGTTCTTTAAAGCTTCTTTAACATTTTTAGCTTTACGCTCTGCTTCACTTGCTAATTCTTTAGTCTTATCAGCAGTTTTTTCAGCAGCATTATCTATTGCTTCTCCAGCTTTTTGTCCAGCTTCTTTAGTAGCATCTACTGCGTTATTCACACCAGACTCTACCTTATCCCCTACTTCTTTAACCGTTTCTTTTGTTTTTTCCCATGCTGATTTAGCATCATCTAATGCCTTTTGAGCTGCTTCTTCCGCTTTTTTATCTCCAGCTTTTACGGCTGCATCTAAATCTGCTTGAGCTTGTTTAACTTTCGCCTCAGCCTCTTCTAAAGCATGATCTGCTTCTGAATGTACATGGCCTGCGTGTTCTTCAGCCGTTTCTAATGAGTGATCTAATTTTTCACCTATTGTGGTATCTCCATCATTATTTTTATCTGCTGATGAATTATTACATGCTGAAAGCGTAATCGCGCAAGCAACTGCTGCTAACAATACAATTTTTTTCATTGTTTAAAATTTAGTTTATGTGTTTCTGGTTAAATTTTTCACTGAATAGCATTATCAATATTTATACCAATTTTACTATTTTTGATAAATGCTTCCTTTTGCCGCTTCCAAAGTGTTTTTCAACAATCCAATTATAGTCATTAAACCGACCCCGCCTGGTACAGGAGTTATATAGGACACTTTTTTAGAAACCTCTTCAAAATCTACATCCCCAAATAATTTGAATCCAGACTTAGTTTCTGTTGAAGTTTCTCTATTTATTCCTACATCCACTACGATAGCACCTTCTTTAACCATATCAGCAGTTACAAAATTCTTTCTTCCAATAGCTGCAATAACGATATCACCTTGTAAAACCTCTTCTTTTAAATTCTGTGTTTTACTATGGGTCAATGTCACCGTACAATTGCCAGGATTGCTATTTCTTCCCAACAGTATACTCATTGGTGATCCAACAATATTACTCCGACCTACTACTACAGCCTTCTTTCCTGCCAAATCCAATTGGTAATGATCCAACATTAATAATATTCCATAAGGCGTTGCAGGAATAAAGCATGGCAAATTCCTTTGCATTCTACCTAAATTTATTGGATGAAACCCATCTACATCTTTGCGATAATCTATTGCTTCTGTTACCTTCTCTGGATCTATATGTTTTGGCAAAGGTAGCTGTACAATTAATCCATCAATTTGATCATCCTGATTAATTTCTTGGATTTTGTTTAACAAAGCTTCCTCAGAAATAGTGGATTCATAATGAAAATTCGTTGATTCAAATCCTACTTCTTGGCAATTTCTCATTTTACTTGCCACATAAGTCTCACTACCTCCATCATTTCCAACTAAAATAGCAACTAAGTGCGGCTTTCTGCCTAATTTTATAGTCAATTCAGCAGCTTCTTTCTTGATGTCTTCTTTAAGTTTTGCAGAAACTACTTTCCCATCTAATAACTTCATAAATATGTATTAGGTTGATTTATATATATTAATCCAATTTAAGCACAGCCATAAATGCCGATTGAGGTATCTCAACATTACCTACCTGACGCATTCTTTTCTTACCCTTCTTTTGTTTTTCCAATAATTTTCTTTTTCGAGAAATATCACCACCATAACACTTCGCAGTTACATCTTTTCTCAATGCTGAAATGGTCTCTCTAGCGATGATTTTTGCACCTATTGATGCTTGAATACGAATTTCAAATTGTTGTCTAGGTAGTAACTCCTTTAGTTTCTCACAAATTTTCTTTCCAAAATCATAAGCGTTACTCCGGTGAATTAAGGAAGACAATGCATCTACCGGCTCATCATTCAAGCGGATATCTAACTTCACTAAATCTGAAGTCCTATAGCCAATCTGATGATAATCAAAGGAAGCATATCCTTTAGAAATCGTTTTTAATTTATCATAAAAATCGAATACAATTTCACCCATTGGCATTTCGAATACCAATTCCACCCGATCAGATGTTAAATACGATTGGTTAATAATAGCACCTCGTTTTTGAATACATAGAGACATGACAGGCCCTACAAATTCAGACTTGGTAATGATATTAGCTTTTATATAAGGTTCCTCAATACTATCCAGTTTACTAGGGTCAGGTAAATCAGAAGGGTTATGAACAATAACTTCTTCTGTGTTTTTGGTTAGATATGCTTTATACGACACGTTAGGAACGGTAGTAATAACCGTCATGTCAAATTCGCGTTCTAAACGTTCCTGAATAATTTCCATATGGAGCATACCCAAGAAACCACAGCGAAAACCAAATCCTAAAGCAGCCGAAGATTCTGGTTCGAAAACTAATGAAGCGTCGTTCAACTGCAGTCTATGCATAGATTCTCGAAGCTCCTCATAATCTTCCGTGTCTACCGGATAAATCCCCGCAAATACCATAGGCTTTACTTCTTCAAATCCTTGAATAGCTTCAGAACATGGTCTTTCCCGATGGGTAATGGTATCCCCTACTTTAACTTCCCTAGCCTCCTTAATTCCTGAAATTATATAGCCTACATCTCCAGTTTTAATCACTTCTTTCGGAACTTGATTTAACTTAAGAGTCCCTACTTCATCAGCAAAATATTCTTTTCCTGTTGCTACAAATTTAACACGATCTCCTTTTCTGATTTCCCCATTCTCCACCTTAAAATAAGCCATTATACCTCTAAAAGAGTTAAAAACAGAATCAAATATTAAAGCTTGCAATGGACCCGTAGGATCTCCAACTGGAGCCGGAATACGGGCAACAATTGCTTCTAATATATCAGGTATTCCTAAACCCGTTTTTCCAGAAGCTGGAATAATATCTTCTCTTTTACCACCTATTAGCTCAACAATCTGGTCTTTAACCTCTTCTGGCATAGCCCCAGGTAAGTCCATTTTATTTAAAATAGGGATAATTTCCAAATCGTGCTCCAATGCCAAATACAAATTGGAGATCGTCTGTGCTTGAATCCCTTGAGAAGCATCGACAATTAATAGCGCTCCTTCACAAGCGGCAATAGATCGCGAAACTTCGTAAGAGAAATCCACGTGTCCTGGAGTATCAATTAAGTTTAGTGTATATTGCTGACCATCTTGCAAATAGTCCATCTGAATCGCATGACTTTTTATCGTAATTCCACGCTCACGTTCCAAATCCATATTATCCAACAATTGAGCTTGCGCCTCTCGCTGGGTAATGGTTTTGGTAAATTCCAACAATCTATCCGCCAAGGTACTTTTTCCGTGATCTATGTGCGCGATAATACAAAAATTGCGAATATGCTTCATACAGGTTATTTTGCCTACAAATTAATTCGCAAATATAATTGATTTATATGAGCTTTCCGTAGTTTATAATGACTTTTATGGTCGCTAAAATATCATTTTAGTAAATAAAACACTTTTTATGTCATTCCATTATTTTATTTTTTTTAACAACCTCCTATTTGTTATAAATTAAGAGTAATGAGTTAACTATATCAGTATGGCATGGAGCATGTTGAAAGATTAAACAAATTTTAAGGCTTTTAGAATTGGAGGCCGAAACGATGATCATGAACCTTGGGCAACTTACCCAACAATTAATCTTGCGGAACATTCCAATTTGCAACACATTGTGCTATTTCTACCCCGAATTAAGATTCATTTCAGAACCTTAAAAAATGTGTCTAGTGCATATAAAAAAGGCCTGTCACCCATAGGGACATGCCTTTTCCATATTATCCTAATATCTTATATAAATTAATGGCTTTAAACAGCACTTTTTCTTTTTCGAATACCATCCACACGATACAATAGCCAAATACCTACAATACTGATAAATACAACAATATATCCGACAATATTGTAATTAATTAATGGACTAGATGGATTGGGTTGCACAATAATTAATCCAGCGAAATAAGCTGCAACACCACCAGAAAGCTGTTGTAAGGAAGAGCTTACACTCATAAATGCACCTCTATCCTTCATTTCAGGAACAGAGGTAATTAATGCAGAAGATGGGGCCATACGGCTTAATACCCCCATCATCATTAAAACATTAGCGATCACTACCCAAACAAAATTTGTAGGACCTAAATTTGTATAGATAAGCACCATTACAATCATCCACAGTGAGGCTATACAAAAGATTTTAAATTTATCAAACGTATCACTCCATCGTCCAACTAAAGGTAAAATTATTAGCGAGACTATACCAGATATCATAAATAACATCGGTAATTGATCATGACTTACCTTAAGATTATTGACAGCAAAAACAGATCCGAAGGGCATCATCATAAATCCTCCGATCGATAATAAGGCGGTACACAAAAATCCTATCCGATAAGTCTTATTGGAAAAGGTATTTATTAAATGATGAAATGCCGAATACTCTTTTTGCAAGCCTAGGTGTTCTTTTATTGGATTTAACTTTAAGGCGATTAACAAAACAATGATTAATGAAAATACTGCAATCCAAAAAAAAGCATGTTGCCATCCGAATGCATTCCCTATAAATAATCCTATGGGTATCCCTAAAACCTGACTTGCCCCAAAACCCATTTGAATAAAACCCATTACCCGGCCGCGTTGTTCCATTGAAAACACATCCGTTACAATTGCCATGGATATCGAGCCGATAACTCCTCCAAACAAGCCTGTAATTATCCGTGCAATAACCAACATGGTATAATCAGTAGAAAAGCTACAAAGAAAAGTCCCAACAATAAAACCTACGTAAAAAAACAACAACAATTTTTTACGATCAAATCGATCTGCAAATCCAGCGGTTAACAAACCTGAAATCCCGGCGCTAAAGGCATAGGCAGAAACGGCAACGCCAAATTGAACAGGGGTTAATTGTATGGATTTCATAAGTAAATCGCCCATTGGCGACATAATCATAAAATCTAAAACTACGGTAAATTGTGTTAATGCCAGTATCAAAATAACAAAGCGCTGATAGGAAGTTAATGGTGTAATAGTCGTCTCTTTAGTCTTCATAAATTATCTGTTCATTAGTTAAAGTTCATTTGCTGAACTAAACTTTCTATAATTGAAATAAAAGTAAAAAAGAAACGCCGAACATATTGCTCAGCGTTTCTATATTTTTTAGTTATGGATTAACCATTAATACTTGGAACATCAACTAATTCACTGGTGTCTTTTTCGTAATCAATCTCATTGAAATTAAATCCGAATAACTGAAAGAAATCATTCCGATATCCAGCGATATCAGAAATTTCTTCGAGGTTTTCTGTAGTTGTTTGTTTCCACAGTTCTGAAACTTCCTGTTGAACGTCTGCACGCATTTCTAAATCATCAACACGTATTCTCCCTTTCTCATCTAATGCAGGTGCATGTCCTGAATACAAACGTTCTGCAAATAAACGTTGCATCTGTTCTATTGTTCCTTCATGAATACCCTTTTCTTTCATTACTTTATATAATAATGAGATATACAATGGAACAACAGGAATTGCCGAACTTGATTGCGTTACTAACGCTTTATTCACGGAAACATACGACACACCATGTAGGTCGGCCAATAATTCATTAATTTCTGTAACGGAACCTTCTAAATGATCCTTCGCTTTTCCTATGGTACCATTTCTATAAATTGGATATGTTAATTCTGGTCCAATATAGGAATAAGCTACTGTTTTGACACCTTCAGCTAAAACTCCAGCCGCTTTAAGGTCTTCGATCCAAAATTTCCAATCTTCACCACCCATGACAGCGACAGTATTGCGAATGTCGTCCTCATTATCTACCGGATTAATGGTAATATCACTAACCACACCACTATGAAAATCAACCGTCTTATCCGTAAATGCTTGACTTATGGGTTTTAATACCGAAGCATATTGTACACCAGTTTTAGGATGTGTACGTCTAGGTGATGCTAAAGAATAAACCACTAAATCAACCTGACCAAGATCTGCTTTTATCAAATCTATAGCTTGTTGTTTTACTTCATCCGAAAAAGCATCGCCATTAATACTCTTGGCATATAATCCTGCTGCATGCGCTTCATTTTCAAAAGCAGCTGAGTTATACCAACCTGCTGTACCTAATTTTCCTTCACTCGCAGGTTTTTCAAAAAACACGCCAATCGTCGCTGCTTGTGATCCAAAAGCAGCTGTAATACGAGATGCAATACCAAATCCTGTGGAGGCTCCAATTACTAATACCTTTTTAGGACCATTACTAATTTCACCTTTTGATTTTACGTATTCAATTTGGTTCTTTATATGTTGAGCTGTTCCTTCTGGATGAGCTGTAAGACATATAAAACCTCTAGTTCTTGGTTGAATAATCATCTTTATTATTTATCAATATTGAAAAATCTTTACAAAAATAGGTTTTTTTCAAGGAAACTTTTCCTTTCCAATTATTTTAAGCCCTAAGAATAAACTATAAAAAACAATATTCGTTTATTATTTAAGCTAACAAACTAAATTTCAATAAGTTATTTTTTTATAAAATTTTCATAAAGTAAATTAATCATTTCTTTTGAAAATTTTAATGTTTCTCCTTCTTCCACGTAGGTAGGAATACATCCATTCGTAATCACAATAAAACCAAACTTTTCTTTTGGTTCAAAAAACATATTGCTATACAGTCCATAGGCGGATCCTGTATGTCCAACCATTGTTTGATTTGCAATTAAATCCTTAGTTTTCAATAAGGCTAAACCATAGTTTTCTTTAGTAGACAAAGGCGTTTGCATTTGCTTGGCACTTTTTTTACTTATTAATTTCGTTTTTCCTAACTTTCCATAGTTCATATGCATTAACATATAGCTAGCCAAATCATTAGCAGAAATCTTCAAACCACCTGTTGGTGAAAATATAGCTGTTGTCTTCCCTAAAACATGATTTTTCACCTCTTCAGATCTAGGATTATAAGCGGCATCCTGTGCAACAAAGTTCCCTGACTCTTGCTCATACAATTTCACAAAGCTTTTTTTATCCAATGAATCTACACAAAAACCAGCATTTAAGCCAAGTGGACTTAGAATCTTTTTCTTTACATATATATCAAATCGTTCCCCACTTATTCTTTCTATGACAGCTCCTACCATATTATAATTCAAATTACAATATTCATATTGTGTACCCGGTTCATACTGATTATAAGATTTTTCCCAATTTGGATTTTTACTTGGATCCAAACCATCAAAATTAAAATAACCATTACTATCATTGATGCTGGAGCGATGTGAAAGAACCATTTCTAAAGTAATGACAGTATTTGGATACCTCGGGTTACGAACTTTAAAACCTACAAGGTCACTAAAATCATCCGTCAATTTCAATTTTCCTTGTTCCACGAATTGCATAATAGTAGTTGCACTAAATGACTTCGAAATAGAGGCAATTCGGAACAAATCCGTATTACTTAGCGCCACCCGATTTTCCAAATCCTTAAATCCATAAGATTTACTAAAAATGGGTTTTCCATTTTTCACGACCACGACAGAAAGACCTACAGCTTCGTGCCTTTGAATAAGTGCTTGTACCGCTTCTTCAAAACCTGCCTTTTGAGCAAGTAAATTGTGTTGAGATGCTATTCCTAACAGCAGAATTAATAGGAAACGATATAATCTAGGTAATTGCATAAGTATGATATTATAAATAAAGTAATATATTTTTCAAAGATAAACCAATAAGAGTTCCAAAACCAAAACTTAACAATGTTCCTATTAACACATATTCTGTAAACTTGGTATCTTTAGCATTACTAAGATCTCCAAATCTAAATATTGACTTTGCCGCTAATAGAAAACCTATGCCTTCGTATAAATCAATACCTATAAAACCTATAATAAAAAGCCTCTCCAAAATGCCGATCAATGTACCTGCATCAAATAAACTTTCCTTTCTCTTGATGTTAAATTCAGCTTCATTATTCCACTTACTAAAAAACACCCGGATGATAATAGGGACAACGAAAATGGCTAAAACAAGCGCAATTACAAAAATCAGAAACTTTTCAACAGGAAAATTGGATATAAACTCAAAAAAGTATGGTTGATCTGTATAAAAATAGACAGCAAAAATACTGGCAAAATGCAACAATTGATCCGCAGTAAATAAAAGAATAGGATTTATAGTCCATCGACTTTCAATACCTATCTTTAAACTATCTATAGCCAAATGCGAAGCAATTAAAAACAAAATATTTTCCCACTGTCCACTTAAGTCATGAATGAAAAATAATAACAAAAGCACCGTATGTACGGCCAGGTGATAACCTAAATATAATACATTTGTTTTTCTTCGTGCTACCCAAGATTTAGGTTGAAGAACAAAGTCCCCTATCAAATGGGCGAGAATCATCTTAAACAAACTAATTAGCATATTTTAAAAGTTCTTGTGTACAATATTGAATGACCTGTTGAATTTTGCCAAAATTGGCTTTATTCAATTCTTTACTTAGTTGACTCTGGTGATTTCTACCTATTCTTTTTGCTAAATCCACTTGGTTTAGTTCAGGATATTCCAACGTAGCTTTAACAGTTTCTGACATGTTTACCGTCCATTGATCGACCAATCTACTGCTTAAATTTAGAATTATATTGACACACTCATCCAAAGTGGCCCAATAAGATTTAAATGATAGAATTTCTTTTCCCAACTCATCCAATGATTCCCCAGAAAAAATGAATGCATCTCCCGTAGACCTTTTTATATCCAAATCTGCATATACGATTGACCCAACACCTACCCCCAACCGTACATCCAAGCCCTCTATGCTCTTAAGACTTGCCTTTAAATAAAATAAACATTCAAATAAATCTTCCAGTTTCACCTCCAATTGAAAGCTATCACCTCTAAATATAGAAAAAGAAGTGCTGTATTTTTCTAAGGCTTTTTCTAAAACTGGTAACCACAGGCTAGTCTCAACTGTTCGGGAATTGATTAAATCTCCTGTTATTATGGAATGAAAGCTCATATAGTCAATATTTAAAAATTTTATAATCAAATATAGTTATAATTCAATTTATAATCAAATATAGTTATAATTGAAATTATAACCAAAAACAGTCATATTAATATGCGTATAATTTGTATGGTCTGTTGATGGCTATTTTAAAACTAGCAAAACTAGCACTACTGCTTCGGCAATTCGAATCGATAGATATTCGAGTTAATTTAATAAAAGCAATTGATTTATTTGGAGTAAAATTTGTTAACTTCATTAAAACATTCATAATGAAAAACATCATAAAACAATATACTGCGGGAAAAGATTTTAAAATTAAAGATCAATCCACGAGAATATCAGATGAACTACCTCCTGAGGATGCTAAAAAAGAATTAAAAAAAATCAGAAAAAAGATTGCAGAAATTCAAGACAAAATGTACGCTCACGATCAATACAGTGTACTTATTTGTCTGCAAGGGATGGATACTGCGGGTAAGGATTCGCTAATAAGAGAGGTATTTAAAGCTTTTAATGTACGTGGTGTTGTGGTTGAAAGTTTTAAAACACCTACTGAAAAAGAATTGCAACATGACTACCTCTGGAGACATGAAATTAAGTTGCCAGAAAAAGGAAAGTTTGCAGTCTTTAATAGGACACATTACGAAAATGTATTAGTCACTCGAGTTCATCCAAGCTATTTGTTGAATGAAAATATCCCCAAATTAAAGAATCCTGCTAAAATCTCCGAAAACTTTTGGAAAACCCGCTTTGCTCAAATTAACAATTTTGAAAAGCGATTGGTTCAAAATGGAACCATAGTCTTGAAATTCTTTCTTAATTTAAGTAAAGAAGAACAAAAGAATAGGCTCTTAAGTCGTTTAGAAGAAGAAGATAAAAATTGGAAATTTTCTCCAGGGGATTTAAAGGAACGTGCATTATGGGATAAATATATGTTCTGTTACGAAGAAGCAATTCAGAATTGCAATAGTAAAGAAGCCCCTTGGTTTATTATTCCAGCAGATGATAAGGCCAATGCCCGATTATTAGTCGCACAGATCATTTATGAATCGCTATCCTTATTTAAAGATATTGAATACCCTGAAATGTCTCCAGAAGTTGAGGAACATAAAAGAAAGTACAAGGAACAACTGGAGGCAGAATAGCCTCCAATTGTGTTAAAATACCATATTTGATAATCCCCCATCTAGCGGAATACTTGCTCCATTTAAGTAGGACGCTAATGGAGAGGCTAAAAATGCGACAAGATTTCCATAATCAGTGGGATCACCTAATCTTTTAGCGGGGATAGAAAGAATTCTTCGCTCTTTAACCGATTCAAAACTTAAACCCTCCCTTTCTGCCTGCGAGACCAATAAACTATTTAATCGCTCCGTATTAAAATAACCAGTCAAAATAGAATTCACTGTAATCCCATCAGCTGCAACTAATTTTGATAATGATTTACTCCAACTTACCAATGCTGTTCGCATGCTGTTGGATAGAACCAATGCATCTTGTGGCTCTTTCACTGTTAATGATGATACATTGATTATTCTTCCATACCCCTTAGTCTTCATACTTGGTAAAACCAATTGGCTAGCGAATACAGCTTGTTGAAATAATAAATCAAAAGCTGTTTGATAATCTTGCGCTTGTTTTGTTTCTATCGTGCCTGCAATGGGTCCTTGGGTATTATTAACTAAAATATCAATATTAATTTCAGCCAAAAAAGCACTTAACTTTTCTTGGTGAAGGGAGCTATTCAAAAAATCTGTAACTAAATATCCGTGATGTTGATTCTTCGTGCTATCCAAATGCTGAACTGTGTTCTTAAGTTTCTCTTCATTTCTAGCCATTAAATAAACTTCTGCTCCAGCGGATGCCAATACCATTGCTATGCCCTTTCCTATTCCTCCGGACGCCCCTCCTACTAAAGCTCTTTTACCTGTTAAATCTATTTCCATATCTGATCAGTAATAAAGCTAAAGATACAGGTTAGCCTATCGTAATCTGCAAAAATTTTTAAGAATCATTTTTAGGATAGCCTTCTTCATCTAAATCCGCTCGATAATCCTCTTCATCTTTTGCGAGTTCCTTATCCATTAAAGAAACTTTTAAAATCCGATCATCAACAACCTGCATTTGATTGTTTTCCAATTCTTCCTCCTCCAACACTTTTAGATCTGCGTATTCATCCCCTACAAATGGATTGGAATTATCAAAAGTAGAATCATCATGGTGCGCACCAGCGCTGATGGTATCATAATCGGCAGGATGCTCCCAATCGGAATCCTGATCTTGAACATCAAACTCATACGAACCTTGTTCTTCATTAAAAGCCAAATTTTCAGGCTCCTGAGGTCCTTCTTCATGCTTCATATGTTGCTTTCCCATAGTTTTACATTTACCTAAAATAAAAACCCAACTTTTATAAAATTTGTTTGAAATATTCGAAGATATTCCTAAAATATTGTTTGATTTTCAGGGTATTAATTGTTATATTTACTTAACAATTATAAACTTCCAACATGCAGACTAAAACTGAGTACCTTATTTGGGACAAGATTGTTTCAAGTGCAAAAAGTCGTTTTGACGCCGATTTATACTCCACCAAATTTAAAACCATGAAGCCTGAGCTTTATGATAAACTCATATTGCATATCATTTTAGGTTTTGCTTCTGGCGAGGATCACGAAAACATCTCCATTATGTTGCATAATGAATTGGATCATCTTGGCATAGATGTCCGTGAAGGTATTATTGACACGATTGTTTCCGACAAACATGTGTTATTTAGTGCTGAAATTTATGCTGCTTACCTTACTTTTTCAATGTTAGAAGATGGTTCTAGTGAAATTGAAGTGTTAGGATACGTGACTGATTTACTGGAAAATCCTCAAATTTATTAATCCGCTTTTGCTATAGAATGTAGATCGTAACTTCGGTCAAGTATTCAATAAACAGCTCCAATTTGACGTAATATTTACGTATTTTTCTGTAACTTCGCAGCATATGGAAACCGTTGTTAGTGGTATCAGAAGTACCGGGAAATTACATTTAGGGAATTATTATGGGGCATTGCAAAATTTTGTGAAAATGCAAAATGAATACAATTGCTATTTTTTCATTGCCGACTTACATTCATTAACCACTCATCCCACACCTAGCGATTTAAATCAAACGGTAAGACAGGTTGTCGTCGAATATTTAGCTGCTGGTTTAGATCCTGAAAAATCCACCATCTACGTGCAGTCTGACGTTCCTCAGGTTGCAGAACTTTACCTGTACATGAATATGAACGCCTACTTGGGTGAATTAGAGCGTGCTACTTCATTCAAAGATAAAATCCGTGCAAACCCAAATAATGTCAATGCCGGATTATTAACCTATCCTGTATTAATGGCTTGTGATATTTTGATTCATCATGGCATAAAGGTTCCTGTGGGAAAAGATCAAGAGCAACATTTGGAAATGACGAGAACCTTTGGAAATAGATTTAATCGATTGTATCAAGTTGATTATTTTAAAGAAGCATTTGCATTTGCATATACCGATAAATTGGTTAAAGTTCCTGGTTTAAGTGGACAAGGAAAAATGGGTAAATCCAATGGGGATGCTGATTGCATTTACCTATCCGATGCGGAAGAAGTGGTTAGAAAAAAAATTATGCGTGCTGTATCTGATGCAGGACCTACAGAACCGAATCAAACCAAACCGGACTCCATTCAGAATTTATTCGATTTAATGAAGGTTGTATCCACAACTGATACCTGGAATCACTTTGAAGACTTGTATAATCGTTGTGAAATACGCTATGGTGATTTCAAAAAACAATTAGCTGAAGATATGGTTTTAGCTACAGCAAACGTTAGAAATCGAATAAACGACATCGATAAAGATGAAGAATATATTAAAAAAGTTTTAAAATTAGGAGCTGAAAAAGCAGAAGCAAGTGCCTCCAAAACCATTAAGGAAGTGCGTGAAATCATTGGCCTTAAAAGATTTTATTAAAAGATATGCATATAGCCATCGTAGGAAATATTGGTGCAGGTAAAACTACGCTTACCGAGCGCTTAGCTAAACATTTAAAATTTGACCCTCAATATGAAGCGGTAGAAAATAATCCTTACTTAGAGGACTTCTACAGTGATATGAAAAGATGGGCATTTAACCTTCAGATATTTTTTCTAAATAGTCGTTTTAGGCATATTGTCGATTTACAAAATCGGGAAATCAATATGATCCAAGACCGAACCATTTACGAAGACGCGTATATTTTTGCAGAGAACTTGTTTGATATGGGATTAATGAGTGCTCGTGATTTTGAAAACTACAGTGATATTTTTCAAAGTATCATTCATTATATCAAACCACCAGATTTATTAGTTTATTTAAGGGCATCTGTACCAACCTTGGTCAATAATATCCAAAAACGTGGTCGTGATTATGAATCGGGCATTCGTTTAGATTATTTATCTAAATTGAATGAAAAATACGAGAAATGGATTGGTAATTATAAAGAAGGAAAATTACTTATCATTGATAAAGATAATTTAGACTTTGCCAATAACAACGAAGACTTAGGTACTATTATTCAAAAAATAGAAACTGAACTTTATGGATTATTTTAAGTCCTAGGTACTTGAATTAAATTTTTAATGTAGTCATCTTTTTCATTACGCATTTCATGAATTTTCATTGCTAATGGCTAATTCATGAATATAAATAATTTTACAACATGAAAGTTATTGGTATAATTCCTGCACGTTTTGATTCTTCTAGATTTCCTGGAAAACCTTTAATTGATATTGCCGGTCAAACAATGATCCAACGGGTGTACAATCAATGCAAACATGCTGGATCTCTACATGAAGTAATCGTCGCAACGGATGATCAACGGATATTCGATCAGGTAAAATCCTTTGCAGGAAATGTGATTATGACCAATAAAAATCACCAATCTGGAACAGACCGTTGCGCTGAGGTGATAAATAACATCCAAGGATTTGATATTGCTGTAAATATTCAAGGTGATGAGCCTTTTATAGACCCACAACAGATCGACTTATTAGTTTCATGCTTCGCTAACCCTCAAGTTGAAATCGCTACCTTAATTAGAAAAATCACGTTACAAGACGAGTTAACCAATCCCAATAAACCAAAGGTTATTTTAAATACAGATCAAGAAGCTATATATTTTTCTCGTCATCCGATACCTTACTTTAGAGGAGTGGAGATCCATCAGTGGCTAGAAAAAACAGACTTTTACAATCATATCGGAATTTACGGTTATCAGGTGGATGTATTGAAAAAATTAACACAACTTAAACCATCCAAATTAGAACTGGCAGAGTCTCTAGAGCAATTGCGTTGGATTGAAAACGGATTCCGAATTAAAACAGCTTTATCAAACCATAGTAACGATGCTATAGATACGCCTGAGGATTTACAAATAATACTCAAAAAGTATTTTAACTAATAAATTATAGTTAACGATAATCTTTATAAGTTTGAATAGCTATTCCTGCTAATAGCTCAGAATAGGCATTTTCGGGAATTTTGTTTAATTCATCAATAGCGATAACGAGCTTTTTCATTTGTTCTTTATTTCGAACACCAACAATTGAGCTACAAACAGTTTGATGTATTAATGGATAATTTATTGCTAGTGCTAATGGACTAACTCCAAAAGAATTGGCTAATTCTTTGAGTTTTTCTTGAAGGCTAATAATAGCTGTAACGGACTGGTCTAAATAATTCTTTGCTATTTTGTCTATTAATAAACCTTGCCCTAATGTTCCTCTTGCAAAGACAGAAATTTGATGCCCCTCCAAAAAATCCAAGTATTCTTCCGGTCTACGGTCTATTAAACTAAATTGCATCATATTAGACTGCATAGCACTACGCGCAGCGTACAGCTTAAAAACTTGAGGCCTAATGGACGATAAACCATATTCCAGAATTTTTCCTTGATCTTTTAACAGTTCGAAGGCTTCAATTATCTCATCGATTGGATCTTCAATCATCCCACCATGCAATTGGTACAGGTCAAGATAATCAGTTTGTAAGCGCTTTAAACTCCCCTCAACGGCAGAAATTAGGTATGCTTTCGATGGCACCCAATCCCAACCTGAACCATCTTCTCTCCAACGATTGCCAACTTTTGACCCGATAATCCATTCTTTTCTCCGGGATTTTAATAATTTCCCTAAAAGTTCTTCATTTTTACCTTGATCATAGAGATCAGAAGTGTCCACATAATTGATACCCACTTCTGTCCCTTGATCGATGATATATTGATTCGTTAAATCATTCCCGGGCAATAAGGACATTGCTCCTAAGCCAATTTCAGAAACGCTAATATTGGATTGACCAATGTTACGCTGTTTCATCAGGAATCGATTTTTTAACATCAATTAGCTCTACTTCAAAAATTAGTGTACTGAATGGTGGAATTGGACCACTACCTCGTTCGCCATATCCTAAATGATAAGGAATAAAAAATTTATATTTCGAACCTACTTTCATTAAAGGAATAGCATATTTCCAACCTTCTATTACATTATCTAATGTAATCTCAATGGGTTGACCGCGTTCGTATGAATTGTCAAATTCAGCTCCTTCGGCTACACTACCAATATAATGCACAACGACGGAATCAGTTTCGCTGGCTTGAACTCCAGTTCCTTCTCTTAATACGAGGTATTGAATTCCTTCTGCAGTAACTTTTACATTTGGATTCTTTTTATTTGCATCTAAAAAGGCTTGAGCTTTTGCTTTTATTCCCGCATTCTTCTCCTCTTGAATACGTTGCATACCATCCCTAAGAATCACGTCTTTTTGATCGTCCGTAAATTTCGTTGGTTTTCCTTCTAAAACATCCGTAAAGGCTTGTAATAAAATTTTATTTTGAATAGGAAGCTCCATTTTCTTGATATATTGCGCCAAGTCTTGTCCCATGGCGTACGACAAGGAATCATTAGCGGTATAGGTTGTTTGAGCAAAGCTCCAAGTAAAAAATGTACAGGCGATTAAGGTTAGGATTGATTTCATTTATTTTTTATGTTTTTCTAAAATTTGTTCAATAATTTGTTCAGTACAATCTGGATAATCCACACTGACTATGGACTTTGCATTCAACCAAGATTCAATTTCTAATTCTGATTTTTTCTTTAAACTCTTGATCACCGGAACGCCAAGCTCTTCCAATGATGCAGCATTCAAGTGCTGTTCGTATTGGTTTTTCATAGGAATAACCAATAATTTCTTTTTTAAATATAAGGCTTCTGCAGGAGTTTCAAAACCGGCCCCACAAAGTATGCCTGATGCATTCGCCATACTCTGTACAAAAGCCTCACTATCAATCGGATTAATGGACACATTCTTCATTTTAAATGGCCTTCGATTATGTTTTGAAAACACCTCCCATTTCACATCTGGAAATCTAGACAGGTGCTTTAGCAGATGAGCATCATCATAAGAAGGTAAATAAACCGTATAATGTCCTAAATCTTGAGGATCTAATTGCCTTACGGATTGACGTATAACAGGTGTAAAAATATGCTTGGCATAGGATTTAAAATGGAAACCATAGGAATGAGTAGTCGGGGCATAATTTTTTATGATGAACTTCCCTAGCATATCCGTTTCCTCTGGTTTTGGACTAGCTTGATCAAAGGCCCCTATTTGATGACTTAGTCCAATACTGGAAAGCTCTTTGAAATAGCATGCCCATGCCGATATAGGCTCAAAATCATTGATAACTAAATCATACTCCTCGATCGGAACTGCATTCACTTCCTTGACAAATTTACGGACTGTAGAACTCATAAATGTTCTCCACAAATCAACTCCCCCGGATTTTCCGAAAATAAAGCTCAAGCCATGATAACGATATTTTACTTCAAATGGTAAGGTTATATCAGCTTGTATACCACTAACCAACACATCAACCTCTGCATATTTTCTAAGGCAAGGGATAATATCTATTGCTCTTGTGAGATGCCCATTCCCAGTACCTTGAACTGCATATAATATCTTCATGCTAATTCATTTAATGACCACATATCAACAAATTTAAGCTTATTAGTCTTGATAAAAAAGTCAGCGAATAAAAATTAATAGTTATTATATTTAAAGAAATAAATTAACCTATATGAAAATATTATCACTCTATTCTTTCTGCTTGCTATCCACCTTATTTTTAAGCTCTTGGGGTTTCTATAGTCATCAACTTATTAATGAAACAGCTGTATATAGTCTACCCAAAGAATTAATTCCATTTTTCAAATTCAACCAATATTTAATAAAGGAATATGCGGTGAACCCAGACAAGCGAGTCCATATTGACACGAACGAAGCTGTCAAACATTTTATCGATTTAGATAGACACAAACTAACTGACTCCTTATTTTTACCTTGGTACAAGGTAGAAAAGCTCCATTCCCCATCCTATTTACTCGCTCGAGGAATTATACCTTGGCAAATCAAACGAACATATGATCAATTGAAAGAGGCTTTGGAACAAAAAAACACCGATAGAATCATCAAATTGGCGGCAGACTTAGGTCATTATATGGCCGATGCGCATGTACCCCTACATACGAGCAGTAATTACAATGGGCAATTCAGCAATCAAACTGGTATACATGCGCTTTGGGAAACCAGAATTCCTGAAAAATTTGCAAGTCAATATAATTTATTAACAGGAAAAGCAGATTACATTGAGGATGTATTATCCTACAGTTGGAATACCATCCAGCAAAGTCATCAATTGCTAGATAGCCTTTTGATAAAAGACCGAATGGTAAAGGCGCTAATTCCGGTTTTGCAGCAAAAGTCATATAACTTTAGAAATAAAGTGATCATGCATTCCTATTCCGATCATTATGTACAAACTTACCACAAGCTACTCCATGGTATGGTGGAGAAACAATTACGCTCGTCTATTCATGCTGTCGCCTCGTTATGGTATTCCGCATGGATTGAAGCCGGGCAACCTCATCTTAAAATTAAAAGGTAGCGAACTCATTAATTTAATTCACCTATGAAATTAATACTTAATAAAAAAATGGATAAATTGGAAAGTATAACCTAAATAATTCATTCTATAACACCTATGGCCTCCATAGCAAAATACTTAAACCTAAGAATCCGTTAGGAAAAGTTATAATGCTGGAACTAAGTTTAATAAATTAATTTCATTTCTTGAACCTAAACGCATTCTACTCAAAAAAGTCCCTGCACCTTGAGATACGAAAACCGTTGTTTTACCTGCCTTATGTAAACCCTTATTATATTTAAAAATGAAGTTTGCTAAGTATGTAAATGGAAATACTTGTCCTGCATGCGTATGCCCTGCTACAAATAAATCCACCTGCAAATCCTGCGCATAATTTATTCCAACAGGACTATGATGCATTAATACGACTGCCTTATCTCGGTCCCATTCCAATTGATTTAAAACTTCTTTGATGGTCTGGTTATTATCAGAAGGATGCATATCAAAAGCATCATCATCCGCATTCATGTAGTCAAGTCCGATAATTTGTAATCCAGCAACTTCCAACACGTTATTATGCAATACTTGTACAGCATTTTCAGCTATAAGTTTTAAAGCTTTCTGTTCATCTATGGCCTTCTCATGATTTCCACTCACATAATAGGCTGGAGCTTTGAAAGCTGCTAGTGGACTTAAAATTTCTGGAAATAAGGCAACTTCAGAGTCCATTAAATCTCCTGCCAATAAGATGATATCCGGATTTCGTTTATTAGTTTCCTCAACTATTTTCTCCAAATAAGCTTTTCCCCGATGATGGCCTAGGTGAACATCGGTAATCAGCATAATTTGCATACTCCTATCTAATTTTGGAATATAAACCGTTCGTTCGTTGACTTCAAAATTTGAGGCGTTTAATGCTGCAATAACTGTTGGGATTAATGCTAATGCTAAAGCAATCCATCCTGTCATCAAATAGGGCAATTGGAGTACAGGCTGTACGAGCTGCATAAGCAACAATGACATCAATAGGAATATACTAAAGACAAGTATATAGCCGCCCAGTATGCTAAGACTACCAACAATTGGGCTACTACTTTTAACCGAAATAAAAATCAAAACCATTGCGCCAATTAATATCGTACTAACAGTCATAATAACAAGCCATTTGGAGGGTAAATTGAAATGTATCCTTAATCGACTACTCATATAATAGATCATGAAGGCAAAAATGCCAAGGATGACTAGCGTAATAAGTTTGGGTAATAAATTGTTCATTGGTATAGCAAATTAATTAAAGTACGTATTTACTGGTAGATTTAAGAAGTCCATCCTTCCCTTGCTGTTCAATATTCGTGATTTTATTGATTATCACTTTGATATTCCTTAAAGCCTCATCGGCATCCATTTTAATTTCGATGAACTTGTTGAACTGCCCTACAAAGATGAAAGGAATTAAAGGATTTTGTTTTCGTCAGAAGTTCAAAAACATTTGTTCACAAGTTCAGCCTTAATTTTTTTCCATTCAATCCTCTTTTAATGTAAGTCTAATCCGTTTAAGACCATAAAATAAACAGCTTTATGCTAAATTGATCAACTAATACCTGAAAATTAACTAGTTAAATTAGTGGTCTTTTTGCTGAATAATTGATCTTTCCTACTTATCTTCATGGAATGTTAAACAAACAAAAAGGAATATTATATTCTTGCTACTACCAAGAGAAATTGGAAAAAGAACAGCTAGTTGAAGAACATGCCCTTACCTATATACAATCTGGAAGCATTCAATTATTTAAGCCTGATGCCACTAACGTATTTGTAGAAGGTGATATTGTATTTTTAAGAAGAAACCAATTGGCAAAAGGTGAAAAAATACCAGGTACAAACGGTGAACCATTTAAATCAGTGAGTATCTTTCTAACATAAGAAGAATTACGAAAATATGCGGCAGAAAAAAATATAGAACCGCAAACTCAATATTCAGGAAGCCAGGTGATTAACCTAAGTCCGAACAGCTTTTTGGAAGCGTTTTTTCAATCATTACTACCCTACTACGAAAATCCTGAGGTATTAAATGAGGCAATAACAACACTAAAAATTCGGGAGGCCATTGAATTATTATTACAGAGGGGCAGTAATACAAAAAATTGGCTTTTCGATTTTTCTGAACCTTTTAAAATTGATTTAGAATCATTTATGCTGCAAAATTATGTGTATCATGTTTCACTAAAAGAGTTTGCTCGATTGAGCGGACGAAGTATCTCGACCTTCAAAAGAGACTTTAAGAAAATATTTGATACGACCCCAGAAAAATGGATCCGTGAACAAAGATTACAAAAAGCACATTACTTGATCAAAGAAAAAAAACAAAAACCTATTGACATCTATTTACAGGTAGGTTTTGAAAACCTTTCGCATTTTTCTACTACATTTAAAGAGTATTTTGGATTCACTCCTTCATCCGTTTTGACAAATAATTAACGTTCTACAAAATATTTGAAGGTTCTGAACTAAGATTAGGAGCCTTTAGAAGAGGAAAAGAACGATGTTTATATAGACTGTAGCACATTTTTCTTTTCCAGTTTCGTTAATAGCTTTATATTAACATGTTAATTTAAACATGGATCGGCTATTAAAGATTTCTGCTATTTATGGTCAATCTGCTAAACAAGTTTTCCAAAGGTCTATAATGCAGCCTTAGCTTTGGAAAACACTAAAATTTCTACTAAAATCTATTTCTTCCATTTTCTTTCTTATTAATTATATTTCTATACCTTTGAAAAATTTTGAAATTGTTAAATTATGTTGCCAACTAAACTTTTATTAGCATTAACCATTTTACCTGCTGTCGTCTCCTCCCAACAATTGTCATCCGACACCACCAAAATTAAGGAGGTGATCATTCAGGAAAATAGACTTCAGATCCCTTTCAGCCAAAACAATAGAAATGTACAAATCCTAAGTAAAGAAGAAATCCAAAAACTTCCAGGTATCAGTTTACCAGAGGTTTTACGTTTTGCTGCAGGCGTAGATATCAGACAGCGAGGGGCTTTTGGAACGCAAGCAGACATTGGAATAGATGGTGGAAGCTTCGATCAAACCATCATATTGATTAATGGCGTAAAAATATCCGACCCACAGACAGGTCATCACATGCTGAACCTACCTATCGCTTTAAGTAGTATTGAACGGATAGAAATACTAAGAGGACCTGCATCTAGAATATATGGTATCAATGGACTTACTGGAGCTATCAATATTGTCACAACTAAAGTCGACGCTAGTAAGATCGAAACCAATGCTTATGTGGGATCATCCTTTCAGGATGTAGAAGAAAGCGATAAATCGGGCAAGTATTATGCGACAGGCTTACAATTAAGTGCCGACATATACCAAAAAGACCATCAACATCAATTTTTTATTGCCAAAGAACATAGTAATGGTCAGCGATACAATACCGCTTCAGATAATTACAAGCTATTTTATCAAAATTTAATCGAATTAAACCAGCACAATGAAATACAAGTCATGGCTGGATATATGGATAATAAATTTGGAGCGAATGGCTATTATGCAGCACCTGGGGATATTGAATCGGAGGAATATGTGAAAACCGCTATTTCTAGTCTATCTTCAAAGCATCAATTGAACAGCAAATTCAACCTAAGTCCAAGACTTAGTTACCGCTATAATGAAGATGATTACCGGTATTACCGGAATGACTTAACGAAGGCAAGAAGTAGACACTATACCCATACCTTAACCGCAGAGCTAAATGCAGCTGTTGATCTTGGTTTTGGAGATCTTGGATTAGGTTTGGAAAGTCGGTTGGAAAAAATAAACAGTTCGAATATTGGCGACCATCAACGAAACAATTGGGGAGCATACACTGAATTTAGGACTACCGAAATTAAAAACTTCCTGTTGAATATAGGGGCATATATTAATTACAATTCTGATTATAACTGGCAAATATTCCCTGGAATTGATGTCAGCTACCTAATTTCAGACCAATGGAAACTTTCTGCGAGTACTGGAAGTAGCCAACGGATCCCCACATATACCGACCTATATTTGAATCAAAAAATGTCTAACATTGGTAATCCAGCTCTTTTATCAGAAAATTCCTGGCAAAATGATATATCCCTGAGTTTTAATACCAGCAAATTCAATAGCAAAATAGGGTATTTTTACCGTGATATCGACAATTTTATTGATTGGACTCGTTCCAGTACCACAGAACCCTACCAAGCCAATAATTTAGGAAATAATAAGACCCATGGCATATTTACACAAACGCAGTATATTCATGCATTGAGTAAAATCCAATCTATTTCCTTTTCAATAAATTACACATATTTAAATCCATCAATAATTAACAAAACCAATCAAATGATGACAAAATATGGCATTAATTCCTTAAAGCATCAAGCCCAAGGTATCCTAAGTTATCAATATAAGCAAATACAATTATCATCCGCAAACAGACTTATACAACGAATTTCGGGAAACGCCTATTACGTAGCTGATTTACGATTGGCGTATCAACCGAAAAAAATTGGATTTAACTTGGATGTGCAAAACCTCTTTAACGAAAAATACATAGAAATTGCAGCCGTACCATTACCTACCCGGTGGTTGATGTTCGGTGTACAATACCGTATTTAACAAAAAATAAGGCCTAATAAAAAATCCCTGAAATAAGTGTTCAGGGATTTTTTATTAGGATTTATATAATCCTACCTAAGTATTAAAACTTAAGCTAGTTGTTTTTCTAATTTTTCTGTTAATACTGACTTCGGAACAGCACCAATTTGCTTGTCAACGATTTCGCCATTCTTGAAGAAAAGTAATGCAGGGATGTTACGAATTCCATAACGTACAGAAATATCTGGGTTATTATCTACGTTTACTTTACCAACAACCGCTTTTCCATCATATTCTGTAGCAATTTCATCCACTAAAGGACCTACCATACGGCATGGGCCACACCATTCTGCCCAAAAATCAATTAATACTGGTTTATCTGATTTTAATACAACTTCTTCAAAGTTGCTATCTGTAATTTCTAATGCCATGTTTTCTCTATTTATGATTTACAAATTCTACGAACAAATATACGCAATGCCTTGCGAATGCAATTCCATTTGAATTAATAATTTTCTATAGCTTATCAATTTAATCTATAATTCACCCCTTCCAAACTTTCCAAACCATCTAGAAAGTCATTGGTTATGAATATCTTGCGTTTTTTCAAAGGCATTTCTATAGAAATCTCTTCTTGGACGTCCATAATTTTGAATTTCAGTTGACAATTAGCCTCTTGCCCTTCAATATGCGTACTACCAATCAACTCCTTTAAAGTATCCATAAATTCATGATCCAATACATGTAATGGAAACTGAATAGTGAATGATTTAGCCATTTTCTCGCGCAAATCTGATAATAATTGTATGTTTTTCAATTCAAAACCCCAATTTCCAACTTGCTTGAATCGCTCTTGAACTAATCCACGTATTTGTACGAAATAGCCTTCTTGTAAATATCCTTTAAATTTCACATAATCCTCCCCGAATACCATAATCTCATACGAATCGTAATAATCTTCAATGATAAAAGATCCAAATGGTTTACCTGATTTTGCCACCCGATGATTAGCGAGAGCTATAATTCCACCCAATATGATTTCCTTATTTTTAATGCGGTTGAAATCTAACAGTACCTCCTGCTCCACTTCGGAAGCCTTCACCTTATTAATCAATTGCAGATCGGTGACATTATTTGCACAAAAATGCTTTAATTCAAACTTATAATTATCCAAAGGATGACTGGTTAAATAAATACCAATTACTTCCTTTTCGAATTTCAATTTCTCAATCAATCCCCAAGCAGAACATGCTGTAAGTACAGGTTCAGGTAACTCAGCAGAACCGCCAGACCCAAAGAGACTTACTTGAACTGAGTTTTCATTTTCTTTAAATTTCTGCGCAAACTTAATTGCTTTTTCTATACCAGTACTATGATCATTCTCCGCATAAAAATACTGTGCACGATGTGTATCTGTAAACGAGTCAAATCCTCCTGCATAAGCTAAACTTTCAAAGGCTTTTTTGTTAATCATTCTTAAGTCCACTCGCTTCGCTAAATCAAAAATGGATTTATATAAAACCCCTTCCCGACTAGCTACAATGGTATCCACAGCACCAGCCCCGACTCCTTTCACAGCACCCATACCAAAACGAACAGCTCCTTCATCATTTACGGTAAACTTATAATGGGATTCATTTACATCTGGTCCTAAGACTTTTAAGCCCATTCGCTTACATTCTTCCATGAAGAAGGTGACTTGCTTAATATCATTCATATTATTAGACAATACCGCTGCCATATATTCTGCAGGATAATGCGCCTTGAGGTAAGCTGTTTGATAAGCAATCCAAGCATAACAGGTCGAGTGAGATTTATTAAATGCATAACTTGCAAAAGCTTCCCAATCGGTCCAAATCTTACTTAATTTTTTCGCATCATGGCCCTTTGCTTCAGCTTGAGCAATAAACTTAGGCTTCATTTTATCCAAAACCGCTTTTTGCTTTTTACCCATCGCTTTTCTCAAAACATCGGCATCACCTTTAGAGAAACCTGCTAGCTTTTGAGATAAAAGCATTACCTGTTCCTGATATACAGTAATTCCATAGGTCTCGTTCAAGTATTCCTCGCAAGCATCAATATCGTAGGTGATGGGCTCTATTCCATGCTTACGCTTAATAAAGGATGGAATATATTCCATTGGTCCTGGACGATACAAGGCATTCATTGCAATCAAATCGGCAAATACTGTAGGTTTTAATTCCTTCATGTATTTCTGCATACCTGGAGACTCGTATTGAAAGATACCAACCGTTTCACCCCGCTGAAACAACTCGTAGGTAAGTTCATCATCTATCGGAAAATGATCGGGGTCCAATTCAATACCATGTCTTAATTTGACATTGCTTACTGTATCTTTGATTAATGTTAGGGTTTTTAATCCTAAAAAGTCCATCTTCAATAAACCAGCGCTTTCTACCACTGAGTTATCAAATTGGGTTACATATAAATCTGAATCCTTCGCCAAAGAAACAGGCACAAAATTGGTAATATCATCTGGGGTAATAATTACCCCACAGGCGTGAATACCGGTATTACGCATGGACCCTTCTAATACACGCGCTTGCTTGATCGTCTCTGCTTCAATTCCTGCCCCATCGGCTAAATTCTTTAATTTATTGACTGCTTCGAGTTCATCGGATCGTAGTGTTTCTTTCAGCGCCTTGTCTTCCATATTGAAGATCTTGCTCAACTTCAAATTAGGAATTAATTTGGCGATTTCATTCGCATCAGAAAGCGGAAGGTCCAATACCCTAGCGGTATCTTTAATGGAAGATTTTGCCGCCATTGTACCGTAGGTAATGATCTGAGCTACTTGTGAAGCGCCATACTTATCAATAACATATTGCATCACACGCCCCCTACCTTCGTCATCAAAATCGATATCAATATCGGGCATGGAAACCCGATCAGGATTTAAGAAACGCTCAAATAGCAAATCGTATTTGATGGGATCAATATTGGTGATTCCTAAACAATAGGCCACCGCAGAACCTGCAGCAGATCCACGACCTGGACCTACGGATACGCCAATCTCCCTAGCTTTGGCAATAAAATCTTGCACAATTAAAAAATATCCCGGATAGCCCGTATTCTCAATGGTTGCTAATTCAAAATCCAAACGTTCGCGGATAGGGTCAGTGATTTCTTCATACCGTTTGGCCGCACCTATGTAAGTTAAATTTTTAAGAAAAGCATTTTCCCCACGCTTGCCCCCATCCTCTAAATCCAAAGGATGTTGAAATTCTTCCGGTATTTCAAATTTAGGAAGTAAAACATCCCTATTCAGTGAATATACCTCCACCTTATCTAAAATTTCTTGAATATTTAGGATAGCTTCGGGAAGATTCTGAAAGATTTTCTTCATCTCCTCTTTCGATTTGAAATAATATTCTTGATTGGGCATTCCAAAGCGAAATCCTCTTCCTCGCCCCTTAGGTGTACTTAGTTTTTCTCCATCTTTTACACATAGTAAAATATCATGGGCATGGGCATCAGACTTATTGATGTAATAGGTATTATTACTTGCAATTAGTTTGACTTGATGTTTATTAGCTAACTGAATTAATGTTTTGTTTACACGTTCCTCATCCTCCTGTCCATGTCGCATGATTTCCATGTATAAATCATCTTCAAACATGGATTTCCACCAAATTAAAGCATCCTCGGCTTGAGATTCCCCAATATTTAACACCTTACTGGGAATTTCCCCATTTAAGTTCCCCGATAATACGATTAAATGCTCTTTGTATTGTTCTACCACTTGACGATCAATCCTAGGGACGTAATAGAATCCTTCGGTATAGGCTATTGATGCCATTTTAGCTAGATTATGATATCCAGCTTTATTTTTCGCAAGAAATACGACCTGAAATCCATTATCCTTTCGTGTTTTATCTTTACGATCTTCGCAAATATAAAACTCACAACCTACAATTGGTTTAATGGGTTTGGCCTCAAATATTTCATTTTTTGCCTCCGCTTCGGCTCTTTTACCCTCAAGTTCCTTGTTATAGCCTAAAACTTTGGACACAAAGTGAAAAGCGCCCATCATGTTCCCATGATCGGTCATGGCAACTGCAGGTAACTGATGTTTCGCTGTGGCTTGTACCAAGCCATCAATCGATATCGTAGATTGCAAGACCGAAAACTGCGTATGGTTATGTAGATGTGCAAATTCAGCACCTTCAAAAGCTTCTAGTAAGGCTGGATCCAGTACAATCTGCCCGCCTGATTCGCCTTGTTCAGATCGAATCGCATCTGAGGCGGCTTTTAAATTGATATGTTTTAATCCTGCTGTAGGAAAAACACTAGGATTATGTTCTTTAAAATCAACAAAATAACCTACATCTACCTGTAAATCGGAAGGCTTAAATACATCCCTTCGTACTAATTCAAAAAAACAACGAGTAGTTGCTTCCACATCGGCTGTTGCATTATGCGCTTCAGCAAATGGAACGGAAAACAAATAACTGTGTAATTCGGTTAAGGTTGGTAATTTATAGCGACCACCACGCCCTCCGGGTAGTTTAAGTAAATCTGCTGTTACTTCCGTACAGGTGTCTAAGATCGGCATCTTTGCCATGGGACTTTCTACCTGATATCGATAGAATTCACATCCCATGATGTTGATATCAAATCCAATATTCTGACCCACCACAAATTTAGCCTTCAGCAAAGCCTGATTAAACTTTTCGATAGCGACATGGATTGGCACACCTTCGCGCTCAGCTAATTCCGTAGATATTCCATGAATCTTTTCCGAATCATAAGGAATATTGAAGCCATCTGGTTTAATTAAATAATCTTGATGCTCAATCAACCTACCCTTCTCATCATGCAATTGCCAAGCAATTTGGATACATCTTGGCCAATTATCCGTATCTGTAATTGGTGCATCCCAACGCTTTGGTAAACCTGTTGTTTCTGTATCAAATATTATAAACATGCCTTATCCCTCTTGAAAAACAAAATTACTCATAAATTAGGAATTTGACTCCCTTATAAGTTGGATCAATCTCATTTTATCTGTTAAATAACAATCTTACAATATAATAAATTGATAAGCATAACGGATAAAAAACCTATTTTTTCCTTTTCAACATCATCTGTATTCATCTTCAATTAGTAAGAGGAAACCGATTAAATAAACAATTCACCTATCGAATGGTATATAGCTATATTTCAAATGCAAATACACTTCCATGGAAGCAAGCCAATGAAAATTTTCTTGAAATTAGCTGTAGTTTATCCTAAAAACATCGTAAAATTTTAAGTATTACGCGGTACAAATTATTTTCTTAGTCCGATCTCCTTCGGATCTTGCTTGGAATTTAGCCGGAACTCCAAGCGATTTTTTCGAAGAAGATCCGAGTGAAAACCAAAGAAATACGAATCTATTGGTAAATCATGGAGCTAGATTTCAACACGATTTTCCCAAAATAATCTGGTTTACCAAATGGTTTAAAACCAAAAAAGGCATCCGCTAAGGATGCCTTTTTCATAAAGAGTTGCTTAAAATTACTTAAGTATAACGACCTCAACTCGTCTGTTTTTTTGACGACCTTCAGGTGTTTTGTTTTCAGTGATAGGTTTTGATTGTCCCCAACCTTTAATACTTACACGTGCATCAGGAATTCCGGAATCTACTAAGAATTTCTTAACTGATGCTGCTCGCTTATCCGAAAGCCATTGATTGTATTCTGCTGTTCCAGTAGCATCGGTATGTCCATCAACACGAACATTGGCTTTGGATTGATTGCCCTTTAATACATTTGCTAATTTACTCAATTCTTGTTTTGCAGATTCTGTAAGATAAGATGAATTGGTGTTAAACAATAAATCTGATGAGATGGAAACTAAAATACCTTCATTGGTTTGTTTAGCGTCTTCAAACTCTCTCTTTACATTCTTCAATCCATCATCTGTACCGTCTTTGCTCACGACAGCACCTGGATTAATAACTAATGCTTGTTGTTTACAAGAAGATATTGACAATCCTGCTAATAAGATAAAGGTTAAATAGTTGATTCGCTTCATGTTTTTTATTGATTTTTATAGGTGTAAAGATAGTCAAAGCTATCTATAATTTTAGTTCTTAAATATTCTTTCTGAAGCCGATTTAATTTCTGGAATTTCTTGATACAATTTCCAGATTAATTCTGTTTTCGAATTCTCCAACATCACTGCGACGTACGCTTGATTTGCGGCAACATATTCATCGGATACATCATCACTTTTTAAATCCATCCAAGACCTAAATCCATATTCCGAAAATAAGGTTTCCCCAAACATCTTATACAACGTTATTAACGAACGTTTTGCTTGGACATTACCTACAAAAATACTAGCTGTAGAAATAGCAGGATTAATTCGAAAATCCCCAACATTATCCGGATAATGATAAAAACCCCAAATATCAGAATTACTTATTCCTACACCAATTTCATTATCTCGACGTTTAACAATTTGGGAGTAACGTTGTACAATATCATATAGATTGAGTTCACCTAGCTTAGCCAATTTAGGATTTATGGTTACAAAAGGCCTGTAAATCTCCAATAAATTGGCAGTAAGATTTCCAAAGGGTACTTGAATACCATATAAACTGGTATCTTGATAACTCGACATCCGAATTAAAGAGTCTGCAGTAACAAAAGGAAGAACCTCAGCTGTCTCTTCTACGAATAAAGAATCAACTTGGGTAGAATCAATCAAAAGGCTATCTGTCGTAATGGGCTCCTGAAACTTTTCATACTTATGCGTAATGCTGTTTAAATAAGATTCAACAGGTAGTGGATGCTTCGGCGAGGCAATCGATAATAAGTAGGTGTTCAACGCTTGATTAATCCCCCAAACTGGTTTTACTTTATTAAATTCATCAACCATATTCAGCGTAGATCGCAAAACCGTAGAGTCTGATCCTAAAACAGCCTGCTGCCAATTAATACGTTCCCAAATAGTCGTAATTGCATTACGTATTTCGACATGGACAGGATCGTCACCTTTCAGATATTGCCTGGTCACTAATAAGGCCTCTATAATCGAACTGGTTGCCATCACATCGTATTTGGCTTCCCCATCTAAATATTCTGGTAAGCCTTTCCTTCCATCAAAATATGCAGGAAAGAAACCATAGTTATTTTGTGCTTTCAGTAAGAAGTCCACCATACGTTTCATCCGGTTGATGAACATTGGCTTACTCACATATCCTTTTTCCACCCCAACGAGCAAACTTAATATAGCACCACCTGTCTCTTTGACGGAAACCGTAGCTTTATCTTTTATTCGAAAGGGCATATACATACCGGAATTAATATCGTAATTCTCGACGAAGTAATTTATATGCGCAAATTGAATTAAATTTACTAATTGTTCTTCTGGAATTTCTTTGGCTTCAACTTCCTTGACTTCAGAAAATGGAGACTCCCGATAATTATAGTCTACCCAGGCAATTTTGTAATAATACTTCTTGTCTAATAAGGGAATATAATCTAAACAACCTAACATGTAGGTTGGGCGTATAGCTACTGGAGTAAATTCCTTGTTATCTGTAGACCGATAAATTTTTACATATCGAATACTTGGAGTTAATGGAACTTGCCATTGTAAATCAATATGTTTTCCAAAAGCAGTAACCTTCGATAAAATAGCAGCAGAGGTTAAAGGAGCGTTGGAGTATTTAGCGGGAAGGAATTCGATTTGATCGATAAATATAGAATGTAAATCAGCAGAACTCTGCTGTTGCTGTAAGATAATTCCGGAGATAATATTATCCATATTTAATCCAGCAAAATCTTGAACAGGAATTTTTACACTTAACCATGTATTTTCATTGTATTCTTCAATATATGCAGCTAATGCTAAACCTACCGATTGATGTGCACCTTGCTGAATAGCTATTTTTGGAAGATGATTGACCTCCGTATTTGTACTGGATACGTAAATTTTTAGATTTAATACGTCATCTTTAGTTACACGATAATGAAACTTCTGCCGGCTATATTTAATTAAAACATTCCAATCCCCAGCAGGATTAGATTGATACTTTAGTGAAAGTGCGTTTCCTGGAGTAAAAAATAAACTATCTGACACGAGTAAATGTCGATGAACATTTTCCACCCAGCTTCCACCCATATAATCTACAAAACTACGCGCGTAAGCACCCTTCACAAGGCTATTATCAAAAATTACTTGCGGATACGTTTCAGATCGGCTAGAGAAACTACAAAGAATAAAAACAAAAATAAATAAAAGTCTAAGTTGCATAGTATGGCTTTAACAACACAAAAATAGATAAAATTCGTGCCAAATGCTATTGAAATAGCTTTTTTGATGGATCATAATAAAATTATTACGCACATTTAAAGGACATTGCGAGATTTAAGTCATTTTTATTTTTCAAGTTTAGCAAAACTCTCTATATTTGCAGCACGTCAAGCGAAAGTAGCTCAGTTGGTAGAGCACAACCTTGCCAAGGTTGGGGTCGCGAGTTCGAATCTCGTCTTTCGCTC
>NZ_JBMOXB010000020.1:0-82702 GCF_049316305.1 Sphingobacterium sp. HJSM2_6
ATGGGAGTTGTTAATGTGCTAACAGCTCCTATCCAAAGGTTCACAAATCTTGCTAATAAAATAGTATTGTAATAGCTTACTTCCTGGTCTTAGGAAATACCTTAGGGGATCATAAGGAGTGATTTGACTTCAAGTCTAATAATTTTATTGCTTATATTTCTTCTTCCTCTTCATAGAATTCCAAGAGGGAAGCAATATAGGTATCATTCCATCCTTCGACGATTTCCTCGTAGGCTTCTTCTGGAATATTTTGATGGATAACTTCTAAAGAGGTTCCTTTTTTATGTTCGTGTAATTTGAGTGTAACGATGGAATCTTCTTCTTGTTCACCGAAATACCATTGTTGTACAATTTTTTGGTAGGGCTTAAGTTCGAGGAACTTACCCGTTATTGCAGCATCCCACATGGAAAATTCGCCTCCAATTTGTGGGTCTATTTCCACTAAATCACCAGTCCATAATCGGATGGTAATCTCCGTCGTCAAGGCTCTATACAGTTCCTCTGGGCTTGCTGGTATGATGTAGTATTTCTTAAAATCTTTCATTTGCTTATTAAAAAAAGGATAATTCCTGTAAATTTACATAGATTTATTAGCAAAACATGAGTAATATCCTGCCAAATGCGCTTATTAGAAAATTAGGTGCCAATCCATATTTCGATGAACAAGCATTTTTAGATGCTCATGAAAACGGAAATAAATTAACTTCAATTCGCACAAATCCATTTAAAAGAACTTCTTTTGATTTTAATTTGGGAACACCTGTACCATGGTGTGATACGGGTTTTTATTTAAATACTCGGCCTAAATTTACACTTGATCCCCTATTTCATGCGGGTTGTTACTATGTACAGGAAGCCTCTTCCATGTTTATTGCACATATTGTCGCTCAATTGGGATTAGCAGATGACCCCATTAAAGCATTGGATCTATGTGCTGCACCTGGTGGTAAAAGCACATTATTAGATTCGTATTTAAATCCTAAAAGCTTCCTGGTAGCCAATGAAATTATTAAAGCTAGAGCCAATATCCTTCAGGATAATTTAATGCGCTGGGGCCTGTTTAATATCGCTGTCAGCAATAATGATCCTGCGGCATTTAAACGTTTACCTGGCTTTTTTGATTTAGTTTTGGTAGATGCACCTTGCTCGGGATCTGGCATGTTTAGAAAGGATGAGGATAGTATTGATGAATGGTCTGAAGCTGCCGTAAAACTGTGTAGTGAACGACAGAAACGAATTTTGGCAGATATGATGCCTTGTCTTGCGAGTTACGGAACCTTGATTTATTCGACTTGTTCGTATTCAGAGGAGGAGAATGAAGCTATTGTAGATTGGCTTATGGAGGAATATGGTTTTGAATCTATTCAGATTCCTATCAATGAATCTTGGGGTATGGAAGAAACCAGGTCTAGCATGAAGCAAGGTTATGCTTATCGTTTTTATCCACATCGAGTGGAAGGGGAAGGCTTTTTCGTCGCTGTATTGAAGCTGAAAGATGTTCAGCCTTCGTTTGCGCTTAAGAAATTGAAAGTGGAAAAGCCTGTAGTTAGCTTCGAGCAGGTTAAACAATGGTTGAATGCTGGGCATGATTTAACAACCTTGGTTCACAATGATGAAGTGCATGTCTTTTTAAAGGAACATGAATTGTACGTAAAGGCGATACAACAGGTGCTCTACTTGAAAAATGTAGGAACAACTATTGGAAAGTGGATGGGAAAGGAGCTATTGCCTTCGCATGATTTGGCAATGAGTATTTATTTGAATGCTGATATTCCTGCTGTGGAATTGGATTTAAATGCGGCGCAAGATTACCTTCGGAAAGAGTCGCTGGATATGAAAAGTTTTGATTCGGTGGGTAAGGGATGGTGCTTGGTGAAGTATAAAGGCATTTCATTGGGCTGGGTAAAGGCATTGGGCAATCGGGTAAATAATTACTATCCGAAAGAGCTTAGAATAGCTAATTTATAAGAGGCCTTCTGATTGTTGATGTTCGACGATGAGTGCACAAATGTCTTGAGCAACTTCATCCTTTGACTTGAGTTCAAAGGGAAATTCTTCTCCTGATCGCTTGATAACCGTGATTTTATTCGTGTTATGTGCAAATCCGGCACCTTGATCGTTCATGGAATTGAGGACGATAAAATCGAGGTTTTTTCTTTGGAGTTTGTCCTTGGCATGCGCTATTTCATTGTTGGTTTCTAACGCAAAACCTACTAAAGTTTGTTTTTCGGTTTTTAATGTTCCTAAATGACTTAGAATATCTTTGGTTTTCGTTAATGCGATGCTAAACTGCTCTTCTTTTTTCTTAATTTTTTGCGTAGCGACTTCTTGTGGGGTATAGTCTGCAACCGCTGCACTCATGACTATAATAGCTGAATCCGAAAAATTGCTTTGCATAGCATTGAACATATCATTCGCAGAAACCACATCTATTCGTTTTACCGATGCTGGAATTGGTTGGCTGCTTGGCCCACTAACTAGAGTAACTTCTGCGCCTAATTTCTGCAATTGAGCCGCGATGGCATAACCCATTTTACCTGATGAATGATTCCCAATAAAACGAACAGGGTCTATAGCTTCATAAGTTGGTCCTGCTGATACTAATGCTTTTTTACCAAATAACGGTTTGGACTGTTGGAAAAAATGGTTGATGTATGCGAGCATATCTGCTGGTTCGGCTAATCGGCCTTCACCTATTAAACCACTAGCGAGTTCTCCATTGCCAGGCGGAATGATATCATGACCATATTGTGTTAATAGCTGAATGTTTCTTTGGACCGCTGGGTGTTTCCACATGTCTAAATCCATCGCTGGAGCAAATGCAACGGGTCCTTTGGCAGATAAATAAACGGCTAATAATAGATTGTCACATAACCCTAAAGCACATTTGGCAAGCGTATTTGCTGTTGCTGGTGCTATGAGAAGGAGATCTGCTGACTCGGCAATATGGACATGGTTATTCCACTCTCCTGTGTTTTCCTTATAATAATCCACCAAAACGGGCTTATTAGATAAGGTTGAAAGGGTAAGGGGGCTAATGAATTGGACGGCCTCATTCGTCATGATGACTTGAACCTCGGCCTCTGCTTTGCGAAGAAGTCTTATTAAGGTTGCAATTTTATAAGCGGCAATACTGCCGCTTATTCCAATTACAATATTTTTGCCTTTCAAAGACATAGAATTAGTTTATTCTTGTTCTTTAGATGGATTTCTGTAATACACCTTCTCATGTAAAAATTCGTCTAGCGCTACTAAAGATGGCTTTGGCATGCGCTCATAGTGTTTTGAAATCTCGATTTGTTCACGATTTTCAAATACCTCTTCCAAGTTATCATTGCTACTAGCAAACTCAGAAAGCTTTTGATTAAGCTCTTCCTTTATATCTACAGAAATCTGATTAGCACGTTTGCTAATGATTACGATTGATTCGTAAAGGTTATCGGTACCTTTGTCCAATTCTCTTAAGTCACGAGTGACTGTTGAATTTGGAACTGTATTTTTATTTTGGCTCATATATACTTAAATATGTATGTTCTAAATATTGTTTGCTTATTAAATTAATTCGTTTCTACTGGTACAGCAGATTTCTCTGTTACCCCAAGCTCTTCTTGACGTTTCTTGCGCGCCTCTTCATCATCGTTAACTAACTTGATTGCTGCTGCAATTTTACGTTCTGCACTGGATCTAAGGGAGTTCAACTCCGCATTATACTTGCTTTCTGGGAAGTGTTCTGTGAAAGAATCGTAGTAGTCTAACATCTGATTGAACCTGTCTTCTTGACGGTGAGGAAAGCTATTGTCTGCGAATAAATATTGTGATTTTACCAATAAGAATTCTACTTCTTCAGCATGTTTGGTATCAGGATATTGTTTTAATACGTTTTCCAACGCAATAACTGCAGCTCGGTAATCATCTGGTAAGCCCATGTTAAAGTATAACTTGGCATTATCAAATGCTTTTTTCTCCAACTTATCTCTTAAGTCTTGAATTAAATTTCCAGCTTCTTCAGCGCGTTCTGATTCAGGGTATAGATTGACAAATAATTGAAGCTGGTCAATGGCCTTCTTCGTATTATCTTGGTCTAAATTTGATCTTGGTGAATCTAAATAATAACAATACGCAGACATGAATCTACACTCTTCTGCTCTTGCACTATTTGGATAATTGTCTGCAAATGATTTAAAGTGATATCTAGCAGAAATATAGTCCTTTAGACGATAACTCGCATAGGAAGTATAATAGAATAAATCTTCCGCTTCTGCAGTTCCTCTATACTTGGCTACTAATTCTTCAAATAATGTTAAGGCTTTGGAGTACTTACCTTTCTCGTAGTACTTCACAGCTTCCTGATACTTCATTTGAATATTATTACTGGCTCTTAATTTTTCGAATTTACTTTTACAGCTCGTTAATCCGCTGAAAAGCAATAAAACGACAATAAGGCTAAATACATGATTCTTTAAAAACATTTTACAAAGATACGTCAATTAATACTAATTTTCAATTATATTTATTACACGAAAATAATGCTTTAAATACGAGTTTAAACCAGCACGCTAGCCTTTTAACACTCTTTAACTTACGGGTTTTTGTTCTCCTTAGCGCTCGTATTTTAATTGGCATGTACTTTTTCATGTTTAATAATGAAATGAATAGGGCACACTTTGGTCAAAACAATGTTGAAATCAAGGTTGAAAAAGGAATTTTCTAAGAAAATGATTATATTTACACATAAAAATTGATTTTAGATTATTGTAACAAAAATGGATTTATTAGAGAGAGTAGAGCAGGCATTAGATTCAATTAGACCGTATTTGGAAACAGATGGTGGCAATGTTTCTGTGGAAGAAATCACACCAGATAATGTGGTCAAGTTGAAATTACTTGGTACTTGTGCGAATTGCTCTATGAGTATCATGACATTTAAGGCTGGTCTTGAACAAGCAATCAAGAAGGCTGTGCCAGAAATAGTAGCGGTTGAAGCAATTAACCTAACGGATATGAATGATCCAAATGCTATTAATCCGAATCAATTATAAAGAGATTGGAAGAGGTTAACACAATTTAACATCGTCCTTTTTGGATTTAATTTACATTTGTAGGGTGATACCATTGAAACTGAAATATATAGGACTTATACTGATTTTGTTTTTGAGTTTGACAAGTCAAGCGCAACAGAAGAAAATTGTCCAATTTTCAGGTTTTGTTACAGCTACGGGTACGGATGTGGCTGTCCCCTATGTGACCGTGAGAAACGCGAGTTATGGTAATGAAACTTTTGCCGCAAATCATGAAGGGTATTTTACTTTTGTAGCGCATACCGGTGATGTTATAGAAATTTCCTCTATCGGATACCAATCGGTATCAATCACTATCCCTAATGTAGAGGATGATAAGTATTCTGTATCTGTGGAAATAATGCCATTGGTTAAGGAACTTCCTGTTATCGTGATGGGTAGACCCATGCCTTGGGCTAGTATTGAAGAGTTTAATCGGGAGTTTTTATCCTTGAATGTGAATAATGATGAGGTGCTTTCGGCTAAGCGAAATTTAACGCCTCAGGCTTTAGCTTCTCTTTCACGGGTATTACCACGCAGTGCCGAGGAAATTCAAGCATTTAATAATTTACAAAGACATATGAATATGTCGAATAAAGCCATTAACCAAAACATGGCTAATCCGCTGTTGAATCCTTTTGCTTGGGGGAAATTGATCAATCAAATTAAACGTGGTGATTTTAGTCGGGAACGATTGAAATACTAGTTTGAATCTAGCATATTAATCTTATTAAATTCTCGAATATTTAAGCGACTAGCTAAGTATGATACTAGGGTAGATACAACTAATATCGTCACGATAATTATGAAAAAGTCTGAATAACGAATATCTACTGGATAGGCATCAAATAAAGAGCCTTCTGATGTTTTAACAAAGCCAAACACATCTTGTGCTATACAAAAGCCTAATCCTAGCAAGGCTCCAACGGTGCTGCCAATCAGGGCAATCATTATGCCTTGGTAAAAAAAGATATTTTGAATGAGCTGATGGTTTGCGCCTAAGCTTTTTAATACAACAATGTCTTTTTTCTTATCGATTACCAACATGGTTAAAGATCCGATAATATTGAATATGGCTATGATGCCTATGATGGTGACAATAAAGAATACTATCCATTTTTCGGACCGTACGGTCTTATACAGGGTTGGGTTTTGTTCTTCCCTATTTTTTACCAGATATTCTTTGCCAAGCTTTTTCTGTATTTCATTTTTTAGCTGTGCTGAGTTGTCATTACTTCCATAAAGCTCGATTGCGGTGATTTGATCGTATTCGTTTAGTAGATCTTTCGCAAAATCAATAGGCACCAGGATTAAATCATCAAAACCCGGTTGATTATTTAATATGGCGCTGGCAGGAATTTTCCTTGTCCGAATATCTTCAATAGGATTTATATTGTTTGGGGAAGCTTTTTTATCGGGAATGTTTAGTGTCAGTTGGTTATTTAAGCCCTGTATGGGGACTTGAAGATTTGCTTGAACCAGTGCGCCTAAGATGGCATGATCAATGCTGTCTAGCCGTACATTAAGGGTGCCAGCAAAGAGCATTTCGTGAGAGGCATGGGTCAAAATACTTTTTGGCTCAATGCCTTTTACTTTGGCTATAAATTGATGGTTATTGTACTCCGCAAGGACCTTATCTTCCAATACTTCGCTATAGGATGTTACTTTAGGGTTTTTGCGTAGTTCCTCAAATTTTGGATCCTTGGTGCTGAATACCTTGCCTTTGACAGGTTCAATCCGTAATTCGGGGGAAAATACACTGTATTGCGAAAGGATGAACTTTTCTAGACCATTATAGAAGGATAGGACGATAACTAATGCGGCTGTGCTAATTAAAACGCCGACAACGCTTATTGCCGAGATGATATTGATCGCATTAATCGTTTTTTTTGAAAATAAATACCGGTTTGCAAAGAATATAGGCAGCCTCATATGCTTATGCTCTTAAGAATGGATTGTTTTCCTTCTCGTCTTGGATATTGGTCGGCTGACCATGACCTGGATAGACAAGGGTATCTCCTGCTAAGGTGTAAATTTTATTAGCAATGCTGTTTAATAGTTGTTGATGGTTTCCTCCTGGTAAGTCAGTTCTTCCTATGCTCCGATAAAATAGGACATCGCCACCAATTAGAAATTTATGTTCTTCGCTATATAAACATAAATGACCTGGTGAATGGCCTGGTGCTAGGATGAGACTCAATTGGTTATTGCCTATCGTGATTTTATCATTTTCTGTAAGGAAACGGTCGGGAATAGGTGAGGGTTCGTACCTAATGCCCATCTGTGGTGCATAGTTTTGTACTTGGATGATTAATGGAAGTTCATTCTCATGAAAATTAGGTAGTACATGGTAGGTGTCACATATGAACTTATTCCCTAATACATGATCGATATGTCCATGGGTATTAATTAAGCTACATACGTTTAACTCATTCTTTTGGATATAGGAGGCAAAATATTCTTCTTCTTGATAATTGTGCATTCCTGGATCTACAACAACACAATTCTTTTCATCATCAAAAATGAGATAGGTGTTCTCTTGATAAGGATTAAATGTAAATGATTTTATATGTAGCATATCCAAAATTAGGAATTATTTCCATTTTAAGGATATTATTAATTGGTTTATATCGGTTTTAATAAAATCTAAAACAGGTTGTATTGAATCTAAATTTGGCTTTTCATTAAAATATAATGCGCCTCGTATAAAATGTTTGGTACTATCTGTTAAATAAAATTGATAATTGGAGGCTGTATTTCCCCCTATTTGATAGGCTATCCCAAACTTGTTTTCATTTGGGATACGGATGTTCTCTTGATCTATTGATGTAGCCTTACTGGTATGCTTGAATGCAAAGATTCGCGCATCTTCCGATAATTGTTCTAACGTGATTTTGTTTTGGAAATTAAAGTAACTGATGTGTAGTGTGGCATTGAATTGAGGGAATTGTATATTCTTCCAACATGGTTCCTCTTTGTCTGCATTGACAAAGTCTGTTACTTTTGCGTATGTGGGAATTGAAAATTCATAGGGACATCCTATAGTTGTTTGTACGTATTCTTTTTCAGGAAATGGAATGCGAAAGTATCCATTTGGTTTAGGGGAATAATCATTATTTGCACAAGATAGTATGCTTGTTGCTAGTAATATGAAGAATGATATGATTATTCTTGATTCCAAATTTCCCAATTTTTCTCTGCTTGAAGTATTAGCATTTCATAGCCGTTTTTAATAGTGGCGCCTTTTGATTTTCCAATAGTTAAAAACTTCGTTTCCTCTGGATTGTATATTAGATCGTATAGTAAATGTTCCTTGCTAATACCGCTGTAAGGTATATTAGGACATTCGTCTAAATTTGGATACGTACCTACAGGGGAGCAATTGATGATGAGTAAATGATCTTTGATTATATTTTCATTCAATTGATCATACGAAAGACTTTGTCCATTGGCTTTTCGACTTACGATCTGATAGTCAATACCAAGTTGTTTTAGACTGTAGATAACCGCTTTGGTTGCTCCACCATTTCCTAATATTAATGCCTTTTTGTGATGGCTTTTTAGTAGTGGTTTTATGGATTCAGAAAAACCATAGGCGTCCGTATTAAAGCCTTTTAAATAAGGTTCAGATTGACCTTCAATACGTTTAATTTGAATACAATTTACGGCTGCAATTTCCTTGGCTTCTTCAGAAAGTTCATTTAAGAGAGGGATAACCTCTTGTTTATAGGGAATAGTAACATTAACTCCATATAAGTTGGCCGTGTTATTGTATAATGCTTTAAAATCATTGATGGAAGGTATAGGATATAAATCGTAATCTATATGCTTGATACCTTCATTCGAGAATTTTTCTAAGTAATATTTTTTTGAAAATGAATGACTTAATGGATATCCAATTAATCCTAACTTCCTCATTTATTGTTTGTGTATTTTTTAATAATATCAATGATCACTTGGTTCCCTTGCAATTGAGGTAAGTATTCAAAAAGAATATAATTTTTTTCTGGATCTATATTTAAAGCTAAATCCAAGAAATTTAATGCATCATTATACTTGCCTGCGGCAAATAAATAGGCGACCATTCGATAATATAAAAGTGCATCATCAGGGTTGCATTTTATTGCCTCGGATATTACATCGATAGCTTCTTGTAGATGTGATTGTTCATACAGTAAGGAAGAATAATCTAACCATGCTTCTACATCGGTAGGATTTAGTTCAACCACTTTTCCGTAGGCTTCGATGGATTGATCATACTGTTTCAATTTATATCGTGCATCTGCAATAGCGAACCAATAATCTGGATTTTCATCATCTATTTCTAATGCCTTTTTATAAAAGTGCAAGGATTCAAAATAACGTTCTTCAAAATCTAATGTTACTCCAATACCAAACCAAGCATCACTTTGATTACTATCTAACTTTACTGCTTTTTTATAATATTTACGAGCCTCATCCATTTTCTCCAATTTCTCGTAACATTCACCAATGGCACAGTAAGTATCTGCTGTAGGTGGTTCATATTCAAAAGTTTGCTTATAGACCTCTATCGCTTCGTTGTAACGATCAAGATTAACTAAGGCATTTCCTTTATTAAAATATGCTGATGAAAAGTTGTCTTTAATTAATATTGCATAATCGTAGGCATCAATAGCCGCAGCAAATTGTTCTAATTTATGGTATGCATTTCCTAAGTTATACCATGCAGCGAAAGAATAGGGATCTGAATCAATATATTGAAGGTAAAATTGAACACTTTCTTCATGTTTACCTAAAACATCATAACAGAAAGCGATTTCGTACAAAGCTTCTTGGTTGTCTTTATTGATATTCAAACACATTTTCAAATTTTCAATTGCCTTCAGGTAGAAGCCTTGAATTTGATAAAGATTCGCAATTTGATAATACACTTCATCAGGATTTTCACTCAACTCCAATGATTTCATGAAGTTTTCCTCAGCCAATTCATGTTCCGATAGCGTGGAAAATATCGTCCCTTTAATAAGGTAAATGTCAGCCTCTGATGGCTCTAGAAACTCGGCTTTAGTAAGGGCTTCTAATGCTAATTCAAATTGATGTGTACTGGTTAATAACTGTGCTTTTTTGATGATGAAAAGGGTTTCAAAAGGGTGCTGAGCTATCGCATAATCGATAACTTGCAAAGCTTTTATAGGATCATTTTTAGAAATATAATAATCAATAATACTTTCAAATGCTTTAGTATCAAAGAAATATTGATCTTCATTTCTCAACATTTCCTCGTACCTATCTACAGAAAATTTTTGTTCTTCTGGAGAGTCAAATTCAAAATCTTCTTCCATATATCGACTAATTTATTAAATATGCAGCAATTATTCTCTTAGTTATGTTGAAAATAGCGTTTTTTGTTGAGCATTCTTTTATTTTGTTTTCCACATATCCACAGTATATTGACTGCTTGACTGTTAAAAAGTAAAATCTGTAAAATATATTTTAATAAAAAAGCCAGTTCATATGAACTGGCTTTTTATATAAGCAATTGTTAAAATTAACAATTATTTTTTGATTTCAACACGACGGTTTTGAACACGTCCTTCTTCAGTGCTGTTAGAAGCAATTGGATTAGCTTCTCCGTAACCTGAAGCTGTGATGCTTGAAGCAGACACACCAGCGTTAACTAAGTATTGTTTTACAGCGTTAGCGCGGTCTGTAGATAAAGTCAAGTTGTAAGCTTCAGTACCTTCAGCAGATGCATATCCATCTAAAGAAACTGATGAACTGTTATCTTTCAATTCTTTAGCTAATTTATCTAAAGTAGAGTAAGATTCAGTTTTCAATACAGAGCTATCAAATTCAAATTGAATTGGAGAATAGTAAGCTGAAGTATTGTTAGTTAATTGTTGAGGCTCAGGAAATTTGATTGGACATCCAGAACCGTCAACTACTGTACCAGCAGGAGTTCCAGGACATTTGTCAAATTTATCAGATACACCGTCACCATCAGAATCTTTGCTTAATTGATCAACAGTACCTTCTAAAGCAGATACGCGTTGTTTTAAAGCTTCAACTTCGTTACGTAATGAAGGATCTTTCAACTCATCATATAATGTAGCAACTGGGTTAGCGAACGTTAAGTTTTCTTTATCACGAGAACCTAAAGTGAATTCTAAACCACCGTATACATTAGAGAATTTTTGTTTTCCGTCATATCTTACTGGTCCGTATAACAAGTTATCATCAGTGAAGTTCATTGTGTAACCTAAGTTCAAGGCAACAACTTCAGATAATTTGAATTTAACACCAACACCAACTGGTACGAATCCAGTTAAACGGTTGTCACGGTCACCAGTTTGAGTACGATCTCCGAAAACTTCTTCACCCCATTGTCCTTCGTTGTTGTAAACAGGATTTCCAGTGAAATCAGTAGTACCGTATTGTACTGGGTTATGAGCCATAACACCTAAACCTACTTTAGCGTAGAAATTAACTGCATTTTCTCTTCTTAAGAAATCAACAGTACCTAATTGGAATACTCCATTTAAGCTAGCTGCCCAATTTACTGAAGTGATTGCAGATTTTGCACCATTTGCAGTTTCAGAAGCAGTAATCATTTCGTGGTTGTAAGTTTTGATCTTACCACGGTTTCCTTCTAATTCTAAACCGAATAAGTGAGAGAATTGTTTACGGATAGTTAATCCATAATATTCACCTACTTTATTTTGGAAATAACCAACTTTTTGACCGAAACCATTTTGGCCACCTAAAATAGTGTTTGGAGTTGTGATACCACCTTGTACTCCGATAGACCAAGTTTTGTATTGAGATCTACCACCAAATACTGTTGGGGTTTGTGCTTGAGCATTTTCTGCAAAGCCTAAAGCGGCTACTAGAGAAGCTGCAACAGCTGTTTTTTTAATTGTAGAATAGTTCATACTCTTTTTTTTAAGGTTATTAAAATTTTTAATTGTTTCTAGTTTAAAAATCATTTAACATTACTTAACAATAACAATGCCAAAAAATGTTAAACTTCTCATACATAAGTCTTCTGATTTAAATCAGAGGGTTTTGCCGCGTAAAAATAGTTATTAACATTTTATAACGCAAATATTTTGATAAATCTTTATTACAAATCAATAAATTATTAATTCACGCCATTCCTTTGTAGTTTTTTAGCTACAAAATTAAGTGTATTGCGGCCAATGTTAATCCACCCAAAATAGCGCTCACAGGTATTGTCAAAATCCATGCCCACAATAAACTGATGGTTACTCCCCATCGAACTGCAGAAACTCTTTTAACAACCCCTACACCAATGATGGATCCTGTAATAGTATGTGTGGTAGAAACTGGAATACCAAAATGTTCGGTAATACCAAGAGTAATTGCTCCAGCAGTTTCCGCACTTACTCCCTCTAATGGAGTTACTTTGGTAATTTTTGTACCCATGGTTTTCACAATTTTCCAACCACCACTCATGGTACCTGCAGCAATAGCAGCGTAACAAGCTAATGGAACCCATTCTGGCATGGCTTCAAAGTTTGGAATAATACTTTGAGCAATTAAAGCTGTGGCAATAATACCCATTACCTTTTGTGCATCGTTACCACCATGAGCAAAACTTAAGCCTGCAGATGAAACCAATTGCAGTATCTTAAACCATTTTTCAGCAACACTTGGACGAGCTTTTTTACAGATATTAATAATGATTAAAGTGATAATGATGGAAATCATCATACCTACCAGCGGTGCCAAAACGATAAATGATAGAATTTTTAGTGTAGCACTGACATTAATAGCATCTAAAGGATTGGAACCCATAAACAAGGCATAGGTCATACCAGATCCAGCAAATCCACCAATTAAGGTATGACTAGAACTGGAAGGAATACCGTAATACCAAGTAAACAAATTCCAGGCAATCGCCGCGACCAGTCCAGCAAATATCACCTCGAGGGTTATATACTCCTCGATGACGGTTTTGGCAATCGTGTTTGCAACTTTATGATCTGTAAAAACGAAGTAGGCAACAAAATTGAATATTGCGGCCCAGAGAACGGCCATAAATGGGGTCAATACTTTGGTCGATACGATGGTAGCGATAGAGTTGGCTGCATCATGAAAGCCATTAATATAATCGAATGCTATAGCCAATACAATGACTATAACTAATAGCGTAGTTATTCCCATTATTTCTTATTTATGGAATGATCAATAAAAAAATGCTTATGCATTTTTTACTAAAATACTTTCTAAAACATTTGCTACATCTTCACACTTATCTGTAGCATCTTCCATAGCAGAAAGAACTTCTTTGTTTTTAATTAAGTTGATTGCATCTTTTTCATATTCGAACAATTCTGCAACAGCTTTATCAAAAATATAATCCGCTTTATTTTCAACACTATTAATTCTTACACATGAATCGGTGATATTGCGAATGTTTTTCAAATCTTTCAATTCATATAATGCTTTTGCAACATGTTCCGTTGCTTCTAAGATCAAGCTTGAAATTTCTTTCATCGCTTCACTAGCTACAGTAACTTTGTACAATTCCATTCTGTTGGATGCACCATGAATGAAATCTGCTACATCATCTAAGGAACTAGCTAATGCATGGATATCTTCTCTATCGAATGGTGTGATAAAGTTTTTACCTAATTCTAAGTGAATCTGATGGGTTAGGTTATCGCCTTTGTGTTCTAAATCTTCTAATAATTTAGAATTGTTTTTTCTTAATTGAAGGTCAGAAGTGTGCACACTTTCTTTAAGCAATTTAGCCATATCGATTAGATTAGACCCTGCTTGTTCAAATAGCGGAAAGAACTTTTTGTCCTTAGGGACAAAATATTGAAAAATGCTGTTAAAAGACATATTTTTTGTTTTATAATAGCGCAAAATTATGCACTTAATGTTAAGTTAATGTTAAGTTTTATAATATTGTTAAAACTCTTTAGACTTTACTCAATGTAAAAGAGAACGTTGTGCCTAATCCTTCTGTACTTCTAACATGTACATTTTGTTTATGAGCTTCAATAATATGTTTCACAATTGCTAATCCTAAACCTGATCCTCCGATGTCTCGGGATCTACTTTTATCCGTTCTAAAGAATCGCTCAAATACCCTTGGAAGGTTTTTTTCCTCTATTCCTTGGCCATTATCTGTGATTTCAATAAGGATTTGATCAATTAAGGGATGGGTTTTAATGGTAGTTTCTCCGCCATGTTTTCCATATTTGATGGAATTATCAATTAAATTAATCAATACTTGTTGTATTTTTTTTCTATCTGCAACAACAAACTGTGGTGTATTGTTTTTAATGGAGAAAAGTAATTTAATTTTATTTTCGTTCGCTTTATAGCTTAAATCATCAACAATTTCTTTTATCAATATGTTGAGGTCGAATTTCCCTTTTTCTATCAGCACTTCTCCAGATTCGAGTTTAGCAATTTCATCCAAATCATGGATTAGGTAGCTTAAGCGATCTAAATTACGGGAAGCTTTATTTAAAAAACTAAGAGCCATTTCCGGATCCTCTTGTAACATGCCATCTTGCAGAGTTTCGACATAGCCTTGAATGGTAAATAAAGGCGTTTTAAATTCATGAGAGATATTCGACAAAAACTCCTTCCTAAATTTTTCTTGCGCTTTGAGTTGGTCTATTTCCGAGGCCTTTTGCTTTGCCCAATCTTTCACTTCTTGCTCGGCATCTCCTATTGGATCATCAGACTTATGATCCCCTAGGGCATCCTTAAGTTCTTTGCCTAATTTTAAATTATGAATAAGTTTATAAACGGATTTAATACGTTCGTAAACAAATTTTTGAAAAACATAATTTAAAATAGAGAAGGATAATACAAAAGATAGGATTAAGATAAATGTAAATGTAGGCCAATCACGCTCATAATAGTAATTCATTCCCGATAAGACTAAGGAAAACACAAAACTAATGATGAGAATCAAGGACCTAAAATTCATTTTTCCTCGTTTTATGAACGTTGATTACGATAATTTTGCGATGATACTTTTACCTCCAGTAACTGTATCACCAATCTTTACATGAACTTTTGCATCCAAAGGTAAAAACAAGTCAACCCTGGAGCCAAACTTAATAAATCCAAATTCTTGACCTTGCTCTACTTGGTCTCCCTCTTTCACGTACCATACTATTCTTCTGGCTAAGGCTCCAGCAATTTGTCGAAATAAAATTTCTGTCCCATTGTTTTTCTTAACCACTACAGTAGTTCTTTCATTATCTGTAGAAGATTTCGGATGCCAAGCAACCAAGAACTTACCTGGATGATATTTGAAAAATGAAACTAGACCAGAAACAGGATTTCTGTTCACATGAACATTTATTGGAGACATAAAAATAGATACCTGTAGTCTGCGTTCTTTAAAATATTCCGTTTCTTCCGCTTCTTCGATTACAACTACTTTACCATCTGCAGGACATAAAATAACCTCATCATTTAGCGTAATAACTTTTTTAGGACTTCTAAAAAACTGTACGATGGTGACAAACAAAAATCCCGACAGGATATAGATAAACCATTTGATAAGCGTAGATGCATCATAATAATGTGCTATCGCATTGATAATGAAAATAAACAATACGACTATTGCTAAACTGGTGTATCCTTCTTTATGAAATTTCATAATTTTAATTTCTGCAAATATAATGATATTCCTTAAAAACTATGTTTCACAGGGACATGTCCTGGGATAATCATAGCTTATGATGTTGAATTAGACGCTTTAAATATATTAATGTGCCGCTAACCAATTGCTGCCTTCCCCAATTTCTATTTCAATAGGCACTTCCATAGATATCGCATTTTTCATTCGATCTTCTATGATTTTCTTAAATTGTGGTACCTCTGACTGTGGCACATCAAAAACAAGTTCATCATGCACCTGCATAATCATTTTGCCGGCAAGTCCTTGCTCTTCAATGTCCCGTTGAATGTTAAGCATGGCAATTTTAATCAAGTCGGCAGCCGAACCTTGAATCGGAGCATTAATCGCATTACGTTCCGCAAAACCGCGCACAGTCATATTTGCAGAATTAATGTCTCTTAAATATCTTCTTCTTTTCAGGATCGTTTCTACGTATCCTTTTTCTTTCGCAAATTCGATGATATCGCCCATATATTTGCGAATCCCCGTGTATTGTTTGAAATATTGATCTATAATTTCTGCAGCCTCTTTCCTCGAAATACCTAAATTTTGAGATAAACCAAATGCCGATTGACCATAAATAATCCCAAAATTTACCGCCTTTGCATTTCTACGCATATCATTTGTCACTTCCTCCAACGATACATTATATACTTTTGCAGCCGTAGCTTTGTGGATATCCAATCCTTGTTGAAATGCATCTAACATATTTGCATCCTTACTTAACTCGGCCATGATACGCAATTCGATCTGGGAATAATCCGCAGAAAGTAGCGTCCAATTTGGATCTCTGCTGATGAATGCTTTGCGCACTTCTCTTCCTTTCGCTGTCCGAATCGGTATATTTTGTAAATTAGGATTGGTGGAACTTAAACGGCCAGTCGCTGCAACAGCTTGATTGTAGGAGGTATGAATAAGCCCTGTCTGACTATTAATAAGAGTCGGTAAGGCATCCACATAAGTGGATTTTAATTTCTGTAATTGCCTAAACTCTAAAATATCTTTAACAATATCCGATTTGGAGGCTAATGTCAACAGAACCTCTTCCCCAGTTTTGTATTGCCCAGTTTTCGTTTTTTTAGCTTTGGGGTCTAATTGCAATTTATCAAACAAAACCTCTCCCAATTGTTTAGGTGATGCAATATTAAACTTCAAACCAGCCTTTTCATAGATTTGGGTTTCAAGAAGTTTCACATCAACCTCTATCTCTTTTGAAAAAACATGTAAGGTCTCTTCATCAATTTTAACCCCGTTTTGTTCAATTTTTGCCAACACTTGAACCAATGGAAACTCGACTTGTTGCGCCAGATCCAAGGTGTTTGTTTCAATCAGTATAGGCTTTAATTTCTCTTTAAGCTTTAACGTAATATCGGCATCTTCAGCCGCGTATTCTTTGATTTTTTCAAGCGCTACATCGCGCATATTGCCTTGGTTTTTGCCCTTTGCGCCTATTAATGTAGTGATGGATACAGGGATATATTGTAAATAAGTTTCTGCCAAGATATCCATATTATGTCGGGTATCCGGATCAATCAAGTAATGGGCTAACATCGTGTCAAAGATCTTTCCTTTCACCTCTACACCATATCTTGAAAGCATCAAAATATCGTATTTTAAATTTTGACCTATTTTTTCTATGGCTTCATTTTCAAAAACTTCTTTGAATAAGTTTGTGGTTTTCAACGCTTCTTGCTGATCTGCTGAAACAGGAACATAGAAAGCCTTTCCAGGCTCAAAACTAAAAGACATGCCCACCAATTCAGCCGTTAATGCATCCAATCCCGTAGATTCCGTGTCAAAGCAAATAGCTGTTTGAGATTTCAGGGTTGCCAATAATGATAGCTGATCCTCTAAACTTTCGCATAAAGTATACTGATGCTCTGTTGTTGTAATGTCTGAAAATGTACCGCTACTATCTTCTTCCGAATTGGCGGTTTTAGCCTGTAAATCAGCAGGTAAATCTGTTTGGATGGCAAATAAATCCATTTGCCCAGTTTTATTTCCTGTTTGCTCTAGTACAGTAAACTGGTCACCAAAGACTCTTTTCCCTAAGGTACGGAATTCTAATTCCATAAATAAAGGCTCTAAGAGCTCTTTGCTCGGTTCTTCCAAGATCAATTTATCCTCTTCTAATTCAACAGGAACATCAAGGATAATGGTCGCTAGCTTTTTAGAAATTAATCCTTGTTCTGCAAATGTTTCTACGTTCTCTTTAAGTTTTCCCTTTAGCTTATCGGTATTTTGAATTAGTCCCTCTACATTTCCAAATTCTTGAACGAGTTTCTTCGCTGTTTTCTCTCCCACTCCTGGAATTCCTGGAATATTGTCTACAGCATCACCCCACAAGCCTAAAATATCGATAACTTGAGATACGTCCGTAATTTCCCATTTTTCTAATATCTCAGGTACACCCAAAACCTCCGCGCCATTGCCCATCCGAGCAGGCTTGTAAATGAAAATATTGTCAGAAACCAATTGACCAAAATCTTTATCCGGAGTCATGCAATAAACTTGGTAACCTTCTTTTTCTCCTTTTTTCGCCAAAGTACCGATGATATCGTCGGCCTCGAAACCATCCATCGTAATGATGGGAATATTAAATCCTTCAATTAATCGAAAAATATACGGTATCGATGCAGAAAGATCTTCGGGCATCTTTTCACGATGTGCTTTATAGGATTCAAATTCTATATGACGGTTGGTTGGAGCTTCTGTGTCAAAAACAACGGCAATATGGGTAGGTTTCTGATTATTTAATACATCCAACAAGGTGTTTGTAAAACCCATTATTGCGCCTGTATTTAATCCATAAGAGGTTAATCTTGGCGTTTTACTCAACGCAAAGTACGCTCTATAGATTAGCGCCATCCCGTCTAATAGAAATAACTTTTTCAAATTCTTAATTTTTAGTAGTTAGCAAAGTTAACAATTTCAGTACACCCAAAGATTAATAAATTTTTACCATTTTTGCGAAGGTGTATTCGTAAGAAATACGGTAAATAATATATGATGCGAGGATTGGTAACTAAATCTACTGGAAGTTGGTATATCGTTGAGGATGATCAACATAAGCAATATGAATGCCGAATTAAAGGTAAGTTTAGAACCCATGGTATCAAAACGACCAACCCGATTGCTGTCGGGGATTTTGTAGAATTTGAACTGGAACATGGTCAACAAAGTGCCATTATCACCAAATTAGAACCTCGAAAAAATTATATTATTCGTAAGTCAGTTAACCTTTCTAAGCAAACGCAAATTATTGGGGCTAATTTAGATCAGGCCATACTATTGATTACCTTAGCATCTCCAGCCACCTCCACCGGCTTCATAGATCGTTTTCTCGTCACTGCGGAGGCGTACCATATTCCGGCGATTTTAGTTTTCAATAAATTAGATTTATTTTCTGAAGAAGGATTAGAAATTTTGGAAGAGTATACCCAGTTGTACGAGCAGTTGGGTTATCCATGTTTTGTGGTTTCTGCATTGGAGAAAAAGAACCTCCACCCATTGCAAGAACTACTTAAAGACAAAACTACCTTAGTATCAGGCCATTCTGGAGTAGGGAAATCGACGTTTATTAACGCCCTTATTCCTGATTTGGATTTAAAAACTGGTCATATTTCCGAATGGTCGGATAAGGGAAAGCACACCACAACTTTTGCCGAAATGTTTGACCTGCCATTTGGTGGTAAATTAATTGATACCCCAGGTATTCGTGAATTGGGGGTCGTCGATATTGAAAAACAAGAACTTTCCCATTATTTCCCAGAAATGAGACAACTGTTGAGTCAATGCAGATTCCACAATTGTCGGCATATCAATGAGCCTGGATGTGCCGTTTTGCAGGCTTTGGAAGAGGGAGACATTGACCCTTCTAGATACGACAGCTACATCAGCATCTATAACAATGAAAATAATCGGATCTAATTAAACATATTGGCCAAATAATTGTTTCTATTAGCAAATCGTTGTAAACCAATTTGATAATATGAGGCCAGTTTGGAAATGGATTATAGGAATTGTAGTATTTCTAATTATAGTAATAATAGGTGTAGGATTATATTTCAATAGCAATTGGAAGCCTATTTTGGAAACTAAACTTAAAGAAGTGGTTTCCAACTCTACAAATGGGCTATATTCCTTGAAATACGATGATTTAGATTTAAATCTAACCTTAGGGAATGTTACCCTCAAAAATGCAGAACTTATTCCCGATTCTGTCGTTTACCAGCAGTTGGTTCAGAAAAAACTCGCCCCAAACAGTCGATACCACATCAAGCTTGATGCCTTAAAAGTCCGTAGGTTTAACCTTTGGGATGTGATTATGAATCGAAAATTATTCATAAATAACATCGCATTCGACTCTCCAAGTATCCATTTGATGAGTGAAAGGCATGATTTTAATGATACCCTAGGCAATAAACAAAATAAGACTTTGTATGATAACATTAAAGAAATTTTCAGTTCTGTAAATGTTAAAGATATTGATATTCAAAATGTTAAATTTAAATTTTCTAAAATAGAACAAGGAAAATCCAGTGCTTTAGAGCTGGATAGTATTGCTATTAAAATCCACGATGTATTACTGGATGAGACATCCGTAAAAGATACCTCTAGGCTATTCTATACGAAGATGGTCGAAATTAATGTGCCTGGTTTTGAATATGAATTGTCCAATGGGATTTACCTCGCTAAATTTGATCATTTAACCATCAATACCTTGGAACAGAATGTGTTGATGACAAAAGTGGAATACAAACCTAAAATGAGTAAAGCAGATTACTTTAAGGAAAGGAATCAAAATGTAACCATGGCCGTGTTGAAGTTCGATACCCTGCGGTTCGAAAAACTTGATTTTAAACGGGTTATTGACGTACAACAAACCATTGCAAAATTAGTTCAAATTAAGAATGGAACAGTCTCCCTATATAATGACAAACGATACCCTAAAAAAACTTCCTCAAAAATAGGCATGTCTCCACATCAACAATTGATGAAAGTGAAGCAGTTGATAAAAATTGACAGTATATTGGTCGATAATATAGATTTGTTGTATAGTGAACATAGTGCAAAATTTAATCAAGAAGGGACGTTAACTTTTAATCAAGCTAAGGGAGTTATTAGCAATGTCACTAACGATAGTGTGACCTTACAAAATAATAAATTCATGAAAGCAGCTTTAGAAGCTAAAATAATGAATGCAGGATTATTAAAGATTCAATTTGCGTTTGATATGTTAAGTACTACTGGAGAACATACCTATAAAGGAAGCTTAGGCCGAATGAATGCCACAGCTTTTAACAAAATATTGAGACCTTTATTAAATGTGGAATTGGGATCTGGGAATATCCGATCGGTAAGTTTTAATATGCAAGGTACCGATCGAAAAAACTGGGGAGATTTTAGATTTGACTATGATCATCTCAAATTAAATTTGTTAAATGCGCCTAACCAAGATATGAGTAAAACTAAAAAAGGAATTTTATCTTTTGTAGTCAATAATATCCTGATCAATGATAGTAATCCAGATGCCAATGAAAAATATCATGTGGCTAAAGTTAATTACACCCGTGTACCCGAACATACTTTTTTCAAAACACTTTGGCAAAGTTTACTCGATGGGATTAAACAATGTGCTGGCATCAGTAAAGAAAGAGAAGCAAAATTAATGGGAACTGCTGAAAGTGTCAAAGATGTCGCCTCTGAATCCAAAAAAGTGATAAATAAAACGGGTAATTTCTTCAAAGGTCTGTTTAAGAAAAAAGACGACCAAGAAAATGAATAAATGGAAATGAAACTGCTTGATCAAATTCCCAAGCTTATTCCTATGTTTGTAAGTAATGGCTAATATTATCAGCTTCATAAAGTTTATTTTCCGATATCATAACAAAGTTGTAGATCGCATTTTGTTTTATGTGAGTCTTCTCTGCGCGTTGACGATGATTTTGCATGTCGGTTATATTACCAATCCTGAGATTGCTCTTCACAGTAAAAGAGTAATCATCATCATGTACTACGGATTGTTTCTTTTTGAAATTATTCGAACGGGCTCATCCATCTTAGCGGCTCGAGGAATTAATGTATCTCATTATTCTGGAGTAATTGTAGCAGGGTATTTCTTTTTGATCACGCTTGGACGTTTTATGGGGGGCTTTCTTGAGACCTTTTCCAAAGACGAATGGATGTACTTAGGTATTGCGATCGTATTTATTTCCGAGCTCTCCAAAAGCAGCCTATTCTTTGATAATTTCTACTTTAATCCGACCATCTTATTCGTGGTTTCCTTTCTGGGGCTTATCTTGTTAGGCGCATTTTTACTTATGCTGCCAAGAACCAGTATCGAGGCTCCACTAAGCTTCGTCGATGCCTTTTTTATGGCTACCAGTGCCGTGTGTATCACCGGACTTTCTGTAACAGATATCTCGACCAATTTCTCCTTGTTTGGCCAGTCTGTTATTTTGGCGCTTATCCAAATCGGGGGTTTAGGAATCATGACCTTTACAGGTTTTTTTGGGTATTTTTTCTCTGGCGGTTTTTCATTTAAGAATCAATTGATGTTTGGTGAAATCTTAGGGGAGGACAAATTGAACTCTGTGATTTCCACCTTATTGAAGATCATTTTTATAACCCTTTTATTTGAATTCATAGGCGCAGCCATTATTTTTACTACACTAGATCCTAAATTGTTTGATTCCTTAGGCGAACGTATTTTCTTTGCCAGTTTTCATGCAATCTCTGGGTTTTGTAATTCTGGATTTACCATCATTAAAGATGGTATCGTGAATGATGATTATCGTTTTAATTATAGTTTTCAAATGGCTTTAGTGTCCATGTTAATTTTAGGTAGCTTAGGGTTTGGAACTATTTTTAATTTTTATACATTTTTAAAAGAAAAGGTAAAATCTTTCTGGGCGATATACTTCAAAAAAGAAAGTTATAGGCATAAACCCATGGTTTTTACCTTCAACTCTCGATTTATTGTGTTATGTAATTTGGTCGTTATTGTATTAGGCACTATATCGTATTATTTTTTAGAACAACAACACAGTCTTCAAGCAGATAAATCAGAGATTGGAAAATGGGTAAGTTCTATTTTTATGGCCAATTCTGCTAGATCGGCAGGATTTAATAGTATAAATCTTAATTTCATAAATGTTCCCACCTTAATTATGATAGTTACTTTAATGTGGATTGGAGTTTCTCCAGGGTCTACTGGTGGTGGTGTAAAAGTAACCACAGTGGCTATTTCCATTATGAATATTATTGCCTTAGCTCGAGGAAAAGAATCCATCGAAATTTACAAACGTAAAATTGCTTCAGAATCTGTCAATAAGGCTTTTGCCATTATTATATTATCCATTTTTACGATTGCTTTGAGTTTTATATTCTTGAATTTTTCCGATCCAAATCAAGATCTCGTTGCTTTACTTTTTGAAGCAATTTCTGCTTATACCACCTGTGGTTTGTCTTTGGGAATTACCCCCTCACTCAGTGCTACAAGTAAAATAATTTTAATGATCACCATGTTCGTGGGTCGAGTAGGGATGTTGACACTATTAGTTGCGTTTATTAAAAATACCAAGAACAAAAGTTATATTTATCCAACCGAAAAAATATTGTTTTAATTGAAATGAAGTATATCATATTGGGATTAGGGCATTTTGGCAGATCGCTAGCCATTCAGCTGACGGAATTAGGGCATGAAGTTATTGCTGCAGATATCAATTTGACAATCGTAGAGCAAAATAAAGATAAAATTACCCATACGGTATGTATGGATACCACCGATAGAGAAGCGGTGAGTTCACTGCCTTTGAAAGAGAGTAATGCAGTTATAGTAGCCATCGGAGAGGAAGAAGGCGCGAGTTTATTAACGGTTGCCTTACTAAAGCAGCTTAAGGTTAAGCGTATTATTGGTCGTGTAGTTTCTGAGTTGCAAAAAACAGTCTTGGAAGCCATGAATATCGATGAATACATTATGCCTGAGGAAGAGGCCGCAGAAAGATTAGCATTACGCTTGGACAATATTGATATCGTCGATTCATTCAAAATATCCGAAAAATACAGTATTATCGAAACAAAAGTTCCCGAAAAATATATAGGAATGACGCTTAAAGAAGCAGATTTAACCAATAAATATAAAGTCATTGTATTAACCACCGTAAAAGTGGGAAATGAGGGGCTTAAAAATGGCACCTCTAAATCGGCTAAAGAGGCATCAGGAATTGCAAAATCGGATACAGTGCTGTTAGAAAATGATTTATTAGTGTTGTTTGGGGAACTGGCAAATATTAAAAGTTTAATCCAAAAGGGTTAATGTGTGTATAACACATTTCCTGTACTTCCCATAAAGTCTCATTTTGCGAAGCATACCCTTATTTAATGCCATGTAATCGCATGATTGCAGGATAAATGTCCCCTTAATCCATGACAATCTAGGAATTACAAAATTTCATCGTATTTATTGAAATCAATTATATATTTTTGGAGCTATCATTGGTAACCCATTATTACATTACATGAAAAATTGGTTTAAGGAAAATCAGAATCATCTTATTGTTATAGGTGTCTTTCTATTACTAGTCATTTTATATTTTACTCCAGTATGGCAAGGCAAAACATTACTCCAAAGTGATGTTATGCAGGCTAGAGGAAGTCAAAAAGAAATTTTTGATTTCAAAGAGAAAGATGGAAACACGCCATTATGGACAAACTCCATGTTTGGCGGTATGCCTACCTATCAGATTTGGTATGATCATGCAAATAACTTAACAACTCATATTGGTCCCGCTATCCGTACCTTATTTCCACCTCCTTCGGATGTGCTCTTATTATTCCTTTTAGGCGGGTATTTCTTGTTTTCTGTATTACGAATCAAACCTTGGCTTGCGGCTATTGGTGCAATTGCATTAGCTTTCTCTTCCTACAATTTTGTGTATGTCGAGGCAGGTCATATCAATAAGGCCTATGCCATTGCTTATATAGCGCCTATTATTGCTTCCGTTTTATTATGTTACCGGGGCAGTAAACTTTGGGGGCCTGTATTATTGGCTTTATTTCTAGCAATAGAGATTCGAGCGAATCACGTGCAAGTAACCTATTATTTGTTTATTGCATTACTGGTATTAGTAGGCCTTGAATTATATTATGCCATACGCGATAAAAAATTAAATAAATTTTTACAAGCATCAGGCTTGCAGCTTATTGCAGTCGTTATGGCTGTATTGGTGAATGCTTCCGTATTGTTTCCTACCTATGAGTACAGTAAATTAACCATTCGTGGAAAAGCAAATATTGAGAAGGCTGATGATTCGGGTAAATCCTCCACTGGTTTGGATAAAGAGTACGCGTATGCATGGAGTCAAGGGATTAGTGAGACCATTACATTTTTAATTCCGGACGCTTATGGAGGTAAATCTGGTGGATTGTTAGACTCTGAATCTAATGTGGTAAAATCTTTTGTTAAAATGGGTATACCAGAAGGACAGGCCCTACAATATGCAAATGGGTTAACTCCTACCTATTGGGGAGAGAAAAGCTTTACCCAAGGACCTTGGTATTTTGGAGCTGGAATAATCTTCTTATTTATTTTAGGAATTTTTATTGTTAAGGATCGATTGAAATGGTGGATTGTAGCAGCGACGATATTGACCATATTGTTATCCTTTGGTAAAAACTTCCCGCTGATATCGGATTTATTCTTTGACTACTTCCCGATGTATAATAAGTTTAGAGCCGTAGAGTCTATTTTAGTCATTCCTTCGGTTTTGATCCCATTATTGGCTATTATGGCTGTTAATGAGATTATCACTCGCAAAGAGCAAATTATTAATCTAGATAAAAAGCTCCTATATACTGCAGGTGGTTTAGGTGCGATCTGTTTAGTAGTTGCCTTAATGCCGAATATCTTGTCTTTACGTACCAATGAGCATCAAGCATATGTGCAAAACTTGCAACAAATGGTGCAAAGTCAAGAAATGGCCAATGAATTAGTGAATTCCCTGCTAATTGATCGTGCAGACATGGCATCTAAGGATGCTTGGAGGTCCTTTTTTATCCTGCTATTAACCTTTGGGTTTATCTGGTTTTATGTTAAGAAAAAAGCAAGTTTAACTATTTTACTTGCCGCATTGGCTGTGATTACGTTAGTCGATCTTTGGTCATTAGACAAGCGCTATTTAAATAATCAATCTTTTGTAGATAAATCTACCTACGATAGACCAATCCCTGAACGCGAAGTGGATCAATTGATTCATATGGATAAGGATCCTTCGTATCGAGTATTTGATTTGACTACTAGTCCTTTTCAAGATGCTAGTGCGTCTTATTTCCATAAAAGTATAGGTGGTTATCATGCCGCTAAGTTGATGAGATTTCAAGAGCTGTTGGAGCATCAATTTAATGGTAACTTCAATGAGGATGTGTTAGATATGTTGAACGTGCGGTATTTGATCACAAAAGATCAAACGAATAATTCAGATAAGATTCAGCGTCGAAGTACAGCATTAGGTAATGCTTGGTTCGTCAATAATATCAAATTCGTACAAGGCAGTAAGGCGGAAATGGAAGCATTGAATACATTTGATCCTAAAAAAGAAGCCATTATCAGTGAGGGTTTAAAAGATCAATTTGATAATAAAACCATTGGTCAACCGATTAATGCGGAAATCAAATTGACTTCCTACCATCCAGATACGTTGAAGTATGAGTATACAGCCGCTAATCAAGTGTTTGCTGTATTCTCAGAAATATTTTATGATAAAGGTTGGAAAGCTTATGTCGATGGGGTAGAAGTGCCAATCATTCGGACAAATTATTTACTAAGAGGACTTTCCTTACCTGGGGGCAATCATCAAGTGGAGTTTGTATTTAAACCGGCTTCTATGGAAATCAGTAATATGATTTCATTGATAGCGTCCATTATTTTAGTATTGGGAGTGGCTGCTGCCGCTTGGGTTTCCCTAAAACCTAAGAAAAAAGGATAAACATCAAAAAGATAGCCATTGGATTCCAATGGCTATCTTTTTGATGCATATGAAGACCTTCAGAATAAGGGCAATTGTGGATCCTTTATTCTGAAGGTTTTTCTATGATGGGGTGTTATACCAAGATTCAATACAGCTTGTCGATGTTTAATGGTTGGGTATCCTTTATTATTAAACCAATCATAATCTGGGTAATCTTTAGCAATTCCATGCATGTAATCATCTCGATAGGTTTTTGCTAATATGGATGCCGCAGCTATGGAAAGGTATTTCCCGTCTCCTTTCACAATGCAGCTGTAAGGTTTTGTTTGGTAAGGAATAAATTTATTGCCATCGATGATTAAATATTCTGGACTAATACTCAACAGATCCAAGGCTTTATGCATGGCTAGATAGGAAGCTTTGTGAATATTGATTCGATCTATTTCCTCCGCACTTACACTTGCCACAGCAAATGCCAGCGCTTCTTGTTCAATGATGGGCCTTAATAACATTCTTTTCTTTTCCGAAAGTTTTTTAGAATCATTTAATACAGGATTATAATAATCCTTTGGAAAGATCACTGCTGCGGCAAACACAGGGCCTGCCAAACATCCTCGGCCAGCTTCATCACATCCTGCTTCTATGAATACTCCTTGAAAATTAGCCAATAAACTTACTGCTTGCTCCATGTAAACAAAATTAACAATTTGTTTGAAGACAGCGGGTAGGGGGCCTGCAATATTTCTAGGAATGGATGAAGATTTGAAGCCAGTTGGAATGGATTCTTTATATGGTGCTGAGGCTTGAACAAGCCTAGTTCGTTCAACTTATTCTGGCCTTATTTATTCCTCAAATGTAATTTTGGCGAGTTAACTTTCAACATTGTTCAATAGTGTAAGCAAAAAAAAAATGATCCTTTATCCTGTAACTTATCTGTGATTAATATCTGTTTACATTAATTTACACTTCTTCTTTCTTTCTTTGCACAAGATTATATTTAATATGTAGAATTACTTATAATTTTGTCAATAAAGCGTTTAAATAAATATTTTATGAAAAAGATTATTATCAATTTGATTATGATATTTTCTTGCATGAGCTTATTGGCACAAAAAAAGAAAGAGCAATATCGATTACTACCTTCATTTCCTATTACAGTGGATGGAAGCTTAGCAGAATGGGGAGATCAATTGTTTATGATGGATCCAGACAGTAGTTGGGGTTTTGCAATCAGTAATGATGCTCACTTTATTTATGTAGCAGTGCAAGTTAAAGATCCAATATTGCAGCAAGACGCCACAAGACATGGTATATTGATTAACATAAATAAGGAGGCTAAAAAGAAAGATGCAGCACAATTATTATTTCCTGTGCCTGATGCGGAAACATTGAGAGCGATGGCAAATGATGATAATTTACCCAATTTAAATGTTAGAGAAGAGTTAATCAAACGAAGTAGAGGCTATCAAGTAAAAGGTTTTGATCAAATAGTAGATGGCTTATTATCTTTTGAAAACACCTATGAAGTGCATGCCGTGGCAAAATTACTGCCTAATGATCGATTGGTCTATGAAGCAAAAATACCTTTGGAAAGTGTCGCTATAAAGGATATACAAAAAGACGTTGCGATTCAAATCATGATTAATAACAGATTTGCGCAATTGCAAAAACTAATGAAAAATAGGCCTAACACGAGACAAAGTGTATATGGTAGAACGTATAATTCTTCGCCATCACTTAAGAATCCTTATAAAGTAAAAACGGATATCTGGTGGATTGGTAAACTCAATGAATAAAAGGCAATTAATAAAATATGAATAGATTTTTAACCGCTTTATTATGCTTATGCATACTGTCTTTAAGTAGTACAGTTCAAGGTCAAACTGCTCGAACAGTTGAAGGAATGCTCTTCGATACCGAATCGAGACCTATTTCTGGCGCTTCGGTTCGTCTTATCTCAGATAAGGATACGTTAACGACCAGTTCTTCAAATATTGGTTCTTATACCTTTGATAACGTAACAGCTACGAAATTTATAATTCGGGTAAGCAGTTTAGGCTTCGAAGCTTCCGAGAAAGAGGTGGACTTTCCTGCATCTCAAAAGGAAATCCGAGTTCCAAGTTTTAGCTTAAAGGTCAATGCTGCTCAAATCGAAGAAGTAGTAATCGAAGGCGTGTTAACTGTTCAAGTAAAATCGGATACGGTAGAATATTCTACCAAAGACCTGAAATTACGTGAAGGAGCGGTAGCGGAAGATGCAATAAAACGGTTACAAGGTTTAGATGTAGATAAAGACGGGAATGTTACCGCACAAGGGGAATCTGTCACTCGTGTTCGTATCAATGGGAAAGACTTTTTTGGTGGTGACGTTAAGACAGCAACTAAAAATCTACCAGCCAACATCATCGAAAAGATTCAAGTAGTGGATGATTATGGCGATATGGCTAATGTTACTGGTAATAAATCAGGCGATTCTGAAAAGGTGTTGAATATTCAAATAGATCCGAAATACAACAAAGGATACATGACCACTTTGCGGGTAGCTTACGGAAATGAAGACCGGTATCAAACTACGGCTATGTGGATGGGAATGAGTAATGCCTCTCAAGTTTCTGTTTTAGGAAACTTAAATAATATTAATGCGCCTTTGTTTGATTTTAATACCATGGGAGGCGGTGCCAGAAACAGGCAAGGAGGTGGAGGAAGATCTGGTGGAGGCATGTTTGGCAGTCAAAATGGATTGACAAATGTAGGTTCTATTGGTGTCAATATTCGTCATGACTTTTCGGAAAAATTAAAAGTCTATGGAAATTATTCCTTCGGAAGGGATGATAATAATACCCTTTCCAATCGAATTAACCAGTACACCTTGGAAGATGGTACTCAATTAGAAAATTCGAATTCAGATGGAAATAATATCTCTGCAAGCCATCGGGTAGAAGCGAACTTAGAATGGAACATTACGGATAATGACTATATTAAATTGACCCCACAATTTGGTTTTAACGATGCAAATGGGGAAACGATTTCTTCAGCAACCAATTTTTTTGACGATGTGCTGAATAATAGTGAAAATCAACAGGTATTTTCTACTACAGATGTCCCTCGTTATAGCATTAGTGGATTATACAATCGTAAACTAGGGGATAAAGGGCGTAATTTCTTTGTGAATTTTAACTATGATAATTCGGCCACGAATAACGATTATGATCGTGTGCTAGATCGTCTAATAGCCGATCCTGCCAATGTGAATACCCCATTAGCGGAAATATATCAGCAAACGCTGCAAGAGTTGCGAAATAAAAGCTGGAATGCAGGGACTACATTTTCTTATACAGAACCACTTAGCGATTTTAGCCATATAGAAGTTACTTATGATTTTAATAAAAATGCATACGACAATAAGAATAACCAAGATGCATTTGATGAAAATGGATTGCCTTTAGCTAGTGAGGATTTAAATTTCCACTATGCCCAAGATTATTCCTTTACAACTCATCGTTTTGGGGCTAATTATGCTTTTGAAAATGATAAAGTAAAATATTCATTGGGAGCTGCTGTTCAACCCTCGCTACTTGATGGTTTAGCTTCTAGCGATAACGCAAATACAAATATTCGTCGTAGAAACTTGAATTACATGCCTATCGCAAGATTTGAATATAAATTCTCTCGGCAGAAAAATATTTCCATAAATTATTCTGGAAGATCTACGGAGCCAAACATCAATCAGATACTTCCATATGAAGTGAGTATTAATGAAACCAATAGTACATTCGGTAATCCAAACTTGGATCCTGAATTTAGACATCAATTGAGTCTTCGTTTTCGGTCTGGAGATTTTCAAAAAGGAAATACATTTTTTGCTAATTTAAATGGATCATTAGTTAATGATCGTATCATTTCTTTTAGTAAGCGTTATAATGATCCTAGTCTAGGATTAGTGCAAGAATCTAGATTCTTAAATGCGGAAGATCCAGTTTATAATGCTAGTGGATTCTATCATTTTGGTAAATCGATTAAAGAAAAAACTTACAACCTGATGTTTATGGGGGGAGTTAATTACAATAAGAACTTGTCGTTTACCTCATCAGACCCTAATGCGCAAGTAGGTGAAAAGAATATCATTAATAATTGGGTGTTTTTTCAAGGTGCGATGTTTAGATATACACCTTCGGAAAATTTAGAAATTAATCCGGGTGTGAGATACAACTATAATTTCTCCAAGAACTCATTAAACAGTAATAATAATAATGTGTCTACTTGGACACCTACTTTAATTGCATCGATAAACATTACTAAAAACACAATCTTTGGCTTAGATTTATCTAAAAACTTTAATCAAGGATTTACTTCATTAACAAGCGCTAATCCATTTATAGTAAATACCTATATTGAACAAAGGTTGTTAAAAGGACAGCGTGGTACCATTCGTTTGCAAGCATTTGATTTACTTAATGAGCAAACAAATATTTCGAGAACGGTTCAAGACAATTATTTCTCAGATTCACAAACGAATCGTTTAGGAAGATATTTCTTATTATCGTTTACGTTTAAACTTCAAAAATTTTCTGGAATAGCTCCAGTGGAGGAAAGCAGATTCCCTGGTGGAATGCGTCCTCCTCGAATGTAATTTTCCTACCTATCAAAAACAAATGGTCCTCCAATTTATTTGGGGGCCTTTTTTTTTTAAGGCATCAGGCAAATTTTTATGGACTGAATTCAGTGTCGGGAAAGCTTTTTAATCGCTTATCGTAATGCTAATATCATCTTTTACGATCTTATCAAATTCGACTTTCTATTATCTCATGTCTCATATCTAAAATCTAAAATTAAGGTTACCTTTGCACAACCCTATAAAGAAGCTATGGATCCACAAGTATTTGAGTTAAGCAATGGTATACGCGTTATGTTTCGCGCGCATGAGTCATCAATTACGCATACATGCTTGCTAATTGATGCCGGGTCTAGGCATGAGGAATATGGCAAATTCGGAACAGCTCATTTTATAGAGCATTTATTATTTAAACGAACTGCGCGTCGTAGCACCAATCAAATTCTAAACCGATTAGAAGAGGTTGGTGGCGATTTAAATGCCTACACCACAAAAGAGTACACCTGCATACACGCCTCTTTCTTAAAGCCTTATTTAGAGCGAGGGCTTGACTTGTTTGAAGATATTATTTTTCATTCCGTTTTTCCCGAAGAGGAAATGGAAAAAGAAAAGGGGGTAATTCTGGATGAGATGGCCTCTTATTTAGATAGTCCGGAAGAAGCGATCATGGATGATTTTGAAGATATGGTTTTTGCGGGATCAGGCTTAGGGCATAATATTCTTGGATTGGAGGAAGACTTAAAGAACATCAACCAAGGGGATATTCAGCGTTATATCCAACAGCATTATGCAACCTCCAAGATAGTCTTGGCCATATCCGGAAATTATGAGTCTAAAAAATTGCTGAAAGTGTGTGAGAAAATATTTGGCAATATTCCTATGAAAGCCTGGGATCATGCCGCGGAAGCTCCCAACAGGGCAGCCGCTCAACAGCTGAGACTCGCTCGTCCCATCAACCAAGCACATTATGTGTTGGGTTCACTGGGCTATGGAATTTATGATGATCGGAAAACAGGCTTATTATTACTTAATAATTTATTGGGGGGCTATGGCATGTCCTCGATCTTAAATTTAAACATCCGCGAAAAGCATGGTATCGCTTATACGATAGAATCTAACTATTCCTTATACTCCGACAGCGGTTTATTTAGTATTTATCTAGGTACAGATGAAGAGAAACTAGAAAAAGCATTAAAGTTACTGCACAAGGAATTAAATAAACTTAAACAAGAGCCTTTATCTGCTACGTATTTTAACAGGGCAAAAACTAAATTTAAAGGTCAGATAGCCTTAGCTGAGGAAAACAGAATGAGTCTGATTATTGCTGAAGCTAAAAATATATTAGATTACAACCGCATTATCAGTCTTGCTGAGGTATTTAACAAGATTGATGCGGTAAGTGCCGAAGATATCTTAAACATTGCGAACGATATATTTGCAGCAGATCAATTATCTGAACTTGCATTTTTGCCCGAAGATTAAGGATATGTTTATATTTGTAAAATAAATTAAATCTATATGAAGACAGCTTATATTTTTCCAGGTCAGGGAGCTCAATTTGTGGGTATGGGGAAAGACCTATACGATTCGAATGAGGGAGCTAAGGCATTATTTGAACGGGCTAATGAAATCTTGGGTTTCCGAATTACAGATATCATGTTTGATGGAACTGAAGAAGATTTAAAGCAAACGAAAGTAACACAACCCGCTATATTTTTACATTCTGTTATTTTAGCAAAGGCTTTGGGAGAATCCTTTAAGCCAAGTATGGTTGCTGGACATTCCTTAGGTGAATTTTCTGCACTCGTTTCTGCAGGCGCATTAAGTTTTGAAGATGGTCTTAAACTTGTTGCCAAAAGAGCGAATGCAATGCAAAAGGCTACCGAACAAGAGCCAGGTACTATGGCTGCAATTTTGGGCTTAGCGGATGTGGTTGTCGAAGAAATATGTGCAGAGATTCAAGAAGTGGTTGTTGCGGCAAATTACAATTGTCCAGGTCAGTTGGTGATTTCTGGATCTGTAGCAGGTGTTGATGCCGCCTGTGAGAAATTATTAGCTGCTGGAGCGAAAAGAGCCTTAAAACTAAATGTTGGTGGCGCATTCCATTCTCCATTAATGGAGGCAGCAAAACAAGAATTGCAAGCCGCAATTTTAGAGGTTGATATTCAAATTCCAATATGTCCAATCTACCAAAACTATGATGCTTGTGCTTATCAAGAACCTGTAGCTATTAAGGAGAACCTAATTGCTCAATTAACAGGTGCTGTTCGTTGGACACAAACGGTTCAAACGATGTTGGCTGATGGCGCAGAAAGTTTTGTGGAAGTAGGTCCAGGAGCTGTATTACAAGGTTTAGTGAAAAAGGTTGATCGTCAAATACCGACTTCTTCAGCTAGTCTTACGGCCTAAATCCTACGGTATATATTTAACAAAAAGAGGAAGCATAAGCTTCCTCTTTTTGTTTCCGACTCAGGTTATACGATTGTTTTACAGCTATTTAATCCAATGTATTTCACGTGAAATATATTTAGGGATTTAGTATCGAAGGTAAATTCCCACCATAGCCCCATAAACCTAGTAAGTTTCTTGTCGAGTATTTTTCCAGTTTTTATGCAGGCTAAATTTGCGTTTCATAATTAGGAATATACCCTCAATTCTGTAAATTTTATAGGATCAAGGCAGCTGTTTTGTTCGAGATTTTGTCAGCATATTTGGTGAATTAATTTCTTTCTTCTTCGGATCTCATTCGGAACTCTATAGGATATGAATTGGATCTTTGATGGAGTTTTTCGGAAGAGATGCGACACAAATGCTATTCATATCCGCATTTGAACATAAAATCAATTAAGCGGTGCTACAGGGGAAAAGAATGGAGGGAATTGCTGGTAGAAAGGATAAAAAAAATCCCTTAAAGGTTAGTTTAAGGGATTTTCTTATGTTTTATTCCTATTAAATGCCGAAGGCTGCTTTCACTTGATCTAAGTGATCTAATTTTTCCCAAGTGAACAAGTCCACTTCCAATGTTTTAGATTCACCGTTAGAGTTTTCGAATGTTTTGGTTACGGTAACCGGAGTTCTGCCCATGTGTCCATAGGCTGCAGTTTCTGCATATATAGGATTGCGAAGTCCTAAGCGGGTTTCTATACCATATGGAGTCATATCAAATAAATCTGAAATGATGTTGGCAATTTCTCCATCAGTCTTATTTACTTTGGAGGTGCCATACGTATTTACATAGATACCCATTGGGTCTTTCACGCCAATAGCGTATGAGATTTGCACAAGGATTTCGTCTGCAACTCCAGCAGCAACCAAATTTTTAGCGATATGACGAGTGGCATAAGCTGCAGAACGATCTACTTTGGAAGGATCTTTCCCAGAAAATGCACCACCACCATGAGCGCCTTTACCACCATAAGTATCTACAATGATTTTACGACCAGTCAATCCGGTATCACCATGAGGTCCGCCAATGACAAACTTTCCAGTTGGATTAATGTGGTATTTAATATCCTCATTAAATAAGCTGTGAAGTTCTGGTTTTAATTGTGCTTTCACCCGAGGAATTAAAATATGGACAATGTCTTCTTTTATTTTCGCTTGCATTTCTGCCTCGGAAGCAAAATCATCATGTTGTGTAGAAATGACTATGGTGTCAATACGTACGGGTTTATGCTGATCGTCGTATTCTAGGGTTACTTGCGATTTCGCATCTGGACGAAGGTAGTTGATTTCGTCATTTGCTCTTCTTAAAATTGCAAGCTCATACAATAAACGATGTGCAAGATCCAATGCCAAAGGCATATAGTTATCCGTTTCGTTATTGGCATAACCAAACATGATCCCTTGGTCTCCCGCGCCTTGTTCTTGTTTATTGATGCGGTCTACTCCCTGATTAATGTCAGCGGATTGTTCGTGAATGGCCGACAAAACTCCACATGAATTGGCTTCAAACATGTATTCGGATTTTGTGTACCCTATTTTTTCGATGACTTGACGTGTTATTTTTTGTACGTCTAAGTAAATTTTAGATTTAACCTCACCAGCCAACACCACCTGTCCTGTAGTTACTAATGTTTCAATAGCAACTCTGGAATCCTCGTCCCACGCTAGGAAGTTGTCAATTAAAGCGTCCGAAATTTGATCTGCAACTTTATCAGGATGTCCTTCAGAAACAGATTCGGAGGTGAATAAATATGCCATAAGTAATTAAAAATATGTATTCAGAGGAGAAGGCAAGGCAGTTCGTGAAAAATCATTTGTCCCGAATGGTTTTAGCACTTTTTTACTGTGGTTGCAATCTCCCATTTACATTAAAAAAAATTTATAATGCAAAATGCAAATCAGTCCACATTTTGTGTGGCACAAAGCTACGATACTTTGTGATTATTTAAAAAGTATTTCGTTCAAATTATTATCTTTAGCGGAATTAAAAGATTGAAATGACAAAGAAGCGGATTCTGTTTGTAGTTAATCCAGTATCTGGAGGGAAGAAGAAAACGGCGTTTAACAAACAGGTATTGGAAGTATTGGATTTGAGTCGGTTCGAACCTACTTTTAAAATTACAAATCATATCAATCATGCCTATGAATTGGCCAAATCGGCTATTGATGAACAATTTGATGCGGTAATAGCGGTCGGTGGGGATGGAACGATTAATGAAATAGGCTCGGCATTAGTAGGAACAGCGATGCCTTTGGGCATTGTTCCAGAAGGTTCTGGCAATGGACTTGCCTTATATTTGGGGATTCCTATGAATGAGTCTGCCGCCTTACGAAGGATTAACCGATTTGATACCGTACCAATCGATTGTGGAAAAATTCAAGATCGATATTTCTTTAATATCGCTGGGATGGGTTTCGATGCTTCTGTAAGTGATAAGTTTGCTTCTGAATCTGTGCGAGGTCCAATTGGATACCTTCGAACGGTCATTAATGTACTGAGCGGATATAAACCTAAAAAATATAGCTTACAAATTGATGGTAAAAGTTATGAACGAGAGGCTTTTATGATTAGTGTTGCCAATTCTCCGCAATATGGCAATAATGCTTATATCGCGCCGAATGCCTCGATAAACGATGGTATACTGGACGTTTGTGTGGTTCATAAATTTCCACTTTATAGTTTGCCGATGATGATATTTCATCTCTTTAATAAAACGGCAGATCAGTCCGAATATGTGGAAATAATACCTGGGAAGCAAATTAGTATACAATTGGACGGTCAAAATTCGGTGCATGTCGATGGAGAACCCATTGATTTAGGAAGTCAAATCCATATAGAAGTGATGCCCAAGGCGTTAAATATAATTTGTTGATGAATATGAGTAAACCAAAAAAACAACGGTATGATGGGGTGGTGTTTTCCACGGCCTCGGATTTTGAATATACCGATTCTGCATTCGAATTGTTACAGGAAACCTTAAGCAACAATAAACAAAAGTTAAAAGTTGGTTTGGACAAGAAATCTAGAAAGGGGAAAACAGTTACTTTAATTACAGGATTTGTGGGAATTCAGGAGGATTTAGATATACTTGCTAAACAGTTAAAGCAGCGTTGCGGAGTTGGCGGTACGAGTAAAGATGGGGAAATAATGATACAGGGGGACTTTAAAGAAAAAATTATCCAATTTCTTCAATCAGAAGGTTATCAAGTAAAAAGTTTTGGGTAATGAAATAAAATGTCCTTGTAAAGCGTTAAATTACAAACCAATACTAACAGGAATTCAGGGAAAACCTAGAAAGTGCTGGAGGTCAAAGTAAGTAAACGCTTACTTAATTTTTGTATTTAACGATTTGATAATTTGCATATCAGAAAAAAAATAGTTTTCATTGTAAAAAAAAAGGAATGTCAAACCGTTATGTGAGACAAAATAGCATACATTGATTTGATTACTGCTGAAGAATATCAATGAAGTCGTAACACAACCTAACAGGTAATTCGGATATCTTCAAATTAATTTTGTTTTTAACATAAAATGCTATATTTGTTTTGAATTTATGTAAAATAACGGCTAATAACTTGCATAAAATTGAATTTAACTTTTAATAATTAAACAACAGTAAAAATCTAAAAATTAGTAAAAAATGGCAAACGCACCAAAAACTACATCAGCCCCAGCTAAACAAGAGAGTGGCAATGCGGGTAATTTATTTGCGAGTTTAGCAATTATCATTTGTTTAGTCATAGGTTATTTGGTTTATGAGTATGTAATGGGAGCACCATCAAACTTTATTGATGAAAACCCAGCAAACCAACCAAAACCAGGAAACTACTTCGGAATGGTGTACCATGCAGGATTAATTGTACCTGTACTTATCGGATTATTCTTAATGGTATTCGTTTTTGCAATTGAGCGTTTTATCGTAATTGGCAAAGCAACTGGTACAGGAAATGTAGGGAACTTTGTAAGAAAAGTTCAAGGTTTATTAAGAACTGGAAGCATCGATTCAGCTATCCAAGAATGTGATAAACAAAAAGGATCTGTAGCGAACGTAATCAAAGCAGGTTTATTAAAATACAAAGATGTTGAAGCAAATCCAGGATTAGATACTGAAAAATCAGTGTTAGCTATCCAAAAAGAGATTGAAGAAGCTACAACATTAGAAATGCCTATGTTAGAGAAAAACTTAACAGTTTTAGCAACATTAGTATCTATCGGTACATTAACAGGTCTATTAGGTACGGTAACAGGTATGATCAAGGCGTTCTCGGCCTTAGCAACAGGCGGTGCTCCTGACCAAGCGAAATTAGCAAACGGTATCTCTGAGGCCCTAATTAACACGGCTACAGGTATCGCAACTTCTACAGTAGCGATCATTTTCTATAACATCTTGACTTCAAAAATTGACACCTTGACTTATTCAATCGATGAGGCAGGTTTCTCAATTGTACAAACTTACGCTGCGAACCACAAATAAGATGTCGAAAAATAGTTGAAAATAATTTATGCAATTTTCAACCCTTTCGCATCATTATGATGAAAGTATAAGCGTATTCACAATTAAAGAAGAAAAGAAATGGGAAAAGCAAAAATAAAAAGAGCCGGAACATCCATCGATATGACTGCGATGTGTGACGTGTCTTTCTTGCTTCTTACATTCTTCGTATTGACAGCAACAGCGCGTCAGCCAGAAACGATGCCAGTAGATACACCAGCGTCTACCACTTTAGATAAATTACCAGATGATAATTTGGCAGTAATTACAGTGGGACACGGTGGTAAAGTTTTCTTCGGAATCAAAAACCCTAATGTTAGGGAAATGACTTTGAAGCAAATGTCTGCAAAATATCAGATTCCGTTTTCGGCAGAAGACTATGAGAAGTTTAAGTTTATGGACGATTTCGGGGTGCCAATTAAGCAATTACGTGGTCTATTAGCATTAGAAAAAGATAAACGTAAAGAAGATGTGCAAACGGGTATTCCTGTAGATAGTACAGAAACTGAAAGTAATGAACTTTATCATTGGGTTCAGCAAGCACGTATGGCATCTGTGGAGTTTAATCGCGATAGAGAAGCAAAAGAAAAGAATTTTGTGGATCCAGGACAGATGAAAGTGGCGATTAAAGCAGACGCTAAGGAGAAGTACTCAATTATGAATTTGATCATCGAAACCTTGAGAAATCAAAAACAAAACAAATTTAGTTTTGTGACCGGGTTACGTACTGAACAATAATTAGAAGAAAATGGCAGAATTAAATCAAGACAGCGGGGGTGGTAAAAAAGGCGGGAAAGTAAGGTCGAAGAAAAATGGAGGTAAAGTAGATTTAACCGCGATGGTGGATCTAGCATTCCTTTTGATTACATTCTTCATGCTTACAACATCGTTGAGTAAGCCACAAGCGATGGATATTGCGATGCCTGATAAGAATAAAGATCTTCAGGAAAAAAATCCAGAATTGGAAATTGCGGATAATCGTTCAATTACCTTATTACTAGGATCTGACAATAAAATCGTGTGGTATTACGGACAATTGGCTAAGCCAATCGTACCTCCAACAGTAGTTGATTATACCAAGGAAGGAATCCGCAAAGTTCTTTTAGAGAAAAAAGCGCAAGTTCCTCAAGCAACAGGTGGTAAAGACTTAATCGTCGTTATCCGTCCGAGTGACGAATCTGTACACTTGAACTTGGTAGACATATTAGATGAAATGAAAATCACAGATATTAAACGTTATATGATCTCCAAAATTAAACCTGAAGAGGTTGAGGTTTTAAAAACCAATGGAGCTTATAATGTTAACTAAGTGATATAAATCGTTAAAGAAATGATTGGTTCAAAATTAGACTTATTTAAGAAAGAATGGCTTGATGTCGTTTTCGAGAATAGAAATAAAGAATATGGAGCTTATGCCTTGCGTAAGTATGCCCCAAAGGCGACCAATATTGCTTTATTCTCGGTTTCGTCTGTCGTTCTTCTCTTTGTAGCTGTGAAAGCATTTGATATCAATATCTTTCCTGAGAAGGAGGCTGTTGAACAACAAATAGTAACTCCAGTTACCCTTGAGGATTTGGTGCCACCACCAGAGGAGGAAGAAGAAGAGCCTCTTCCACAAGAAGAAGAGCCACCTCAGCGTATCGCTCAAGATCCTCCTGCAGAAGATTTGATCCGTTTTCCGGAGCCTAAAGTGGTTGACTCTAGACAAGTTACTGAAGAAGTAGTTTCTCAAGAGGAAATCAAAGAGAAAAATGCAACACCAGCTAGGTTGACTTTAAAAGGTACACCAGGTGGTACAGCAGTTCCTCCAGGTGAATTTGGAAGTAAAAAAGTAGAGGGAGCTATTACAGGTTCTACTACTGGATCTCCTGATGGTGATGCAAACAAAGTGTACGATTTTGAGGCGGTTGAAGTACCAGCTGAATATCCAGGCGGTATTAACGCTTTCCGTACCTTTGTACAAAACAACTTAGTATACCCACAAGCGGCTATTGAAGCTGGTGTGAAAGGTACTGTGCAACTTTCTTTTGTCATTGATAGAACAGGACAAGTTACTGATATCAAAATTGATAGAGATTTGTCACACGGTATTGGTAATGCGGCCGTTAATGCATTGAAAAAATCAAAAAAATGGAACCCTGCGGTTCAAAATGGTCGTAAGGTACCTGTGAAATATTCATTGCCGATCCGCTTAGACTTATCGCAAATGTAATTCGTCATGGCGAATCCTTCAATAAAGAAAACTTTTAGACAGAAATCGCCCACACAGCGATTTCTGTCCATTTTAGGACTATTCATGTTCGGCTTTTATTTGGTATTGGGCTTATTAATTGTTTTTTGGCAAAATTTCCCCATTACTATAGATCCAACCTATAAAAAGCTTTTTGGAATACTCCTAATTGTATATTCATTTATGCGCTTTGCACGCTTGTGGCAAAATAATTTTAGGGATTAAATTAATCCTTAGCGTAGAATTATATTCTAAATTATATGATGCGTAGAATTTTGTATTCTTACTATTTATTAGCATTTGTGCTGTTAGCCTATTCTTGCTCGAGTTCGACGACTTCTAATAAGGAAGCTAGTCAAACCGAAGAGGCAGGATCTGTGCCGAGTTCCAATGATATTCTTACGGGCGAAATGACCATAATTGTCGATGAGGCTGTATTTCCTATCATCAATGAGCAAATGGAGGTATTTAAAAGTTCGTATACCAATTCGAATTTTAGGTTATTGCCTCTGCCAGAACGCGAAGCAATCAATGCGATTATTCAAGGGAAGGGTGCCATGGGCATTTTAGCGCGTGAGCTCTCTGACGAAGAAAATGCAGGGTTTAAACAACGTAATATTAAACCTAAAGTTTTTCCAATATTCTATGATGGCGTTGTTTTTGTAAATAATATCGCATCGCCAGATACTTCAATTACAATTCATACGTTAAAGTCATTGTTAAATGGAGAGAATACGGAGAAGCTGTTGTTGTTTGATAACTTGAATTCAAGTATGGTGAGAAGAATAAAAGAGTACGCGAAGGTGGATAAAATTTCTGCAAAATCTGTTAAACCTTTAACAAGTTCAGAGGAATTATTAACACAATTGGCAGAAAATAATAACCAAATTGGAGTTCTTTCCTATGGTCAGTATTTAGATTACAGAAGGAAGTTTGGAGAAGCAAATAAATTTCGTATCTTAAGCCTTCAAACATTGGCTGATGATGGTACAGAATCATATTTCAAACCTTCACAGACAACTTTTGCTACCGATGAATACGCATTGAAGACTACGTTTTATGTGTTGAATTATCAACCAAACATGGGATTGGGGATTGGTTTTTCTGCATTTCTAACCGGTGATCGTGGACAACGGGTAGCATTAAAGGCGGGCATATTGCCTGCTACAATGCCAGGAAGAGAAATTATAATAAGAGATAACATAAATTAGTTTATAACAAAGAGTAAAAAATAGATTATGACAAACAGCAAATTATTTTTAAGCCTTTTATTAGCGGGAGCTGTTGGAACAGTAAACGCACAAAGCTTGAAGGATGCAAAGGCTGCAATTGAAACGGAGCAATATGGAAAAGCGAAGGGAATTTTGCAACAGTTGGTTGAGAAGAAGGCTAAAGATGGAGAGAATTATTTTTATTTAGGGCAAATTCACTTAATAAATGATAAAGTAGATTCTGCTGCTATCGTATTTCAACAAGGAGTTACCAATGCTCCTAAAGAAAAATTAAATTTAATAGGTTTGGGTATTGTAGACCTTGAAAAAGGTAATGCAAGTGCTGCTGAACAAAAATTTTCAGAAGCAACTCAAGGAATAGGTAAAAAAGATTATATCAGCCTTTACTATGTAGGTAAAGCGTATAATGAAGCGCCAAAACCTGATTATAAAAAAGCCTTAGAATACCTGACCAAAGCAAAAGAAATGAATGCTAAGGATCCTTTGGTGCCTACTGCAATCGGTGATGCTTATGCTGGACTTCGTGAAAGTAGCCCTGCATTCGTGGCATACCGTGAAGCTTTAGCGTTAGACGATCAGTTATTAGCTCCTAAAATTGGTCAAGCGATTATTTCGAGAAGAGCGCAAGCTTACGATGTCGTTTTTGAAGATTTGAACGCTTTAGCGGCTGAAAATCCTAACTACGGACCTATTTACCGTGAATTGGCAGAGACTTATTACTTGTCTTCTTTAAAATTACCGGATTCTGAACAAGCGAAATACCGTGAAATTAACCAACAAGCGGTTGAAAATTACAAAAAGTATTTATCCTTGACAGGTGATAACTCAGTAGAGGCAAAAGTTCGTTATGCTGACTTCTTGGTATATTCAGGAAACTATGATGAATTGAAAACAGTTTCTCAAGAATTATCTACGATGCCAGGTGTAGATTCTAAAGTATTCCGTTATTTAGGATATATTGCATTTACCCAAGATAAGGATTATGCGAAAGCTAAAGAATATATGACGGAGCTATTTTCTAAAGTAGATCCTAGTCGTTTAATCGCGCGAGATTTCTATTTTGCAGGTATGTCTGAAGTAATTGCTGGTGATGAAGCAAAAGGTCAACAATTAATTAAAGATGCCATTGCTAAGCAAGGGGAAGATGAGGATTTAGACGCAGAGGTTTCAGAGATGGCTTTCTTAAGATATCAAGAAGGTGATTTGGAAACTGCGAAAAAATTATTCCGTGTACCTTCTGCGAATCCAAAATCTAATTATTATTCCGATGCGAATTATTATTTAGGTCAAATCGCTTACGGTGTTGGTTCTAAATTATTATCTGCTCAAGATGGCGTTGAATTAACTCCAGAAGAAGCAACAGCAAAATATAATGAAGCTAAGCCTCATTTGGAAGAAGCGATTAAATCATTGTCATTATCAGCAGCTGCGACTGAAACTCGTGCAGTTGAAATGTACAAGATTCCTTCTTTATACTTCAAAGGTTTATCGGAATTAGCATTGGATAATGTTATTAATGATCCAGAAAATGCAAAAGGTATTTTTGTAGACTCTTTCACTCAGTTATTAGCAGCTATCGCTGCTTCGACTAAGCAAGATGCAAATAATAATGTTTATGCGGCTGATGCCCATAATTACATTGGTTATTTTGCTTATTTGAAAGGTGATAATGAAAAAGCAAAACAACATTTTGCGGAAACATTGAAAATTAAACCAGAAGATGAATTGGCAAAGCAAATGATTGAAGCTTTGTAATTTATAATGATTCAAAATAACAAAAAAGGGACTGTTACTGATAACAGTCCCTTTTTTTATTAGCAGTTTTTGTTAAATTTGCTACACTACTAATAGACAGAAACTAAATATGACTGAGATAACTGGGCAGAGCACGTCTGTAGATTATATCCCTATCCTAATACAACTGGCAGTGGCCGTAGGTTTTGGTGTCACCACCATTATTGGTACCCATTTAATAGGTCCGAAAGTTCGTACAGAAAATAAATTAGGTTCTTTTGAATCTGGAGTGGAAGTGATCGGAAACGCTAGACAACCATTTTCCATTAAATATTTTTTAGTCGCTATTCTCTTTGTGATTTTTGATATTGAGGTCATTTTTATGTATCCATGGGCCGTTAACTTTAGGGAATTCGGTTGGGAAGGACTGATTGAAATGTTCGTGTTCATGGGCTTATTGCTATTAGGATTTATTTACATCATTAAAAAGAAAGCATTGGATTGGGATTAAAAACATCCAAATCTATGATAAGCTAATTAACACAATGAGCAATATAACATTGGCAGATAAACCTCCAGGTGTAGAAGGAGCGGGATTTTTTGCGACAACATTGGATAAAGCAATCGGATTGGCAAGGGCAAATTCCTTGTGGCCATTGCCATTTGCAACGTCATGTTGTGGAATTGAATTTATGGCGACGATGGGTTCTACCTATGATTTAGCTCGTTTTGGTGCGGAAAGACCAAGTTTCTCTCCTCGTCAGGCGGATATGTTATTGGTCATGGGAACTATCGCTAAGAAAATGGCCCCAGTACTTAAACAAGTTTATGTACAAATGGCAGAACCACGTTGGGTAATTGCTGTTGGAGCTTGTGCATCTAGTGGCGGTATTTTCGATACTTATTCAGTTTTGCAAGGGATCGATGAGATTATACCAGTAGATGTATATGTGCCTGGATGCCCCCCAAGACCAGAAGCGATTTTAGACGGGGTGCTAAGATTACAGGATATTGTAAAAAGCGAATCCTTAAATAGAAGAAATACTCCAGAGTATAAGGCATTATTGGAACAATACGGAATAGTAACAGATAATGGATAAGTTGACAAATGAACTAGTCCTAGAAAAGCTACAGACTAAATTTGCAGGTCATATCGCAAATGTTTCTGAGCCTAAGGGATTATTAACCATAGAAACGGATAGAGAGACCATCATCGACCTTTTATCTTGGATTAAAACGGATGAGACCTTACAATTTATCTACCTAACTGATATTACCGCAGTACATTATCCAAATTTGGAGCAATCGTTTGCCGTGGTTTATCATGTGCATAGTTTAGTCTATCACCTTCGTATACGGATTAAAGTATTTCTTGCTAAAGAAGATTTGACAATTCCTTCGGCTACTACAGTGTGGTTAGGTGCGAATTGGATGGAACGGGAGACTTATGATTTTTACGGAATTAACTTTGCGGGTCATCCAGATCTTCGGAGAATCTTGAATATGGATGATTTAGACGTTTTTCCGATGCGTAAGGAATATCCTTTGGAAGATCCTAATCGGGTAGATAAGAAGGATTTTTATTTTGGACGTTAAGTGATACAGAGCAATGAGTAAACCTATTACCAGAATATCCCACAATTCCCCTGTTTTTGACGATAATGATCCTCAAGATGAATTACTAACCCTAAATATAGGGCCTACGCATCCTGCTACGCATGGTGTGTTTCAAAATGTAGTTCAAATTGATGGGGAACGTATTGTGAGTGGGGTATCAACTATTGGATATATTCACAGAGCATTTGAAAAGATCGCAGAACATAGACCTTTTTACCAAATAACCCCATTGACAGACCGCTTGAATTATTGTTCTTCACCGATCAATAATATGGGTTGGCATATGACCGTGGAAAAGCTTTTGGACATTGAAATCCCTAAACGCGTTCAGTATATGCGTGTGATTGTGATGGAATTAGCTCGAATAGCGGATCATATTATTTGCAACGGTATATTGGGTGTGGATACGGGTGCGTTCTCCGGTTTCTTGTATGTGATGCAAGAGCGTGAATTTATTTACGAGATTTACGAAGAAATTTGCGGCGCACGTTTAACGACCAATATAGGTCGTATAGGAGGTTTTGAACGTGATTTTAATGCGGTAGCCTTTGAAAAAATCAATGAGTTTTTAGAGCGTTTCCCTCCAGTATTGCGGGAATTTCAAGATTTATTTGATCGGAATAGAATTTTTATAGAGCGGACCTCTAATGTAGCTTCAGTAACGCCTGAAGAAGCATTGGCTTATAGTTGGTCTGGTCCAATATTACGTGCTACAGGTGTAGATTACGATGTTCGTGCGCATTCTCCATACTGTTCTTATGAAGAGTTTGACTTTGACATTCCAGTTGGAACCAATGGCGATGTTTATGATCGTTTTATGGTGCGGAACGAAGAGATGTGGCAGTCTATGCGCATCATTAAACAAGCATTAGAAAAAATTGAAAAAGAGCCGAAGGGTGTTTTTCATGCAGATGTACCCGCATTTTACTTACCTCCGAAAGAGCAGGTGTATACGAATATGGAAGCCTTGATTTACCATTTCAAAATTGTAATGGGTGAATGGGACGCTCCAAAGGATGAGGTATACCATGCGGTGGAAGGTGCAAATGGGGAGTTAGGTTTTTATTTGATCCATGATGGTGGGCGTACGCCTTATCGTCTACATTTTAGAAGACCTTCTTTTATCAATTATCAAATGTTTGCGCCAATGAGTAGCGGAATGCTTCTTTCTGATGCGATATTAAATATGAGTAGTTTAAATGTTATAGCAGGAGAATTAGATGCTTAGTGTTAAAGAAAATCTTATAGTCGAATTTTCAGCAGCGCTTTTGAATAAATTTTCAGAAGTGGTGTCTCGGTATCCAGAAGGGAAACAGAAATCGGCACTTTTACCCATATTGCATTTAGTACAAGAGGAATATGGATGGCTGAGTGTGGATGCGATGGATAAAGTGGCTTTGTTTTTAAATATTCAACCTATCGAAGTTTATGAAGTAGCAACATTTTACACCATGTACCTGTTGCAGCCTCAAGGTAAATATTTGCTTGAAATATGCCGTACAGGTCCTTGCTGTTTAGTAGGAGCTGAGAAAATCATGAATCACCTGGAAGAGAAATTGGGGGTTAAGGAAGGGGAAGTGACTGCAGATGGCTTGTTTTCTTGGAGAGGTGTGGAATGTTTAGCAGCCTGTGGTTTTGGCCCTGTTTTACAAATTGGCCCAAGCTATACATTTTATGAAAACTTAACTACCGAAAGTGTAGATGAGTTGATAGGTAATTTGAAAGATCAATCATTAAATAAGGCTTAGCACTATGGGACGTAAGTTATTATTAGAACATATCGGAGTGCCAGGTATCCAAGGTTTCGGAGTATATCGCGAAAAAGGAGGATACCGTGCCGTAGAAAAAGCCTTAAAAAGTATGACTCCAGAGGATGTTGTGGAGGAGGTCAAGAAATCTGGTCTTCGTGGTCGTGGTGGTGCGGGTTTTCCGACAGGCATGAAATGGAGTTTTTTGGCAAAACCAGAGGGCGTATCGCGTTATTTGGTGTGTAATGGGGATGAATCTGAACCTGGTACATTTAAAGATCGATATTTGATGACTCATATCCCTCATGCCTTGATTGAAGGTATGATTGTATCGAGTTATGCGCTAGGGGCTAATACCTCCTATATCTATATTCGTGGGGAAATGATGCCTCAAATCCGCATTATGGAAAAAGCAATTGCTGAAGCTAAAGCTGCGGGTTTTTTAGGTAAAAATATATTAGGTACAGGTTACGATTTGGAGATCTATGTTCAACCTGGTGGTGGTGCATATATCTGTGGTGAAGAAACGGCCCTTTTAGAATCTCTAGAAGGCAAGCGTGGTAACCCAAGAATTAAACCTCCTTTTCCAGCTGTTGCAGGATTATATGGCTGTCCAACAGTGGTAAATAATGTGGAGTCGATAGCAGCGACTGTTCCAATTGTGAATGATGGTGGTGAAGAGTATGCAAAAATTGGTATCGAGCGAAGTACTGGAACCAAATTGATATCAGCTTCAGGAAATTTAGTGAGACCTGGGGTTTATGAAATTGAAATGGGCTTGTCAGTGGAAGAGTTTATTTATTCAGATGAATATTGTGCTGGTATAGCCAATGGTAAGCGACTGAAGGCTGTAGTGGCCGGAGGATCGTCTGTGCCTATATTGCCTGCAAATTTAGTTACTAAAACAATAAAAGGTGATGCTCGTTTGATGACTTATGAATCCTTGGCGGATGGCGGCTTTGTAAGCGGTACTGCAATGGGTTCTGGAGGTTTCATCGCATTTGATGAGGATCAATGTATAGTGCGCAATACTTGGAATTATACGCGGTTTTATCGTCACGAAAGTTGTGGACAGTGTTCTCCTTGTCGGGAAGGTACTGGCTGGATGGAAAAAATCTTGCATAAGATTGAGAACGGCTATGGCAGTATGGAAGATGTCGATTTGTTGTGGGAAATTCAACGAAAAATCGAAGGTAATACCATATGTCCACTAGGTGATGCTGCGGCATGGCCTGTGGCTGCAGCAATTCGTCATTTTAGAGACGAGTTTGAATGGCATATTCAACATCCGCAAGAGGCATTATCAAGAAATTATGGTTTAGCACATTATGCGGATCCGTTAGTTCCTGTATTGGAATAAGTAGGGCATCTTTAAGGAAAGATTACTCATGGCAGAAGAAATACAAAAGTTCAAAGTAAGTATCGATGGCATTCCATTAGAGGTTGCTCCAGGTACTACGATATTAAATGCAGCAAGACAAATTGGGGGGGAAGTGGTGCCTCCAGCGATGTGCTATTACTCTAAATTAGAGGGTAGCGGTGGTAAATGCCGTACTTGTTTGGTGAAAGTAAGTAAGGGTTCTGAAAAAGATCCTCGACCTATGCCTAAATTGGTTGCTTCATGTAGAACCACCGTGATGGATGGGATGGAGGTGCTCAACATTACCTCATCAGAAGTGTTGGAAGCTCGGAAAGCGGTTGTTGAAATGTTACTCATTAATCATCCACTGGATTGTCCAGTGTGTGACCAAGCGGGCGAATGTAAGCTTCAAGATTTAGGATATGAACATGGATCTGATCAAACACGGTATGAGTTTGAACGTCGTACGTTTGATCGAATTGATATAGGGGATAAAATCCAATTACACATGAATCGCTGTATTCTATGTTATCGTTGTGTATTTGTGGCAAATCAGTTAACAGAGAAAAGAGAACATGGTATTCTTAACCGAGGCGACCATGCGGAAATTTCTACTTTTATTGAAAACGCATTGGATCATGATTTTATCGGTAACGTGATTGATGTTTGTCCGGTTGGGGCATTGACAGATAAAACTTTCCGATTTAAAAATAGGGTATGGTTTACTAAGCCTGTGAATGCGCATCGGGATTGTCCTACTTGTTCTGGAAATGTTACTTTATGGTACAAAGGTACGGATGTAATCCGTGTTACGGGTAGAAAGGATGAGTTTGATGAAGTGGATGAGTTTATCTGCAATACCTGTCGTTTTGATAAGAAACATACCAATGACTGGAAATTGGAAGAGCCAACTCCGGTTAGTGAGCAATCGGTGATCGCTTCTAATCATTATTATGCATTTAACCCTCCACCGGTAATTAAGGATAACCCTTTGTTGCAGGAAGCTAATGTGGAGCAGTTTGCGAGATCTGAAAAATTAAAATAACAACGGACAAAATGGAAACAGCCTTTATAATAGAAAAGTTAATTTTAGTTGTTATTGTTTTCGTCGTAACGCTTGTAATTGCGATGTATTCTACCTTAGCAGAACGTAAAATTGCTGGTTTTATGCAAGACCGTTACGGTCCAGACCGTGCCGGATTATTTGGTTTATTACAGCCTTTATGTGATGGCGGGAAATTCTTTTTTAAAGAAGAGATTATCCCTGCTGGCGCTCATAAGGGGTTGTTTATCTTAGGTCCTACTATTGCGATAATAACCGCATGTATTAGTTCGGCAGTAATTCCATGGGGACAGACTTTAACGATCGGTGACCGTGCAGTTTCGCTGCAGGTGGCTGATGTGAATGTAGGTATTTTATACATCTTCGGTGTGATCGCACTGGGGGTATATGGAATCATGTTGGGAGGTTGGGCTTCGAATAATAAATTCTCCTTAATGGGGGCTATTCGTGCTGCATCGCAAAGTATCAGTTATGAAATTGCTATGGGTCTTTCTATCATTGCTTTGCTAATGGTGACTCAAACACTTTCTATTGGTGAAATTGTGGCGCAACAATCAGGATTTGTGAATTGGAATATCTGGGTACAACCTTTGGGTTTTTTAATATTCATCACTTGTGCCTTCGCGGAATGTAATCGGGTTCCTTTTGATTTACCGGAATGTGAGACGGAACTGGTTGGTGGATATCATACGGAGTATTCGTCGATGAAACTTGGACTTTACATGTTTTCGGAATACATTAATATGTTTGTTTCTTCTTCATTAATGGCGGCCTTATATTTTGGGGGATATAATTTTCCATTTATGTATGATTTAGGTCTTTCGGAGAATTGGATAACAATCATAGGCGTACTGGTATTCTTCTTAAAAATATTTGGATTTATCTTTTTCTTCATGTGGATTCGTTGGACATTGCCGCGATTCCGGTATGATCAATTGATGAATTTAGGATGGAAAATGCTGATCCCTTTGGCAATAGCCAATATTGTTTTGACAGGAGTCATTACTATTATTAAAGACACTTATTTTTAATCTGACACTGATTATGCAATCATTATCAAATAGAAAAAAGGTACTTGAACAGAAACCAATGAATTTTTGGGAGCGCATTTATTTGCCCGCTATTGCCAAAGGTTTGTCGATAACTATCAAGCACTTTTTTAAAAAAATACCTACGGTTAAATACCCCGAGGAAGTTCGTCCGTATTCTAAGAATTTTAGAGGCCAACACTCTTTAAAACGGGATGAATTGGGACGTGAGCGTTGTACCGCTTGTGGTTTATGTGCATTATCTTGCCCTGCTGAAGCGATTACCATGACTGCGGGAGAACGTAAAAAAGGAGAAGAGGAATTATACCGCGAAGAGAAATATGCTGTAGTTTATGAAATTAATATGCTGCGTTGCATTTTTTGTGGATTGTGCGAAGAGGCCTGTCCTAAAGAAGCGATTTATTTGGATGGTAGCCATGTGACAGCAGATTATTTGAGGAAAGATTTTATTTATGGTAAAGATAAATTGCTGGAAGCAAAGTTTGATATTACGCAGTTATCACCAGCAAAAACAACAAACTAAATCATGACTATATTTTATTTTGTAGCATTCTTGTCTATATTTTTTGCATTGATGACCATCTTTACAAAAAATCCGGTGCATAGTGTGTTATATTTGGTTATCACCTTTTTCACCTTTACTGTTCATTACATTTTGTTAAATGCGCAGTTTCTTGCTGTGGTAAACTTTATCGTCTATATGGGCGCAATCATGGTTCTTTTCCTATTTGTTCTGATGCTTTTGAATTTGAATAAAGAAACGGAACCCATGAAGTCAAATTTAGTGAAGTTTATGGGCGCAATAGCTGGGATGTGTTTGTTAGCGACATTCTTAGGCGCATTTAAAGTAATTGAAACGAATAATGGCTTTGTAGAAGCACATGAAAACATCGGCTTAGTTAAAAACTTAGGTAAAGTATTATTTAGCGATTTTTTATTGCCATTTGAGATTTCTTCAATACTGTTATTGACGGCGATGATTGGCGCAGTTTTATTAGCTAAAAAAGATTCACGAGTAGAAAAACATGGATAGTCTCATTCAAAATATGCAGGGAATACCCCTGAACCATTATCTGATATTTTGCAGCATCATCTTTGTCATAGGTATTATTGGTGTATTGATTAGACGCAATGTCATCATCATCATGATGTCTATCGAGTTGATGTTAAATTCGGTAAACCTATTGCTAGCAGCATTTTCTGCCTATCGTGGCGATCCTAGTGGACAAGTATTTGTCTTTTTTATCATGGCATTGGCAGCTGCTGAAGTAGCAGTTGGTTTAGCCATCATCATTATGGTGTATCGGAATACGAAATCAGTGGATATTGAGTCCTTGAATAAATTAAGGTGGTAATTTTTTAGAATAAAGAAAGATATTGAATATGATAGATTTAATTTGGCTTATACCACTGATTCCTTTTCTAGGATTTGTCGTGTTGGGGTTGCTAAGAAATATGCTTCCAAAAATCGTCATCTCGGTGGTTGGTTGTGGAGTCATATTGGTTTCCTTTTTATTGAGTTGTGGATTGTTTAAGGAAGTTTGGGATGCCAGACAACTTGGTGAGACTGCTGAATTCAGTAAAGAAATTTTTAATTGGTTCACAGTTGGTAGTTTAAGTATCAATTTGAGCTTTTTGGTGGATCCATTGAGTTCCATTATGCTGTTAATTATTACAGGAGTAGGGTTTTTAATTCACCTTTATTCTTCGGCTTATATGGCTAATGATACAGGTTTTGGTAAGTATTTTGCCTACTTAAACTTGTTTGTGTTTTTTATGCTCCTATTGGTCCTAGGTTCTAATTATTTAGTGATGTTTATCGGTTGGGAAGGCGTAGGATTGTGTTCTTACTTGTTAATCGGATTTTGGTATAAAAACACTAGCTATGCTAAGGCGGCAAAAAAGGCCTTTGTAATGAATAGAATAGGAGATTTAGGATTTCTAATCGCCTTGTTTTTCATATTAGCAAATTTTGGTTCTTTAGAATTCAATGAGGTTTTAGGGCAAGCGGGTCTTTTGCCAATGGGCGATAGTACCTTGTTAGTTATAACCTTATTGTTATTTGTAGCAGCAACCGGTAAATCTGCTCAAATACCATTGTTCACCTGGTTGCCAGATGCAATGGCTGGCCCTACACCCGTATCGGCACTTATTCACGCAGCGACGATGGTGACGGCCGGAATATATATGATTGCACGTTCAAATATCATGTTTACCCTGTCTCCGATAACAATGCAAATCATTGCTATTATTGGTGTTGCAACGGCACTGTTGGCGGCATTTATTGCAATCACTCAAAATGATATCAAGAAAGTATTAGCTTATTCCACGGTATCTCAACTAGGCTATATGTTTTTAGGATTAGGGGTTGGAGCTTTTACAGGTGCTTTTTTCCACGTATTGACGCATGCTTTCTTTAAAGCGCTGTTATTTTTAGGAGCTGGTTCTGTAATACATGCCATGAGTAATGAGCAAGATATGCGCTCTATGGGTGGCTTGAAGAAGTTTATGCCAGTTACTTATGTGACGATGCTAATAGGAACGATTGCTATAGCGGGTATCCCTCCTTTATCAGGATTCTTTTCTAAGGATGAGATTCTAGCTTATGCCTTTGTATCTAGTCCGGTGTTTTGGGTGTTAGGTTTCTTAGGCGCATTGTGTACTGCATTTTATATGTTTCGTTTATTGTACCTTACCTTTTTCTCTTCATTTAGAGGAACAGAGGTTCAAAAGAAACACTTGCATGAATCTCCTTGGCCGATGACCTTGCCACTGATTGTGTTGGCCATATTGGCAGCGGTAGCGGGATTGTTGAATATTCCAGAAGCTCTACACGGTGGAAATTGGTTGAAAGAATTCTTAGCACCAGTATTTGCACAAACCAATGCTATTGCTGAACCATTTCACTTATCGCACCAAACGGAGTATTTGTTGATGGGTGCATCCGCTTTAGGAGCAATCATCATGGCGGTTATAGCTTATAATCGATTTGCGAAATCAAATCAATTGGACGCAAGCAAGAGCTCCGAGGAGCCGCAAGGTCTTTTACAGCGCCTATCCTATAATAAACTATATATTGATGAACTATACGACAGCGTATTTGTAAAGCCATTAAATGGTCTTTCCAAGGTGCTTTATAAGTTCGTCGATCGTGCTGGTATCGATAGCCTAATTAATGGGCTTGGCGATATGTTTGTGTCTTCGGGTAAAGGAATTCGTCTTTTACAAACGGGACACGTAGGGTTTTATATTTTTATGATGGTAATTGGGGTTATTGCCTTCATGCTTTACGGATTATTTACCATCTAGAACAGAATTTTAGGAATCAATGGATAACCTTTTTATACTGCTATTATTACCGGTTGTAAGTGCTATTATTCTGGCATTTATAAACAGCAATGCTTCCCGATGGGTTGCTTTCGTGTTGTCATTGCTACAACTTATTTTAACGATACCATTTCTATGTCAATTTGTTCCTGACGCATCGATTCAATTTGCGCAGTCATGGACATGGATTGCCAATTTAGGTATAGAATTTAAAATAGGTATAGATGGAATTAGTCTACCGATGTTGTTACTTACGAATGGATTAATACCGCTAATTATTTTGTCAAGCTTTGGACATGCCAAGAAGGGGAACTTTTATGCGTTAATATCCTTTATGCAAGCGGGGCTTGTCTTGGTATTTATCTCCTTAGATGCCTTTTCATTCTATGTAGGATGGGAAGCGGCTTTAATACCTATATATTTTATCTGTGCTTTATGGGGTGAGGGTGATCGCATAAGAATTAATCTTAAATTCTTTATTTATACCTTTTTCGGCAGTTTGTTAATGTTGATTGCCATCATATATTTATACCAACAGACAGGTGCTAAAGATTTATCTTGGACTACCTTGACCTCCTTAACTTTAACTGATGCTTCGCAACGCTGGATATTCTGGGCATTTTTTGTAGCATTTGCTATAAAGATTCCATTATTTCCTTTTCATACTTGGCAACCGGACACGTATACACATGCACCCGCTGCGGGAACGATGTTACTGTCAGGTATCATGTTGAAGATGGGTATTTTTGGTTTGTTACGTTGGTTATTGCCTTTGGTACCTTCGGCGGTCGCTAGTTATGCACACGTGGCACTGATCCTATGTGTTATTGGTGTTGTATATGGTTCCATTATCGCATTTAAAATCAAAGACGCTAAACGTTTAATTGCATATTCATCCATTGCACACGTTGGATTAATCTCCGCGGGTATTTTCTCCTTTACGCAAGAAGGTTTACAGGGTGCGATTTTACAGGCCGTAAATCATGGTATATCTGTTGTAGGCCTTTTCTTCATTATTGATATAATTCAAAACAGAACAAACGTCCGTAATATGACAGACTTGGGAGGTTTGGCTTCTAAAATGCCAATCCTTGCGACGTTCTTTTTAATTATTCTGATGGGTGCTATTGGACTGCCATTAACAAATGGTTTCATCGGTGAATTTTTATTATTGAAAGGTATTTTTGCTGTTCCTGAATATGGGTTATGGTACGCCGTTTTCGGAGGTACAACATTAATCTTTGGAGCAATATATATGTTGAGATTATTTCAAAAGACCATGCTTGGTCCATTGGATGTAGCATATCAACAGGTTTCTGATGTGAAAGGATTTGAAGTTCTTGTCTTATTAATTATTTCAACCTTGGTTATCGTTTTAGGTGTATTTCCAAATGGATTATTGCATTTATCAGAAGCATCAGTAGGACAATTATTACAACAAATTAAATAGAACAAGTTTAACAATATATTATGGGTGCGATTATCACACTTTCTCTTTTAGGTATTTTAGTGCTGTATTTAGGCTTGTTCAAAGCAAAGAATGCGTTGTTACCTGTGAGTATATTAGGATTAGTTGCTGCATTAGCTTTTGAGGTGTGCGCATGGAATCAAGTGGCAGAGCCTTTGTACAAAGGGATGGTATTATTTGACCATTTTGCATTGTCTTTCTCCATCGTTTGTATTTCGTTAACGATTCTAATCTTATTTCTTTCCAAAGAATACTTTAAAAGTATCTCAGATAATATTGCGGAGTATTATACCTTAATCTTGTTTTCGTTGACAGGAGCATTAATGGTCTGCAGCTATAATAATTTCGCGATGTTGTTTATCGGTATTGAAATTATGTCTGTTGCTTTGTACATATTGGTGGGTATTCGCCGAAGGGACAAAAATTCCAATGAGGCCGCATTAAAGTATTTTTTAATGGGAGCCTTTTCAACAGGTTTCTTATTGTTCGGTATCACATTAATGTACGGTGCTACAGGATCATTTGATTTGTTAGCCATTAAGCAATATGTTATTGATAATCCTACCGCTATATCCCCATTATTCTATGCGGGAATTCTATTGTTACTGGTAGGTTTATGTTTTAAAGTGGGCGTAGCTCCATTCCATTTTTGGACTCCGGATGTCTATGATGGCGCACCAATTCTAATCACTAGCTTTATGAGTACGGTGGTTAAAATTGCTTCTTTCGCTGGATTTTTGCGATTATTTAGTACGGTTTTAATTCCTTTAAATGAATTCTGGACACCGATTTTGTTAACTGTCGTGATCTTGACGCTGTTTGTTGGGAATATTAGTGCATTGATGCAAACCAGTTTCAAGCGTATGATGGCTTATTCCAGTATCTCCCATGCGGGGTATATGTTATTTGCTATTCTTTCAATTGGGCCTAATTCTGCATCAGGCATCTTGACGTATTCCATAGCCTATGGATTAGCATCCATTGTTGCTTTTGGATCATTAATGTTATTAAAGAAACACATCGGATCGGATCAGTTTGAGTCATTCAATGGACTGGGGAAGACAAATCCAGGATTAGCTTTTGCATTAACTATTGCGATGCTATCTTTGGCCGGTATTCCATTAACGGCAGGATTCATTGGCAAATTCATTATGTTTAGCAATGTGATGAGTGATTACCATACGGTACTCTTGGTGTTAGCCGCTATAAATGCCGCAGTTTCTGTATATTATTATTTGCGTGTGGTAGTTCACATGTATTTCATGAAGCAAGAACATGAAGAAGTATTAACCTTGTCCATGAATTATAAAGTTGTATTTTTTATTGCAGTCTTATTAACCATTATATTGGGGGTATTTCCCAATACCATATTGGGTTTGCTATAATAGCAGAAAGATTTCACAAGATATTTACAAGGCACAACATTTATGTTGTGCCTTTTTTCGTTTAATAATTTGAACTTTCGCAACAAATTGTATCTTTATAATAATCCAGTTGATTTATGAGAGGAGTACGATTTTATGGTTTCTTAATACTTTTATTCTCTGTTCTGAGCCTCTCAGAGAATGCTATATATGCTCAATCCTTAATTAAAGGCTTAGTTGTAGATAAAGAAACTGACTTACCTTTAGCCGGTGCAAGCATCTCATATACCAATAGCAATATCGGCACATCTACCGATAGTCTAGGTAAATTTCAATTATCAGCCAAGCTATCGAATAAGGCGCTAATCATTCAAGCTTTGGGCTATAAGACTCAGATAATTCAAATTCCATCGGATTTGAAGGATTGGGTAATTGCCTTGGAGTCTACTTCCAGTGTTATTGAGGCGATTTCCATTACCCATCGAGGAAAGTATACTAATAAAAATAATAAAGCTGTCGAATTAATCGATTTGGTTATAGACCATAAATATAAAAATAGGTTAACTGGCAAAGACAGCTTGCAATTCAACCAATACGACAAGCTGAAGTTTGGGTTTTTAAATCCCAAAGCTACTTTTGAAAGAGGATTACTGGACTTAAATTTCTTGTTCGAAAACATTGATAGCAATAGTATTGCTGATAAAAAGCTGTTGACTGTATTTTTAGAAGAAAGTAATGCACATGTATATGGAAAGCAAAATCCTTCCAAATTTAAAAAGCAGATATATAGCCAAAAGAAAACAGAATTTAACAAGCGATACATCAATAACCCCAATATTCAGGAGTTTATGAACTACATGTTCCAACCTGTAGATGTATACGATGAAAGTGTTTTTGTGATAAACAAACAATTTTTAAGCCCTATTGCAGATAATGCAAAACTCTATTATCGCTATTATTTGACCGATACCGTCTTCAATAAAGAAGGGTATTTTATTCAATTAGCTTTTGAACCAAGAAACGATATTGATTTGTTATTTAAAGGCACTTTAACCATTGCTATGGATGGATCCTATGCCGTTAAGTCGGCTGAAATGGCCATTAGTGAAAATAGCAATTTAAATTTCCTAAAAGAAGGGACTATTTCTTTCCATTACAGTAAACAAGAACAAGGAATCATGCTATTGGACAGTACCCAATTCTTCGCTAGCTTTGGTATACGCAAAGGGGAATCATTCTTCGCCAATAGAACCTCTATCAATACGAATTATCGACTTAACCAGCCATTTCCAGAACAAATATTTCGTGGAGCTCCCGTTGAAGTGTTGGCGAATGCAGAACAAGGCACTTTGGAAAGACCTATCAATTTAAATAGCGCTGAAGCGAAAACCTATGAAAACATCGAACGCTTAAACAATAAGAAAAGTTTCAACGCATTATTGGCTACAGGGTATTTATTGGCACAGGGATATTACGTATTAGGCAAACTGGAGTTAGGGCCATTAGAGTACCTGTACAGCAGAAATAACATAGAGGGCAATCGCTTTAGGATAGGTGGAAGGACAACCCAAGAATTAACCGATAAAGCCTATTTAGAGGGGTATTTGGCCTATGGATTACGGGACGAACGATTGAAATATTATTTGAAGGGCGCCGTTTCCTTAAATGGAAATTCTGTAGTTAAATTTCCTGCACATTATATAGAGGCAGCAATCCAGCATGACATTTTAGAACCTGGGATGGGCCTATCTTATCTAAAAGGCGATAGTTTTTTTAGATCCATACGTAGAAATAGTCCGACCAAATGGTTTGATACCAAGGCTTATCAATTACAGCATGTTATCGAATTTGGAAACCATATCAGTGTATCGACAAGCCTCACCCATATGAATAGAAACACCGTGGGTGATTTAAGGCTGGTAAGCAGTGCAGATCCCGATCAATTGCTTCGCCAAATCTACAGCAATGAGGCGCAGGTTGACCTGCGTTGGGCACCCAATGAGAAGTTTTTTTATCGTAACCTAACAAGAAGGTCAATTGTAGAGCGCTATCCAGTTTTTAATGTTAGCTATACGCGAAGTTTAGCCGGTCTTTGGAACACGTCCTATCCGTACGAGAAATTTAGGGCTTCCGCATCCAAGCGACTATTCTTAAACCAACTTGGATTTGCTGATGTGCAATTGACGGCTGGGAAAATATGGGGAACCTTACCATATCCATTATTAGAACTACCAAATGTGCGACAAAAGGAAGATCGTCACAAGGTAGATTATGACCTCATGAACCCGATGGAGTTTGCGGCGGATGAATACCTGAAGTTAGGGTTTTACCATCAATTGCAAGGGTTTCTACTCAATAAGATTCCATTGATAAAAAACCTTAAATTACGGGAAGTATGGGGAGCTCAGATGTTTTACGGAAAGTTGAGTGATCATAACAATCCTTACCTAAGTCAAGATGTTGTTCATTTTGATAAAAATAACGATGGGGAAATTATAACCCAAGTATTAAATAATACCCCATATTGGGAAGGTTCGGTAGGTTTAGACAATATCTTGCGAGTGTTGCGGGTAGAATATGTCAAAAGGCTTAGCTATGCGAATTATCCCAATAGTACGAAAGATAGAATTCGAGTATCTGTAAACATAAATTTCTAACCATGTCTTATCAAAATTTACTCATCCAACACGAAGGTCATACTGCTACGATCTATATTCATCGAGAAGCCAAATTGAATGCGTTAAATTATGCAACCATTACAGAGCTCAAACAAGCATTCCAAGCGTTGGAGAACAATCCCTTAGTATGGGGGGTGTTACTTACAGGCTCTGGAAGCAAGGCTTTCGTTGCTGGAGCAGACATCTCAGAATTTCAAGATAAATCTCCGGAGGAAGGAATAGCTTTAGCCCGATATGGCCATGAGCTTATGGATAAGATTGCCAATTTTTCAAAGCCTGTTTTAGCAGCTATAAACGGTTTTGCATTAGGAGGAGGTTTAGAATTAGCCTTGTCCTGTCATATTCGGATTGCCTCTAGCCAAGCAAAAGTAGGCTTACCCGAAGTGTCCTTAGGATTGATTCCAGGATATGGAGGTACACAGCGGTTGACCGCTTTAATAGGGAAAGGCAAAGCTATGGAAATGATTCTTACGGGCGATATGTTGACTGCACAAGAAGCCTTACAATGGGGATTAGTCAATCATGTCGTAGAAGTCGAGGAATTAATTCAAACCGGACAATCCATCCTGTCAAAAATATATACCCGTTCTAAAACTGCGATCTCTGCAGCCATACAAGCGATCAATGCCCAGGATAACAATGCCGTAGATGGATTTGAACAAGAGATAAAAGCTTTCGGACAGTGCTTTCATAGTCCTGATTTTGCAGAAGGCGTACAAGCGTTCTTAGAAAAGCGAAATCCTAAATTTTAACCCAAGCCTATGAAACTATAGATTCTAAAATACTTAGGATCAATAACCATTCGACTCAATAGGATTGGTGCCCAGCTGATTCCTACCCTCCGATTAACTTGTTAACGAGGCGATGTACTCGATAATCGCTTGTCTATCCACATCGTCGTAAAAAATAGGAGGTCTTAAAACAAATTGCTGAATTTGTTATTTATTACTGTTGAGAGTAACACTAATACACAGACCTATTCAAACTATTTACAAATTAAGTTATGAACAATAATGATGTTTTTTCGCAAAAGGAACGGAATATTATTATCCTAATCATTGTGTTGATTCTAGGAGGTATCATTCTTTATGCAACCTCGGGGATATTCGAAGCCATTTTGGGAACCCTTATTATGTATACCCTGTTCCGCAATTTAAATATCTATTTTATCGAGCGTTGGCATTGGCCTAAACCGCTTTCTGCGATAGTAATTATCATTATTTCCATATTTATTATTGTATTGCCATTTGTAGGAATTGGAAAAATGCTCATTAACAAAGCGATTGAGTTACAGCAGAATCCGCAATGGATTCAACGGGTAATGGATTCCATCAACCATTTCGTTGGCGATAAAATCGGTCAACCGGATTTAATTCAAAAACAGTTAGAAGATAGCTCCTCCTACTTTGGCGGACTCTTAACATCCGCATTGGGAACTGCAGCCAACGCATTTTTAGAAATTACTGTGATGTACTTTCTACTTTATTTCTTGTTTACAGGTTATAAGGGCTTTGAAGGAAGTCTCATCCATTACCTACCCTTCGATGACGAGAAGGCTTATGTGTTCGGAGAAGAGCTTAAAAACATCACCTATTCCAATATTATTGGGCAGACCATTATAGCGATCATCCAGGGGGCTTGTTTAGCCTTAGGGTTTTATATATTCGGGGCCAAAGATCCCCTGTTTTGGGGCGTCATATGTGCCATTCTATCGTTTATCCCTTTACTTGGGCCACCATTGATTTTTGTACCTGCGGCCATCATTTTACTCTCCGAAGGCCAAACATGGCAAGGTACAGGATTATTAATCTGGGGTTTTGTTTTAGTTATTAATATCGATAATGTGTTGCGGTTGATTATAGCCAAGAAAGTCGGAGACATTCATCCCATTATTACCGTAGTAGGTGTGATTATCGGAATACCATTATTTGGGCTTATCGGTTTGGTTTTTGGGCCATTGCTATTGGCCTACTTTCTCATTGCCGTGCGCATATACAAAGCCAATAAACGCTTATCATTAAAACAAGACTATTTGCAAGAGCGATTGGATGAGTAAACCTTATTCCATCACATACCCAATCATATACTCCTGAAAACGTTCATAATGCACCTGATAAGTTTGGGTGGAATCGTTTACTTGCAGTAACACCTCCATGGATCCAGACGCTTGGTATTCAAAAGGTTGAACGGTCATGTGGTTTAAAAAGGATACGCCTTTATTACCCTGCAGTTTGTATAAGGCTTCTTTGGCACACCAACAGGCATACAGTTGATTCACATAATTTTCTTCCTGTAGGTGACTAAGTTCCTCCGTTTTGAGGAATTTATTTTTAATTCGGATAACCTTGTCTTTAACGATTTCCAAGTCTATGCCACACATGCCTTTCGCATTAAGCATGACACCTGCATAATCGAAGGAGTGGGTTAAGGAGATTTCGTAGGGGAAATCAGGCAGGTAAGGTTTGCCATTTTGATCCGAAGGACAATTAATGTAATCTGTAGTTTGCAATAAATAGCGCAACAATACCCGTGTTGCTAACCAATGTTGCTTCCGCTTTCCTTTACTTAAGGTTTTTAATTTTTCCTTTTCCTGATCATCCAATTGCAGAAAGCTGATTAATTCTGCTTCAGACTCTTCTATTTTCCATAAAGCAATGCGACAGTCCGCATTTATTTCCTTTAAATAAGCTAGTGCCATAGTCAAATGTAGTATTTTGTCACCTGAATTCCATCATGTATACCCTGCATATTTCCGTGACATTAACAATTTTTTAATCAGCATGCCACTTGGAATTTTATAAAAGCCCTTGACTATTTAATATTTGTAGGAGTAAAGGCAATAATGTATTTTTGAATCCTGCTAAAAGGCAGTAAATGAGCTTCAGCATATGATATTATCAGACAAAAGAATTTTAGAAGAAATAGAGCAAGGCAGCATTGTAATTGAACCATTCGATCGCAAATGTTTAGGAACAAATTCATATGACGTACACTTAGGCAAATACCTAGCCACCTATGTAGATGAAGTGTTAGATGCGAAGAAGCATAATCAAATTCAACATTTTGAAATTCCAGCGGATGGATTTGTGCTCATGCCGGGCATGTTATATTTAGGGGTGACCTTGGAATATACCGAAACCCACGGGCATGTCCCATTCTTAGAAGGTAAATCCAGTACAGGACGATTAGGTATTGATATCCATGCGACAGCAGGAAAAGGAGATGTAGGTTTCTGTAATACTTGGACTTTAGAAATTTCTGTCGCGCAGCCTGTAAGAGTTTATGCAGGAATGCCTATTGGTCAGCTTATTTACTTTGTGGTGGAGGGTGATATTGAAACCTTGTACAACAGTAAAGGAAACGCAAAATATAATAGCAAAACCATACGTCCAGTAGAGAGTATGATGTGGAAAAATGCATTTTAGCTATAAACGAAAATTAGAGAAAATTCAAGCGATGCCTGAATTTTCTCCAATTTCCTAAAGAGCTTGCCATGCAAACGCCGAACTAGACCAAGGAGATCCCTTCTACCTACCTTATCGTAAAGATGTGGGTCATGTTTTCGTCGAAGCTAGAACAGATCTCCCGTAGATTTTCTCCCAGCTAATTCTTAGCCTCTTCCAAACTCCATCAAATAAGATTTCAGGAATTCATCCAACTCACCATCCAGTACTGCTTGGGTATTCGAGGTTTCGGTGCCTGTGCGTAAATCTTTAATTAATTTATAAGGATGCAAGACGTAATTTCTGATCTGCGAACCCCATTCGATTTTCTTTTTAGAGCCTTCGATAGCAGCCGTAGCTTCTTGTCTTTTACGCATTTCAATCTCGTAAAGCTGTGATTTCAAAAGGCGCAATGCATTTTCTTTATTTTGTAATTGCGATCTCGTTTCCTGGTTTTTTATGATAATCCCAGTAGGCTTATGGTGCAATCGTACCGCCGTTTCTACTTTGTTCACATTCTGTCCTCCCGCACCTCCAGATCGAAAAGTATCCCATTCAATTTCAGAATCCTTCACATCAATTTCGATGTTGTCATCCACGAGGGGATACACATAAACAGAGGCAAAGGACGTATGTCTTTTTGCATTCGAGTCAAAAGGTGAAATTCGAACAAGACGGTGTACACCGTTTTCCCCTTTCAAATATCCATAGGCGAAATTTCCAGAAAGTTGTAGTGTAACAGATTTTATGCCGGCCACATCACCTTCTTGATAATCTTGCTCCGTGACTTTACAACCATGCTTTTCGCCCCACATAATGTACATGCGCATCAACATCGCTGCCCAATCGCATGATTCCGTACCACCAGCCCCTGCTGTAATCTGTAGAATAGCATCTAGCTGATCCTCCTCGGCGCTCAACATATTTTTGAACTCCAATTCCTCAACATCCGTCAACGCTATTTGGTATTGTTCTTCTAGTTCTTTATCGCTGGCATCTCCACTTTGAAAAAATTCGTATAAAACTCCCGTATCTTCAATAGTAGCTTGTACCGCATCGAATTGATCGGTCCAAACTTTATTATTTTTTATGGAATGTAGAACTTTTTCAGCGGCTTTTGGTTCGTCCCAAAAGTCCATTTGCAGGGTAATCTGCGTTTCTCGGTCTATTTCTTCTTTCTTCGCATCGATGTCAAAGATGCCTCCTCAGGGAAGACATTCTATCCCTCAAGTCTTGAATTTGTTCTTTGGTCATAGGACAAAGATAACATAAATTGAGGATTCCTTATTTCCTAATCCTTATATTTGAAGAAAATCGTCAATTCATATGTTACCAAAAATAGATTTTAGTACCACACAAGCCTTCAAGTATTTAACCGATCACTACATCAGTTTATCCGAACAAAGTTTAAAGGATTTATTTGAATCCGATGCTGAACGTTTTTCCAAATTTTCACTGCATCTTGGAGATATCCTATTAGATTATTCTAAAAATAGAATCAATGAGCAAACAATGGCTTTATTGGTGCAGTTGGCAAAGGAATGCCAATTGGATCAAGCTATTCAAGCCATGTTTTCTGGGGAAAAGATCAACGAAACAGAAGGTCGTGAAGTTTTACATACCGCATTGCGTAATCAATCCAATGAGCCCGTTTTAGTAGCTGGCCAAGATGTAATGCCTCAAGTTCGTGAAGTACTCGGTCGAATGAAAGATTTCAGTCATCGCATTATATCGGGGGCTTGGAAAGGCTACACGGGCAAGGAAATTACCGATGTTGTAAATATTGGTATTGGTGGATCTGACTTAGGCCCTGTGATGGTGACCGAAGCATTAAAATCTTACAAGACACGCTTAGATGTACATTTCGTTTCGAATGTCGATGCTACGCATATAGCAGAAACCCTAAAGGGGTTAAATCCAGAGACCACCTTGTTTTTGATCGCTTCTAAAACATTCAGCACTCAAGAAACCATGGCAAATGCTCAATCAGCGAAAGCTTGGTTTCTAGCTTCTGGAGCTCAAGGAGCGGATGTAGCAAAACATTTTGCCGCATTAAGTACCAATGCTGTTGGTGTTTCAGCTTTTGGTATAGATACCCAAAACATGTTTGAATTTTGGGATTGGGTAGGCGGTCGTTATTCCTTATGGTCTGCTATTGGACTATCAATCTGTTTGGCTATAGGTTATGAACATTTTGAAGAATTACTGATCGGAGCACACGAGGCCGATGTACATTTCAAAACAGCCGCATTTGAGGAAAACATACCAGTTATTTTAGCTCTACTAGGGATTTGGTACAATAACTTTTTTGAAGCAGAAAGCCACGCTATCTTACCTTATGACCAATATCTACACCGCTTTGCGGCCTATTTCCAACAGGGCGATATGGAAAGTAATGGTAAATACGTAGACCGCCAAGGCAATCGTGTCGATTACCAAACAGGGCCTATTATTTGGGGTGAACCTGGAACCAATGGTCAGCATGCCTTTTATCAATTGATCCATCAAGGAACTAAACTAATTCCATGTGATTTTATTGCGCCTGCCATCTCGCATAATGCGTTGGGCAATCATCATCAGTTATTGTTATCGAATTTCTTTGCGCAAACAGAAGCCTTGATGAATGGAAAAACAGAAGAGGAAGTGGTGAATGAGTTGTTACACGCCGGTAAATCATCGGAAGAGATTGAAAACTTGAAAAACTTTAAAGTTTTCGAAGGCAATCGACCTACAAACTCTTTTTTAATTAAGAAAATTACGCCAAGGACCTTAGGAAGTTTAATCGCAATCTATGAACATAAAATATTTGTTCAAGGAATCATTTGGAATATTTTCAGCTTTGACCAATGGGGGGTGGAATTAGGAAAGCAGTTGGCGAATCGAATTCTTCCGGAATTGGAAAATGATCATTCCATCAGTTCACATGATTCTTCGACCAATGGATTAATCAATCAATATAAAGATTGGAGAACCAGCTAGGTTATTTCAACTGTAGCATCGTATAAATTTTAAAACAGGCAGCTGACAGAATCAGCTGCCTGTTTTTTTTTGTTCGACTAAACATAGATTCCCGACGAATGCATTGTAATAATCAGCGTAATTAAAATTTATTTACGACCTTTAAAGGACGAGGTCTACCATCACCTAAAACTAAACATCATGATTTCAACTACTTATCCTTCCATTTTTTTTCGCTATTCTTTGGTCTTTATAATCCCGTTCATCAGTAGTATAGGACTAAGTTATGGACAAGCAAGTGTCGAGAACAGTCAAAAAACAGACCCCATTATTCAAGAGATTGTGGCTGAAGCATCGCGTAATTCCGAATTGGAACTACTGGCATTTGAATTATTGGATGTCGTAGGTCCGCGTTTGGTTGGAACACCAGGGATGATCCAAGCGAATGAGTGGGCGGTCCAGACCTTTAAACGTTGGGGCATTACCGCAAACAATCAGGAATTTGGAGTATGGCATGGATGGGAACGAGGAATTTCCCATATCGATATGACTTATCCGAGAAATAAAAGCATAGCCGGAACACAATTAGCCTGGAGTCCCAGCACGCATGGCAAGGCAATCGAAGCAGAAGTTATTAGTTTTCCAGAATTGAAAGATTCTTTAGCCTTTCGGTCGTGGCTACCTCAAGTAAAAGGAAAATTTGTGTTAATCGCTATGCCACAACCTACTGGTCGTCCAGATGCCAATTGGAAGGAGTTTGCCACCCAAGAATCTTATGAAAACATGAAAAAAAACCGGGACTCCTTGCAGACTGCTTGGAATAACCGGATCAAAGCAAGCGGTTTATCCATCAACTCCATTCCAGCTGTGCTGGAAGAGGCTGGCGCTGCGGGAATATTGACGAGTTATTGGTCAAAAGAGTTTGGAGCGAATAAAATCTTTGGTGCACGTTCCCAGATTGCTCCGTCCTTGGATATTTCGTTGGAAGATTATGGCCTGTTGTACCGCTTGGCTACACGAGGCTATAAGCCTAAAATTAAAGTAGAAACTTCGTCTAAACAGATAGGGAGTGTACCATCATACAATACCATTGCAGAAATTAAAGGGTCTGAATTTCCGGAGGAATACATCATCCTTTCGGCCCATTTAGATTCTTGGGAGGGAGGCTCTGGAGCGACAGATAATGGTACGGGAACTATAGTGATGATGGAAGTAGCGCGGATATTAAAAAAAATACTACCAAACCCGAAACGTAGCATTCTAATCGGGCTTTGGGGAAGCGAAGAACAAGGCCTGAATGGTTCGAGAGCTTTTGTGTTGGATAATCCAGAAATGATGGAACGTGCGCAGGTCGTTTTTAATTTAGATAATGGAACAGGTCGAGTAAGTACGATAGGGGGATCAGGATTTGCCCATGCCGAAGAATTTATGGGGCGTTGGCTCCATGCAGTTCCTACGACGATTACCCAGCAAATAAAAACGAACTTTCCAGGTACACCAAGTGCGGGGGGATCCGACCATGCTTCATTTGTGGCCGCAGGAGTCCCTGCGTTTATGCTTAGTTCCCTTTCTTGGGGTTATGGACAAAATACCTGGCACACCAATTTAGATACTTATGATAAATTGGTCTTCGATGATTTAATTACTAATGTTATTTTAACAGCGATTTTAACCTATCAAGCTTCCGAAGAACCGGGGCTTGTCAATCGCGAGAAGAGCATATTGCCGGTAGGTAAAGACGGTCGTAAGCCAGATTGGCCAGCTATACGACAACCTAGGCGCTCTGGAGTTGGTTATTAATGCTTGCAGTAAACTAAGTTAAAATCGATAAAGAAATCCGCAATTTCAAGACTTGAAAATCTTTCAATACGCAGAAAGGGAGCAAATTTTGCTCCCTTTCTGTATGCAGTAAAAGACTGATCTTATTTTTTTGTACGAATATAGTCTGTCATAACTTTGGCACTTTCATCCAACTCAAAGTCGAAATCAAATTTAGGCTGCGGTTGTCCTTCTTTCCAAGCAGGTAAACCTAAAAACGATAACTGCTTATTCACTCTTTCGCGATTTTTGAGTCTATTTTTTTCACGCTCTGCTTTTAATTTTGTTTCATTTAATGAAATGGAAGGGATGGAATCGAATTTGTTGAATTCTTCAATATCTTCCAACAAGAACGAATATGCAGGTGATTTTGCCATCCTTGCTTGGTGAATTTCATTTAACTTACTCGTTACAGCACTTAAATCTGCAATTTGGGTAAAAGTCGAAGGTTTTATCTGATCCCAAGGTAAGGCAGAAGGTTCTGAACTTTCACCAAATTTTTCCGCAGTGTATTGTGTTGGGAACGTTAAATCCGGAATTACTCCTTTATGCTGGGTACTACTTCCAGTAATGCGGTAAAACTTACCAGCAGTGATATTGATTTGACCAAACTCTGGAGCACCATTTGGCGTGTCAGGGTCTGTGCCTCCAGCGGCTTTGATTAAGAGGCGATCCGTCGCACTAATAAATCTAGCCATATCTGTTGCGCTTTGTACAGTACCTTTACCATAGGTTGTAGAGCCTAATATTATTCCACGACCGTAATCTTGTATCGCTCCTGCAAAAATTTCAGAGGCGGAAGCGGAGAAACGATTGATCATTACCCCAAATGGGCCTTCCCATAAGGCGCCTGGTTCTTGGTCACGATCCACTTGAACACGGTCGCGCGTGTCTCTAACTTGCACGACAGGCCCTTGATCGATAAACAAGCCAGTCAATTCGATCGCTTCTTGTAAAGATCCACCACCATTACCTCTTAAATCCATTAAAATCGCATCAACTTGATCCTTTTTTAAACTATCAATCAATAATCTTACATCCCTGGTGGTACTTTTGTAATCCTTTTCGCCACGACGTAAGGCTTCAAAGTCAATATAGAATTTCGGTAAATTGATTATTCCAATACGGTAATCTTTACCATCTTCACCTTTTATGGTTTTAATTTCGCGTTTGGCAGATTCCTCCTCTAAGATAATTTTATCCCGAGTTAAAGTGACAATTTTAGGAGCAGCTGCCAAGTCTGAGCTGGCAGGCAATATTTTTAAGCGCACGACTGTGCCTTTTTTACCTTTTATTTTGGCTACAGCGGCATCAATTCTCCAGCCGATGATATCTTCAAACTCTCCATCTCCTTGCGCAACAGCGATGATGCGATCATTTATTTGCAATGATTTCTCTTTAAAGGCAGGACCTCCAGCAATAACCGCTTTTATAGTCACCATTTCATTCTCCATCATGAGTTGTGCGCCGATTCCCTCCAAGGTGTTCGACATGCTTTCATTGAACGCTTGTGCAAAGGAAGGGTTGTAATAATTGGTATGCGGATCCACAGCTGCAGTCAAGGCTCCCATAATTACTTGAAAGGCATCATTTGCATTTGTTTTTTTAGCTTGCGAAATCAGGTTGTTATAGCGAGTGCGCAATGTTTCTTTACTTTTATCTAAATCAAATTTAGCAGAATCTCCAGTTGCTAATTTCAAATTCAATAAATCATATTTAACACGCTTTCTCCATTGCTCCTTAACTTCAGCCTCCGAATTAAACCAATTTAATTTCTCACGTAGCACTGTTAAAGATTCATCTTTGGTGAAATCATGATTTACATCGATTTGTTGCAAGGCTATATTCAAACCTTCCAAATAACGTTCTGTGTATTTATTGAAAATTAAAAAAGCACTAGACAAATCACCTTTTTTGAAATCTTGACTCAAGGTATTTTTAAACGCATCAAATTCGGTGATATCCGATTTCAACATGTAATTTTTACTTTGATCGATTCCATCCAATAAATTCTTATAGACGATGTTTGAAATCGAATCAGTCATAGGGACCTTTTTGTAACTATAGTTTTCTAATAGATTGGCTACAACTTTCGCTATGGTTTCATGTTGAGTCGTTGGGCGCAATTGTAATCCTTTTTCCTCTAAATCAACGCGGGGTTTTGCACCACAGGCAACCACAGATATTAAGGCTAGACAAAAAATTAAATTTTTAAACATATCACTGAATTTCTTAAAACTGTTCATTATAATAATCGAATGAAAATTCGAAGTTGTAAATTTTTTATAATCGTTTATTCGGATAAAATTAATTAAAATTATGACAATGTATCATCCGTAATCGTAAAATATTCGTATCAATTGTCTTGATTAAGCCATATTAGTAGACATTTAAGAAGCTTTCGGAATGAAATAATCCCATAAATGCGAAAGCGCTGGATTTACAGCAAGGTTTTGCTGCTGGATGGAAAGATTTCTTGCCTCAATTTCCAATAGTTATCTAAGGCGATTTCAGCCTCTTTAAAGTCACCCATTAATAAGTAGATATCGCCCAATTTATCGCTTATGGCTAATTGTAGGGTTTTATTATCTTCTTGTTCTGCTAATGATTTGGCTTGCTCCAACTCCAATTTGGCCACCGAATAATTCTGCTGAATATATTTTGAGTAGCCTAAGCGATACTCAATTTCGGAAAGCGGAGAAACAATGGCTTTACTCTTTGCCAAATCTCTCGCCTGTATTAAGAACCACTGCGCTTCGGTGTGCTTGTTCTGTAATTGATAGATCTTGCTTAGCTTGATCCAAGCTTTAATTTTTCCATCGTAATTTTTGACCTTATTAAATAATGGAATTGCCCTTCTGATAATGCTGTTTTCAGCTGCTCGATACTCTTTATTGTAGGCGTCATTAAGCCCGATAGCGACATAAGAAGTTCCTTGATCGATTAAATCCTTTTTTGCAATGGCTTGTTTTAGGTATAGCTCTTGGAGTTGTCCTGCAGCCGCATGCATGCCATTAAATCGATAGGCATTGGCCAAATTAAAATCTATGATGGATCGGTCGGGACTAGCACCTGCCAGCAGCTGGGCCCGCTTAAGGTAATCTAAGGCCAGCGTCATGTCTTTATTTTTTAAAAGGTCCAACGCAAATAAATTAGCGGCCGCCGCGGCTAATAAGGCTTGATTATTGGATTCCAACTTTTGGATCAGTTCTTTCCATTGTACATCGGTACTGGGAAGGGGTTGGAAGGCCTGTTTTAATTGATTGGTCGCTGAGGGAAAATTAAATTCGTTCAACAGATCTTGGTAATCCAATTGCCTCGCTATGGTATCGTAAAAATCTTTTTTTTCTTTGTACGAATCCGTGATGGTTTCTTCTTTTGTTCTAGGTGTTGGAAGGACATATACCATTGGACCTATTCCGTGAAATGCGATATCGTATTTTGTCACAAAACCTGAAGGATCTAAGGGTGTTTCTTGCGTTTGTGCATCTAATCGAAAACCTACGATGAAGAATAGTAAAGCAAGAAATAGAGGTTTAATTTCAATCATTTCTTTTTACGTATTTATCAAATGTATCATTTTATTTATTTTTTCAATCAATTTGCAGACAGATTTGAGTCTTTTTAACAGTTCATTACTAGCTGAATTCCTTGAAATGATGCGTTGTGTTTTGTTCTAGAAAACGCTGTTCTTCGTTGGATCTCCTTCGGATCTGGTACGGATCTTTATTGGATATTTTACGGGTCCAAGCGATGAATATCCGATTAAGATCCGAAGGATGTCCTTAAGTATTTCGGCGATTCTGAAAGGAGGCTAGGGATAGGACCGCTTTGCTAAAGGCTGTTTGTAGGGAGGTTTCCTCCAGACGATTGTACCCTCAAGCATTTCCTGCGACCATGGAATACGGGGCGTTTAGGAAATCAAAGCGCAGGGTTCTAAGCTGTTGGGTGGTATTGAGGTAGGCAAAGCGCTGTCAGAGTCCTGGGTTTATTCGTCAAATACATACGATGATTGTCATTCAGATTTAAAATCAATAGCTTTGTTTGACATGGCAACACAAATCCCTTTAGCAGAACGAATGCGTCCTACACGGATCGCTGATTATGTAGGACAAAAACATATCATTGGAGAAGGTGCGGTATTGTGGAATACATTGCAACAGAAATCCATTCCTTCAATGATCTTTTGGGGTCCGCCGGGTGTTGGTAAGACGACCTTAGCATTGCTTTTTGCCCAAGAATTGGGGAGACCTTTTTATAGTTTGAGTGCCATAAAATCGGGGGTAAAGGAGGTTCGGGAGGTGTTGGATAAGGCAGAACTTATGCGGCAATTTAATGAAGAACAACCTGTTTTATTTATTGATGAAATCCACCGCTTTTCCAAATCTCAACAAGATTCGTTGTTAGGCGCAGTGGAAAAAGGTTTAGTCACCCTGATAGGTGCTACGACAGAAAACCCATCATTTGAAGTAATATCCGCCTTATTATCCCGCTGTCAGGTGTATGTATTGCAGGAATTATCAAAAGATGAATTGATTGAAATTATCAATCATTCCTTAAAGTATGATTCCATTTTAAAGGATCAAGGAATTGAAATTGCAGAATATGATGCTATGCTACAACTGTCTGGTGGAGATGCTCGTAAATTGTTAAATATTTTGGAATTGGTTAGTCAAGCATCAAATTTTAAAAAAGCAGTAATTAATAATAACTTTGTGGCCACACAAGTTCAGCAAAGTAGTATACGCTATGATAAAGCTGGAGAACAACACTATGATATAATTTCGGCATTCATCAAATCCATTCGAGGTAGTGATCCAAATGCAGCAGTTTACTGGCTTGCCCGAATGATTGAAGGTGGGGAAGATCCAAAGTTTATCGCTAGGCGTTTACTAATATTGGCTTCGGAGGATGTTGGAAACGCGAACCCCAATGCATTGCTGTTAGCAAATAATTGTTTTCAAGCAGTGAATGTGATTGGTTGGCCGGAATCACGAATTATATTGGCACAAGTGGTCGTTTATTTGGCTAGTTCTCCAAAAAGTAATGCGAGCTATGAAGCTATTAATAAAGCGCAATCGATCGTGAAACAAACAGGCAATTTATCTGTTCCTATTCATTTGAGAAATGCACCGACGAAATTGATGAAGGAATTGGATTATGGAACAGATTATCAATATGCGCATGCGTATGCAGGTCATTTTGTCGATCAGGAATACCTGCCTAATGAACTGGCTGGCACGAAGATTTATGATCCGGGGAAAAATGCAAGTGAAGATAAGTTGAGGCAAGGATTAAAAGAGAAATGGAAGTTGAAGTATGGTTATTAAGAGTTATCACGTAAATTATATTGGAAATGTCTGATACGTTTACCGCAATAGATTTTGAATTAGCAACGGCTAATTACAACAGTATATGCTCTGTGGGCATCGTAAATGTGTTGGAAGGAAAAATTGTTAATGAATTTTACAGTTTGGTAAGACCGCCAGATAATAAATATATGTGGCAAACATCCCGAGTTCATGGGATAAAAGCAAAGCATACCAATGCAGCACCAAGCTTTTTAGAGTTATACCCAAGTATTAAAGAGCTGTTGTTGGCTCAACGTATGGTTGCGCATGATGAATTGCTGGATCGTTCGGTGCTTAAAGAGACCATGAAATTTTATGGTTTGCCATACCATGAATTGTTATTGGCAAATCTTTGGGAATGCACCAGCAAAATCTATCGAGCGATAGGTTTTGAACGTACGAAGTTGAGTATTTGCTGCGAATTAATGGGGGTTGAATTGCAACATCACGATGCCTTGTCTGACGCTAGAGCAACAGCAGAACTCTATTTAAAGCGTGATTTGGCTATAGAAATTAAAAAATTAGGTTAGTTATGAGTAAAATTATTAATGTCATTTTATCGGGTGGTGTCGGATCTAGGTTATGGCCCTTATCCAGAAAATCAAAACCGAAACAATATTTGCCCATCTTTGAGGGTAAAACTTTATTTGAACTGACTGTAGAAAGAAATCAACCGTTAAGCTCGCAAACTTTATTGGTGGGCTCCAAGCAGAATAAAGATTTAGCGAAACCTTTTTTAACACAGGTTCCGCACGAAATAATTGCAGAATCTGTACCGCGAAATACGGCAGCAGCTATTGCATTTGCTGCTTTTCAAGCCGATCCTGATGATATTTTAATCGTCACTCCATCGGATCATTTGATTGAAAATCAGGAAGCTTATCAAGAGGCTATCAATCAAGGGATTGTTTTTGCTCAAGAAGGTTTTATCGCTACGTTTGGTATTATTCCTGAACGCCCTGAAACGGGTTATGGGTATATTGAGCACGATGGTAATACGGTGTTATCTTTTAGAGAGAAACCAAATGAAGAAACGGCTCGAGATTTTATTAAGAAAGGGAGTTTCTTGTGGAACTCTGGTATTTTTTGCTTTAAAGCGGGCGTCTATTTAGAAGAGCTTATGCATTTTGAACCCAAGTTATACTCTTCTGCCGAAGTGGCGTTTGAATATGCAGCAGATTTGGAGTTGGATGTAGAGCATTCGCAGTTGATTCCATCGAAAAGTATAGACTATGCCGTGTTGGAACGTAGTGAATTAATAAAGGTAGTTCCTGCCCGATTCAATTGGTCTGATATGGGAGCCTTTGATTCTTTGTTTAGCTATTTTAAAGAGAAAGGTCACCCTGTGGATGAACGTGGCAATATAGTTGTAGGTAGTCAGGTGCATACTGTTTTTGTTGGCTTGTCAAACTGCATGTTAATCAATACAGCAGATGCGGTATTGGTATTGGATAGAGCAAAAGCACAAGATGTAAAACAGGTCTATGAATTACTGGAGAAGGAAAACTCCGCACTTGTTTAAAATTGGAACTGTAGCGAATGTAGAAAATCATTCGTATCTTAAATGTTAAATCAATTTATACATGTGCTGTAATGAATACAGTATCGGCCTGAAAAGCAAACAACAACAAGCGTATGGGATTTTGGAGTAAAATTTTTGGAAGTAAAGAGAAGCAGTCAGAGGCTCATTTTAACAAATTATCGTGGATAGGATGGGATATACACAACCATATACTGCCTGGAATCGATGATGGGAGCGATTCTATCGAACAATCTATCCAATTAATTGAAGGGTTAAAAGAATTAGGAATTCATCATGGGGTGTCTACTCCACATGTCATGGCAGGTGTTCATAATAATACGCCTGAGACTATTGAGGCGGCTCACTCTTCGTTAAATCATGCATTAAAAGAGAGTCACATTAATTTTACACTGGGTTTTAGTGCAGAATATATGATCGATGATCAAATCGATGAATGGATTCAAGCGAATAAACTTTGTGTCATTGCGGATAAGTATATGCTGATTGAAATGTCTTATTTAGCAGAATCAAAGGCATTGTTTAATATCATTAAATCGATTCAAGAATTAGGCTATCAGCCTATTCTTGCGCATCCGGAACGGTATAACTACTACCATAATAATTTTAAAATATTTGAAGAGATTAAGGCTGCCGGATGTTTATTGCAGCTCAACTTACTTTCGGTAAGTAAATACTATGGCGAAGGGGTGAAAACTTGTGCACTGACGCTGATTCGTGCCGGGATGTATGATTTCGTAGGAACGGATATGCACCATGATAGACACTTGGAAGCATTAAAGAATGTGGTGAATAAATACGATTTGAAAGATCTGCTGAAAGATTGCCCCATTCGAAATGCAAAACTCTATGATGAAGAAAAAATAAAGCGATTGAGTATAGCTTAAGAGAAAATAAAAAACGCCATTCGGAAAATACTGAATGGCGTTTTTATTTTTCTAAATATTTCCCAGATTTTTACGAATTTTATTGCCTATTTATTAACGATGAATTTTTCAAAATTAGGTTTTACTATTTTCTGCTTATTATTTTTCTTTTGGACTCCAATGGTTTCCAGTCAACCTAAAGTTATTATAGAAGACATTATCTCGGTTAAAGATCCTCAAAAACAATTGGAACTGGCACTGCAACTTCCTGTCAGTTTTGGGAAGGATACGCTACAATTGCAGCAACAATTAGGATCATTATGGAAATTTGCCGATGAAACAAATAATATACCTGTGAAATGGGCTTATTATATGTTGATGGCAGATGGTTACTCGATCGCTTTTGATCAAGTGAATGAGCGTTCGGATTTTTATTTCAAGAAAGCGTCCAATTTGCTAATCAAAGGGAATTATGCTGCATTAAAAATTACAGGTCTTATTCGGGAGGGGTATTATCATTTTACGTACCGAGAGGTTAAGGAAGCTTTTCCGTTTTTTTTGCAAGCTAATGAAATGAAATCCAAAGTAGATCTCGAAAAGATACCTTTACTTCCCCTGCATTTTGGCTTTATCGGTAACTTTTATAGTTACATTGGCAATCAAGATCAGGCTATTCGATACCTCCAAGCAGCACTGCCATTTACTGAAAAATTGAGTCGAAAGCGGATTGATATGGTGAATGCCATCGCTGTTTATAAGGAACGTGACTCCTTGTTGGATGATGCCTATCATTATTATAAACAGGCTTTACATATTGCAAAATTGGCGAAGGACTCGGTATGGATAGGGATAATTTCTGGTAATATTTCCGAGCAAGAATTGCGGAAAGGGAATTTGGAGCAGGCTATCGTCTTAGTCAAGCAAAATATTGCCCTATCTACAAAGTTTAATGAATATCTTGATGCTATGCGAGCTAACTTATCATTAGCGTCTATTTATATCCTGCAAGGTAAGTGGGTTTTAGCGCAAGATGCTGTATGGGCGAGTCAACAACTGATGGAGGACAAGCCTTATTTTTTGCCTTTTCGAATGAAATCCTATAAATACCTCGCGGAAATAGCAGCAGGTATGCATAAGCAAGCGGATGAACTCCAATATTTAAATAAATATGTTTATCTCCGGGATAGTTTAGCCAAGAAAGAGAATAATGCCGCATTACAAAAAATTTATTGGCAATGGGAAACTGAAAAATTTAACCTGGCATTAAAGGAGGAACAAGATAAAAGAGATCAAATAAAACAGGTTTATCAATTTGTTGGTATGTTATTGATCTTCGGTTTTATCATTGTTGTGTTATTAATTCATCGGTCTAAATCAAAAATAATAATCCGTAGTACGATGCTGGAGAAAGAACAGCTTCGATTGTCCTATGAAAAGCAATTGGTCGATCATGAACTGGTTATTCTAAAAAATAGTTTAGAAGAATTTACTGCAACGATCAAGCAAAATGATTTGACTATTCATCAATTGCGAACGGAAATTAGTGAAGTGGATCAAAATCCTGAATATCAACAGCAAATTTCCAGTAACCTGAATGAATTATTGGAAAGTCACATCATGACGGATGAACGTTGGATCCGGTTTAAACATGTTTTTGAACGGGTGTACCCGGATTATTTAGCACAAAAAAAACAAGCGAATCCTAAATTATCGGAGAATGACTTGCGGCTTTTAGCGTTGTTGAAGTTGGATTTGAGTAATCGAAGTATGAGTGATTTACTGGGTGTATCCATCGAAGGGGTAAAAAAGGCGAAACAAAGATTAAAAAAGAAGTTGGATGGGACCTTGGAAATCATGGTAAACTAGGTCTACTGTTTCTGATTTTTTACTGTAATTTATTTTCATAATAGGATATTTTAATAGATTTTATTGATTTTTAGCCTTTGGTTTACAGGTAATAGCTGGGTATATTTTCGTAGCAGGAGTCTGGTTTCTACGAAATATTGGCTCAGTTTAGTTTTTATTTCGCTTATTTTCAGTGAATATAGTAATTTGTCCACCCCCTAGACCCTATTTGTCCCCTTTAAAAAATAGGATAATTGTTTTCCCTCATGTAACTTTGTCTTTACATAACGAAACCAAATTATTAAAAATTATGAATCCTACCATCTGGGTATTATTACTTGCTATTGCTATCTTTCTTGTTTATTTATATAAACAATATCAGCAAAAACATTCTTTTGCTAAAAAAGCTGAATTAAAGGTTCAAGTTTTTTTAGATCAAAAGTTAAGTGAACATTCTAAACACTATGGTTGTATCATTTTTCAATTACCGAAATATCATGAGCAATTAAAAGAGGTGGTGATTACTAGTGTTAGAAGCTCGGATAAATCCATGAGGATTAATAATTTTGATAAGCTTAATTTTTTTATTGTTCCTGGCAGAACCATAGAATCAGCGAAAAGATCCATCGGTTTTTATATCTCGAACGCTTCGTTCAATAAAAATCTTACAACCAGCAATGATCTTTTAATTAAAGGATATTTTATTTCCTTGGATAATACTCGAACTAGTTTTTTGAAATCATCTAATTATCAGATGGAATCGATGGATGCGAGTGAACTTAATCCCATTCATCGAGCGGATAAGCTTTCGCTTCAATAAACTGATTTAGGTTTTATTGCTTGTCTTTTTTTTATTGAGGCTGTAGAAGATTTGTAAGTTTCCTTTTACTTGAGTACTTTTGTTACTCAATATTCTGGAATGTTGGATACGCTCATTACCTCAAAAACTAGGTTGAAACTGCTAATCAAGTTTTTCGTTTTATCAACGAATAGGGGATACTTGCGTGGTATTGCGGAAGAGTTTAATGAGTCGACAAATGCTATTCGCAAAGAATTGAATCAATTAACGGAAGCGGGTTACCTATTGAAATACCAGAAGGATAATAAAATCTATTATCAGGCGAATACAAACCATCCACTTTATCATTCTTTAAATCATTTAGTCAGGACTTACCTCGGCGTGGATGAATTAGTCGATTTTGTGCTTAGCCGTTCTGGAAAAATAAATCAAGTATCATTATTAGGGGATTATGCTCGTGGAATTGATTCAGGAACGATTGAATTATTGATTCTTGGGGATTCATTGGATTCTGTATATTTATTACAACTTTCTCAAAAAATGGAAGTAATTTTAAATAAACAGATTCAATTGTATTTTGAGAAACCTAAAGTATTTTTAGAACAGATTATATTGTATAGTGAGGAGGATCCTCTTGGATTAAGAGAAGAATCAATTTAAAAGATAACATGAGAGTAACAAAAATAGCTTGTATAGGTGCGGGATATGTAGGGGGACCAACCATGTCTGTGATTGCTCAAAAGAATCCACATATTCAAGTCACTGTCGTTGATTTAAATAAAGCGAGGATTGACTCCTGGAATGCGCATGATTTGAATGAAATTCCTATTTACGAACCTGGCTTAGCTGAAGTTGTTGGGGAAGCTCGGGGTCGTAATTTATTTTTTTCTACAGATGTGGATGGCGCAATTCGTGAAGCTGACTTAATTTTTATTTCGGTGAACACCCCGACTAAAACATACGGAAAGGGGAAGGGTCAGGCTGCTGATTTGAAATTTATTGAATTATGTGCCCGACAAATTGCTGATGTTGCCCAATCGAATAAAATAATTGTAGAAAAATCAACCATTCCTGTTCGTACAGCTGCAACTATTAAAAACATATTAGATAACACCGGTCAAGGTGTTCAATTTCAAGTCTTATCTAATCCTGAATTCTTAGCGGAAGGTACTGCCATACAGGATTTACACCATCCCGATCGCATATTAATAGGTGGGGAAGATCCGGAGGCTATTGCGGCATTGAAGGCGGTCTACGAAGCTTGGGTGCCTTCGGAACGAATCATCACGACCAATTTATGGTCATCTGAACTTTCTAAATTGGTGGCTAACGCTTTCTTAGCTCAACGGGTATCTTCTATCAATTCCATATCGGAACTGTGTGAGGTGACCGGGGCTAATGTGGAAGAAGTGGCTCATGCCATCGGACAAGATTCTAGGATAGGGTCAAAGTTTCTGAAGGCATCGGTTGGCTTTGGAGGTTCATGTTTCCAAAAGGATTTATTAAACCTAGTCTATATAGCTCGTTCTTATAATTTGCATGAAGTGGCGAATTATTGGGAACAGGTAATTTTATTAAATGACCATCAAAAAATTCGATTTGCAGAAAAAATAATTAATTCCATGTACAATACCGTAAATGGCAAGAAAATTGCTTTTATGGGCTGGGCGTTCAAAAAGAATACAAATGATACGCGGGAGTCTGCAGCTATTTATGTTGCCGACCATTTATTGGAGGAACAGGCACAACTAACTGTCTATGATCCAAAAGTGTCTGCTATTCAAATGTATAAGGATTTGGATGCTTTGGGAAATCGTTCTCCTGAAGAGAATAGGGCACTTTTGAAGGTTGTCAATGATCCCATGGAAGCGGCGAAAGACGCTCATGGCTTGGCGATTTTAACGGAATGGGATGAATTTAAATCGCTAGACTGGATGCAAATTAAGACAGTGATGAAAAAACCTGCATTTATTTTTGATGGGCGAAAATTGTTGGATGCTGAGGAGATGAAAGCCCTGGGTTTTATTTATTATGCAATTGGAGAAAAACACTAACCAATCAATTATTAGCTACGATTTCTAAATGGAAAAGAAAGAAAAAAAAGGAAAAAATGAGTTGCAAAGGGATTATAATCCTGGTCCTCGTGTCGGGATAACCTTCAGTACCTTCGATTTATTGCATGCTGGCCATATCATGATGCTTGCAGAAGCAAAACGCCAATGTGACTATTTAATATGCGGGCTGCAAATGGATCCTACATTGGATCGCCCAGAAAAGAATGCACCTTCACAGACTGTGGTGGAACGTTATATTCAGTTAAGAGGTTGTGTGTATGTGGATGAAATCGTTCCTTATTCAACGGAACAAGATTTAGAGGATATTTTGAAATCTTTTAAATTGGATGTTCGAATTGTAGGTGATGAATATAAAGATCGGGATTTTACCGGTCGTAAATATTGTGAAGAAAAAGGCATTGCATTGTACTTTAATAGTCGTGATCATCGCTTTTCAAGTTCAGGTTTGAGAAAGATCGTGGCGGATAAAGAAAATGCAAAGAATGGTAAAGGATAAAATTATTATATAAATGAGTAAGATTTTAATAACAGGTGGGGCTGGATTTATTGGTTCTAATCTAACAGAATATTTTTTAGGTAAAGGTCATTCCGTGGTTGTATTAGATAATTTTGCCACTGGGCATAGGCATAATATTGTTCAACATGAAGGAAATCCTAATTTTGAATTAATTGAAGGAGATATACGTAATGTTTCAGATTGTGAAAAGGCAGTAAAGGATGTTGATTATGTTTTGCATCAGGCAGCTTTAGGCTCTGTACCTCGATCTATTAAGGATCCACAAACTTCAAATGAAGTGAATGTTTCAGGCTTTTTGAATATGTTAGTTGCTGCGAAAGATGCTAATATTAAGCGTTTTATTTATGCTGCATCTTCATCTACTTATGGGGATTCTGAAAGTTTGCCGAAAGTAGAGGATAAAATTGGTAAACCGCTTTCTCCCTATGCTATTACTAAGTATGTGAATGAACTATATGCCGAAATATTCTCTAAAACATATGGAATTGAAACTATTGGTCTACGCTATTTTAATGTATTCGGTCGTCGTCAAGATCCTAATGGGGCTTATGCTGCGGTTATTCCATTGTTTGTAAAGAAATTTATGAACCATGAAAGTCCGGTTATTAATGGAGCTGGCGACTATTCGCGCGATTTTACTTATGTGGATAATGTTATCCAAATGAATGAAAGAGCAATGTTGACTGATAATCCAGATGCTGTAAATACGGTATATAATACCGCGGTAGGTGATAGAACTACACTTACTCAATTAGTAGGATATTTAAAGGAGTTCTTATTGGCATACGATTCCGAAATTGCTAATGTGGATGTAATTCATGGTCCCAATAGGCAGGGGGATATTCCACATTCCTTAGCTTCGGTTGATAAAGCTAAAAAACTTTTAGGATACGAACCTTCTCATGCAATTAAAGACGGCTTAAAAGAGGCTGTAAAATGGTATTGGGATAATTTAAAATAGTTCAAGATTAAGAAATTTACTACAGTTAACAATTAAACATGAGAAAAATTGCTGTTATTGGTTTAGGGTATGTAGGATTGCCACTTGCAAGATTATTTGCTACGAAATATCCTGTTATTGGTTTTGATATCAACCAAAAGCGAATAAATGAACTTCAACAAGGTAAAGATTTTACTTTAGAGGTAGAGGATGATGTATTGCAAGCTGTTTTAGTTGAATCAAACCCTTACTTAGCAAATGGATCAAATGGTTTGTATTGTTCAAATCAGTTGAGTGATATTGAAAATGCAAATTTCTATGTTATTACTGTTCCGACTCCAGTCGATAAACATAATAGACCTGATTTAACTCCTTTATATAAGTCTTCTGAAACAGTTGGAAAAGTATTAAAGAAGGGTGATATTGTAGTGTATGAATCTACTGTATATCCAGGAGTAACTGAAGAAGAATGTATTCCTGTTTTGGAAAAAGTTTCTGGTTTAAAATTTAATGTGGATTTTTTTGCAGGTTATTCACCAGAAAGAATTAATCCGGGAGATAAACAACATACAGTAGAGAAGATATTAAAAGTGACATCTGGATCAAATCCAGAAATTGGTAAACTAGTTGATGAAGTTTATAAATCAGTTATTTTAGCTGGGACTCATTTAGCACCAAGCATAAAGGTTGCTGAGGCTGCGAAAGTGATAGAAAACTCTCAAAGAGATATTAATATTGCATTTGTTAACGAATTAGCTAAAATTTTTAATATCCTTGAAATTGATACCCATGCAGTTTTAGAAGCTGCTGGAACAAAGTGGAACTTTTTGCCCTTTAAGCCAGGATTAGTAGGGGGACATTGTATAGGGGTTGATCCTTATTATTTGGCTCAAAAAGCACAGGAACATGGATACCATCCTGAAATAATATTAGCTGGGAGAAGATTAAACGATTCAATGGGTGAATATGTAGCATCGCAAGTAGTGAAAACGATGATTAAAAAAGGTATTAATGTTAATGGGGCTGAAGCTTTGATGTTGGGTGTAACCTTTAAAGAAAATTGCCCTGATGTTAGAAATACAAAGATTGTTGATGTAATAGCGGCTTTAGAAGATTATGGAATTCAAGTTTCTACTTATGATCCGTGGGCAAATCCAGCTGAAGTTCAACATGAATATAAATTGAATAGTACTAAAGAATTGCCTTCAAGTAAATTTGATGCTATCATTTTGGGGGTTGCCCATAATGATTTTAAGGAAATTAATCTAGACCTTTTGAAGAAGGACATTGCTGTTATTTACGATGTCAAGGGTGTAATTTCTGAAAAGGCAGATAATAGGCTGTAAAATTATATATTATGAATTCTAAAACCATATTAATAACCGGGGGAGCGGGCTTTATTGGCTCTCATGTAGTTCGTGAATTTGTTCAAAAATATCCTGA
>NZ_JBMOXB010000021.1:0-62321 GCF_049316305.1 Sphingobacterium sp. HJSM2_6
CGCCAGAGCCGATGGTATTGCCGTAACAGGTGGGAGAGTAGGTCGGTGCCTAATTTTATACGGAAAGCCCGTGATCATATGATCATGGGCTTTTTGCGTTTTATACCTTTATCGTTAAGACCTTAGTACATACTTGTTGTTAAAATAGAATGTGTGATTCTTCCTTTTATGAAGAGTTTTTCTAATTGAAATATAATTAGACACTATACTTACAAATCTCCTACGTATTGTCTCCTACCTCTCTTCTAATATCTAGTTCCAAATGTTTATCTTTGCAGAAGAATGAGTACACAATTAGATAATGGAGTAAAGCCTTATAATCATTATGGGGCCTATTTGAAATCAAAATATAACGGTCAAAAGGTTTTTAAAGTTATTGTTGATGGTAATTTTACCTGTCCTAATCGTGATGGAAGTAAAGGATTTGGAGGTTGTACTTATTGTAATGTAGATTCATTTACGCCAGATACAGCTAGAAAAATTCCTTCTATCCGTGAACAAGTGGAGAATGGGATCGAACGAGCACGCAATAGTTACGGAGCTGAAAAATTCATTATCTATTTTCAACCCAATACGAATACCTATGCACCTACGCATGCATTGAAAATGATGTATGATGAAGCTTTAAGTATTTGTCCTGAACATACTTTAGGTTTATCAGTGGGTACACGACCTGATTGTATTGATTTTGAGAAAATTGCCTTATTAGAGAGTTATACCGATCGTTTTGATGTTGATTTGGAAATGGGTATGGAATCCATTTATAACGATACCTTAGAACGCATTAATAGGGGTTGTTCACACGATGAATTTACGCAAGTCATGGGAATGCTTCAGAACTCACCTTTGGAACTCTGTGTGCATACGATTTTTGGTTTTCCATGGGAAACGGAAGATATGATGTTGAGGTATGCGGATGAAATAAATAAACATCCTCAAATAAAATTTGTCAAGTTACACCACTTGCATATTGTGGAAGGATCTATTATGGGGGTTAAATTTAAAAGAGAACCTTTTAAGTTATTTAGTTTGGAAGAATATACGGAATTTTTAGCCAAATTTATTCCGCTACTAAGACCTGATATCGTTATCCAACGTGTCTTTGGGATTGCTGATAAGGAATTGCTTATCGCTCCTAATTGGAATTTACCAAAATCAGGTATACAAACGAAAATTGATAAGGGATTAGAATCGAGGGGAGTGAAACAAGGTTCACAATACCAGGAATTGATATTTTAAATAAATAAGACTTACAAAAAGAGGGATGAACATAGGTTCATCCCTCTTTTTGTAAGTATATGTTTTTCTTAAGCTTCTACAATAGATTTTAAATCTGCTGGAGAATAATTTATCGATTTTAATGTTTTATGATCTCCATTACGAAATACCAAGAATTTACCATCTATTTCTTTGTAATAAGATTCTACGCCTTTTGCTAAATAGTGTTTTTGTGTAGCAATCGCTTCTTCTTCTGATTTACAAGCTTTACTCATATTAGAACGTTGAACTTCATTGAACAAATCATTAAATTTATCTTTTAGTCCAAATTCTAATATCGCCCCAGAAAGTACATATTGAATATCGCATAGGGCATCTGCAATTTCTACGATATCTTTGTTGTCTATAGCTTCTTGTAATTCTTTCAATTCTTCAGCTATCAAAGATACACGTAAATTGCATCTTGTTTCGGATGGAATAGTAGGTTGTTCTAATATAGGGTGCTGAAATGTTTGATGAAATTCAGCAACGGAAGTTAAACATTTTGGATCTGTCATGAGGTGTTAAATTTCTTTAAAAATACAAAAGTTAGTGGACATAAAAAAGGCACTAGAAAGTGCCTTTTTGATTATTTAATCAGGTGTTTCAACTGAATAATTTCTTTATCTTCTAGGTATCTCCAACGTCCTCTAGGAAGGTCTTTTTTCGTTAGATTCGCGTATACTACACGGTCTAATTTAACGACTTCATATCCTAAGGACTCAAAAATACGGCGTACAACTCTGTTTTTGCCGCTATGGATTTGAATACCTACTTCTCTTTTAGAAGCTCCAGTTACAAAACTTAAATCATCAGGTTTAATAAAACCATCTTCTAGTTCTATACCAAATTGGATTTTATTAAAGTCACCTTGAGTTAAGTTTTTACTAAGCTCTACTTGATATATTTTACTGATGTTATTTCTAGGGTGTGATAGTTTTTCGGCAAGATTTCCATCATTTGTCAATAATAGTAATCCTGTAGTATTTCTATCTAAACGACCAATTGGATAGATACGTTCTCTAGTTGCTTTTGCAACAAGTTGCATAACTGTTTTACGTTCTTGTGGATCGTCGGTTGTGGTGATATAATCTTTAGGTTTGTTTAATAATACATAAACCATTTTTTCACGCTTTAAGCGCTCATTGTTATATCTTATTTCGTCTTTAGCAGGATCGACTTTGGTCCCTAATTCAGAAATAACTTCTCCATTTACCGATATCACGCCTGATTCAATAAGTTCATCCGCTTTACGGCGTGAACAGATTCCTGAATTGGCAATATAACGGTTTAAACGAATTAGGCCATCATCGTCATGATCGGTTTGTTTCTTTTCAGAAAATGATCTTCTAGGTTTACTGAAGCTATTGCCATCGGAACGATCGCGATATTCTTTATGATCACGTTCACCAAAACTACGTCTTGTTGATGGTTTATCTCTATCGTCTGATCTACGTGGTCGTTGATCATCGGTTCGGTCGAAACGATTAGTTCCTTCTTTTTTAAATCTTCCTGGCTTTTGATCACGATCAAACTTGTTGAATTTTTGATCCCTTGCAGGTCGTGCAGGACGACTGTCGCGATCAAATTTGTTGAATTTTGATTCTTTATCAAAGCTTCCTTCTTTGTTCGTACGGTCAAATTTATTAAAGGATGAATCCGAGCGCTTAGAGCGATCAAAATTAGATCTATTTCCACTGTCAGAGCTACCAAACTTACGATCTTTATCGAACTTCTTAAATGAAGATGGACGATCAGATTTACTAAAATTACGATCTTTGTCGGTATTGTTAGATCGGTCTACTTTCCGATCTTGATCTCTGGAGGATGAATAAGGAGTACTTTTCTTATCCCTATTATTATCCCTAAAGCTTTGTGGGTTGCTTTTTCTTCTATTGGAGTTGTCCTCTCGACTGTTCCTGTTGCTACTAAATGGCATATTTTCAAAAAAATTGAACTACAAAGGTAGTTAAAAAAACGAGTATTGCTTGAATTATTTACTATTATTTTAGTAGAATATCTCAGGACCTAAATACACTGATTTTAAGGCAGAAGAAGGTGCTTGTTTTGTAACTATTTGGTATTTAGGAAAATAGTTTGTATCTTTGGAGCTTAATTTTTACCAAGCTGTCGTTTGAACGGAAAGTTATGCGTGGATAGGACAGCAGTAAGGGATTGAATGATTAAAAAAAGAGTATTATGTAGTAGTGTAATTTTGACTGTTTTATTATTGTCTAAGTTATACTCGAACCCCCAAACAGAGCTATTGGAAGATCCTTTTAGAAAGGCATTGGACCAATCCATGAAAGCTAATGTTTCTCAAACATTAGCCGAGAAAAAAAACAAAGAAATTCAAATGATTTCCAATCAAGTGAATTTCGCAGATGAAAATGTTCCTTTAGAAGAGGAAAGAGTAAAACGCAAATTGGATAAATACTTAAAGCAATTTGCCTATCTTAAAAAATCATCTCACCATATACATCGTAAAGCTGATGTTTTACTACCGAAAATTTCCAAAATTCTTCAAAGTTATGGTATCCCCGATGATTTCAAATACATTGCTGTTGTTGAAAGTAGCCTTAATCCGGGTACAACTTCCCACAAGGGAGCTGGAGGATATTGGCAGTTTATTCCATCTACCGCTCGTCTATACGGGCTAAAAGTGAATGGGAAAGTGGATGATCGATTGGATCTCCATAAATCTACCCATGCCGCTGCACGTTACATCAAATCTTTATACAAAGAATTTGGCGATTGGACGCTAGTAGCTGCTGCTTATAATGTAGGTGGTAATCGTTTAAAATCTTCGTTAAGGAAGCAGAATAAAGACAGTTATTACGATCTTCAATTGAATGCTGAAACTGCATCTTATGTGTATAAGATTATTTCTATGAAAACGATATTGGATCAAAGTTAGTTTCTAATTTAAGGATCCTTCTTATCTAAAAGGCTAAATCATCCAGTATGATTTAGCCTTTTTTATTTTATTCAAATCTTGAACCTATTTACTTCCAGTATACGGTGTATTAATTGAGCCTTGGTTTTTTAAAAATAAATTTCAAAAATGTGATTTATATCACCTTTTCTTGCGTCCTATTATCATTAGAATGTCATCGTTATCCCAGTACCTTTGACATGGTTAACTTAATATAAAGAATAATGCAGGTAGAGCAATTTAAGTATGACAACAAGATTGTCAGAGATTTTGGAATCGCAACTGTTATTTGGGGAATTGTAGGCATGACCGTAGGGCTATTGGTAGCTTTGCAATTGATTTGGCCTGCGATTAATTTTGAATCACAGTATACGACATTCGGTCGGATAAGACCTTTGCACACGAACGCTGTTATTTTTGCATTTGTAGGAAATGCAATATTTATGGGCGTTTATTACTCAATGCAAAGAGTGCTGAAAGCGAGAATGTTTAGCGATTTATTGAGTAAAATTCATTTTTGGGGATGGCAATTAATCATTGTTGCATCCGCGATCACCTTACCTTTAGGGCTTACGACCTCGCATGAGTACGCAGAAATGGAATGGCCTATTGACTTAGCGATTACCATCATTTGGGTTGTTTTCGGGATAAATATGTTCGGTACTATTATTAAGCGTAGAGAACGCCATATGTATGTGGCTGTTTGGTTCTACATTGCTACGTTTGTGACCGTTGCCGTATTGCATATTGTCAATTCAATTCAAATACCTATCGGCTTTTGGAAAAGCTATTATGTTTATTCCGGTGTTCAAGATGCTTTAGTACAGTGGTGGTATGGACATAATGCAGTTGCATTTTTCTTAACAACTCCATTCTTAGGGATGATGTATTACTTCTTGCCAAAAATGGCAAATAGACCTGTATATTCTTACAAATTAAGTATACTTCACTTTTGGTCATTAATTTTTATCTATATCTGGGCAGGTCCACACCATTTATTATATACTTCATTACCGAGTTGGGTTCAATCATTAGGGGTAGTTTTTTCCATCATGTTGATTGCTCCAAGTTGGGGAGGTATGATTAATGGCTTGTTGACCTTACGTGGTGCATGGGATAAAGTGAGAACCGAACCTATGTTGAAGTTCATGGTCGTTGCTTTGACATGTTATGGTATGGCGACGTTCGAAGGACCATTGTTATCCTTGAAACAAGTAAATGCCATTGCCCACTTTACAGATTGGATAGTTGCTCACGTGCATATCGGTGCTTTGGGATGGAATGGATTTATGACTTTCGCAGTACTATATTGGTTAATTCCTAGAATCTATGGTACAGAATTATATTCTAAGAAGTTAGCAAATACCCATTTTTGGATTGGTACTTTAGGAATCTTATTCTATGCTATTCCAATGTATTGGGCAGCCGTAGTACAAGGTTTAATGTGGAAAGAGTTTACTCCAGAAGGAGTCTTAAAATATCCAAACTTCTTAGCGACTACCTTAGAAATACTTCCGATGCATATGATGCGCGCTGTAGGCGGTGTATTATACTTGTCTGGGGTAATTATCATGACTTACAACTTAATAAAAACAGTAAAAACTGGAAAACTAATAGCGAATGAGGCTGCAGAAGCTCCTGCTTTGGAACCATTGACTCATCAAGAGGCTTCTAAACACCGTCGATTAGAGCGTAAACCTGTTCTATTCATGGTCTTAGCATTAATTGCCATCCTAATCGGGGGAGTTGTGGAAATGATTCCAACGTTTACCGTTACTAGTAACATACCAACCATTTCTTCTGTAAAACCTTATACTGCATTAGAGCTGACAGGTCGCGATTTGTATATACGCGAAGGCTGTGTGAACTGTCACTCGCAAACTATTAGGCCGTTCCGTTCAGAAACAGCGCGGTATGGAGAATATAGTAAAGCTGGAGAGTTTGTTTACGATAGACCATTCTTATGGGGATCTAAACGTACCGGTCCAGATTTGCACCGCATTGGTGGAAAGTACCCGCACAAATGGCATTATGACCATATGTTGGACCCTACAATTACCTCTCCTGGAAGTATTATGCCGGCTTATCCATGGTTATTAACACAAGATATCAGCTATAAATACCTGACCAGTAAAATGAAGGTGATGAAGAATTTGGGGGTGCCTTATTCAGAAGCTGAAATAAACAATGCAGAAGCAGATGCTCGTGCACAGGCTGCAACGATTGCCAAGGATTTGGAAGCTAATCAAGTGGAAGCTGAACCAAATAAAGAAATTATTGCAATGATAGCCTATTTACAACGCTTAGGTACCGATATAAAAGGGGCACCTAAAGGAACAACAGAAGTTATTAAAGTGGACGAAACGAATTAAGTAAAAACTGAATTAGAATTATTATGTGGAGGCAAATAACAAATTTACAAGGTGACGAGATCTATTTAATTATTTCTCTTCTCATCTTCCTATCCTTCTTCATCATGGTCGCTATTATGCTTTTTACGATGAAAAAGAGCTTCGTGGATTACATGAAGGGTTTACCATTTGAGGAGTCTGAAAAAGAATTAGAGAATTAACCTGAATCTTAACGAATATGAATATAATACTATTAGCCGACGTAGCAGCAACAAGTGCGAAACCTCTAGGTACAGGCAATCTGTATAATGATATATTTTATATCAGCGTATTTTTAGTGCTGTTAGCGGTATTATTTGCAGCATTGGCTATCAATAAAGCGCTTCGCTCCATGCTGAAGGTGACCATGCCTGAGGTAGTGAAAGAAGAAAAGCGTCTTTTGGAAGAAAAGAAAATTGCCCGTAGAACCTATTGGAAGAAAACTTGGGATTACATCACAGGATTGAAACCTTTAGCAGAAGAAAAAAGCCTAGTCATTGAAGACCATGAATACGATGGAATTGAGGAGCTAAATAACCCTATTCCGGTTTGGTTTAGTGCTTTGTTTTATTCATCCATTGTTTTTGCTATTGTTTATATCCTTATCTATCATGTACTGGGGATTGGTTTAAACCAAGATCAAGAATACGAACGAGAGATGGCATTAGCAGAGAAAGCAAAACAAGAATATTTATCCAAAAGTGCTAATTTATTCGATGAGAATACCATTACTGTAGATGCTTCCGGGTCTCTTGCAGCCAATGGAAAGGGAATATTTGTCAGCAATTGTGCCGCATGTCATGGTAACGATGGGGAAGGTACTATTGGGCCAAACCTAGCCGATCGGTATTGGATACACGGTGGAGAAATTAAGGACATTTTTAGAACCATTAAGTATGGGGTTCCAGATAAAGGGATGGTTCCTTGGGAACAAACCTTGACACCTGCACAAATTGCGGAGGTTAGTAATTACATATTGACACTTCGTGATACGAAGCCTACAAACCCTAAAGAGCCACAAGGAGAAGAAATTCTGACTTATGAGAATGAATCAGGCGCTGCTGAGCAGACAAACGTAGGGAGTGGAACAGATAGCGTAACTGTAGAAAATAAATAGGCTGAAAATTATAAGATAATGGGAATAGCAACAGATGACCACCATCCAATAAACCAACCTGATAAATCGAAAAGACAATGGATTTATGCCAAAAAACCTGCTGGCAAACTCTATAATTATCGACAGGTCGTTGGATACAGTCTGTTGCTATTCTTTTTTCTTGGTCCCATAGTGAAGATCAATGGGAACCCGTTCTTGATGTTCAACATCTTGGAACGGAAGTTCTCCATCTTTGGAAATATCTTTTATCCACAGGATATGCATATCTTTTTATTTGGTATGCTTATCGTATTGGTTTGTATCGTTCTTTTTACGGCAGTCTATGGACGTGTTTGGTGTGGTTGGAGTTGTCCGCAAACCATATTTATGGAATTGATTTTTCGACGGATAGAATATCTTATCGAAGGCGATTGGACGCAACAAAAGAAATTAAATGAAGGTCCTGATTCGGATGCTAGAGCATGGAGAAAAGTCCTAAAGCACAGTGTCTTTTTACTCATTTCCTTTCTGATCTCTAATTTGTTTTTAGCGTATATTATTGGTTTTGATGCCTTGGTCAAAATTGCCACTGATCCAATCGATCAACATCTCGTCGGTTTTATTTCCATCCTCGTCTTTACCCTTGTTTTCTATTTCGTATTTGCATTTGTCCGAGAAATTGTCTGTACGCGAATTTGTCCTTATGGAAGATTACAAGGAGTTTTATTGGATGATCATTCTGTCACAGTCGCCTATGATGCCTCAAGAGGAGAACCTCGGGGGAAAATAAAAAAAGGAGAGCAGCAAGCTACAGGCGATTGTATTGATTGCAACCTCTGTGTACATGTATGTCCTACTGGAATTGATATTCGTAAGGGGACACAATTAGAATGTGTTTCATGTACAGCCTGTATAGATGCCTGCGACGCAGTCATGGAGAAAATTCATAAACCAACGCGGTTAATTGGATTTTACACATTGGCAGAAGCCGAAGGAAAAGAAGTGCCCAATCAAGGAAAGAAAAGAAATAACAGAGCGATTATCTATTCGGTAATTCTCTTGATTTTGATGAGTATATTTGGCTATTTAGTATTTAGCAGGTCGGATGTTGGTGGCCGCTTACTTAGAGCTAAGGGAAGTTCTTATCAGCTCAAAGACGATGGAACAGTAAGTAATCTTTATACGCTTGAATTAATTAATAAGACAAGTCATGATCTGGACTTTGAATTAATAAGTAAGAACCCTGCCATTAAAGTACAGCTAGTTAACCCAATGAGCCAGATTCAAAAAGAGGGAAGTGCTACATTGAGTTTATTTCTGATTACAGAGAGAAAGAATATCTTGAACTATAAAACGGATGTCGAAGTCGAAGTGAAATCTAAAGGTAAATTGTTAGAAACCTTAGAAACAACTTTTATTGCGCCACCTTCAAAAAAGTAATAATGAACTGGGGATATAAAATAGTTTTTGGCTTAGGTGCTTTTATGCTGTTTATCATAGCAGCTGCTATCTATATGGTTTCACAAGATACAGATAGTTTAGTAGAAACAGATTATTATGAAAAAAGTCTTAGCTACGATGAGACTATTCAAAAAAAGGAAAATCTACTGAAGGATCAAGCAAAGCCTACAGTTATGGTCAAAGCAGATACCTTAATTCTTCAATTTACAGGTGCTGGTAATCAGGGATTACTATTGTTTAAACGATCAGACGAAAATAAAGGAGATAAGGAAGTTCCATTTGCAACCCAAACTCAGGTATTTAAATTGCCACTTAACACTTTTAAATCGGGAAGCTGGAATTTGGATGTGGATTGGAAGCATCAACAAATAAGTTACTTATCTCATCATCAACTTTTTGTTCCTTAGGAACAGGTAAATGATGCTGCAACAGCAAGTAGTATAAAATATATTAGCATATGACCTATCATTACATCGCATTCTTTATGGGGCTTCTAGGCAGTGTACATTGTGCTGTTATGTGTGGCCCATTATTGATTGCTATTCAAGGTGGTCAAACCATCAATTGGAAAACAACCCTAAATAAACTCATCTATCAAGCTGGTAGAATTCTCAGCTATGTATTGTTGGGCTGGATACTAGGTATTTTAGGTCGTGGAGCAGCAATATATGGATGGCAACAGGGCTTTAGTTTATTCACTGGAATATTACTAATCCTACTGGCATTTGTTTTTATGTTTCAACATAGTTCCAAATCCTTTGCTTCATTTCAAACTAAAGCAATACAACCATTCACTAAACTCATGAGCAAGTGGTTGTTTAGACCAGGAGGAAGTTTTATTGCTGGTATGCTAAATGGCTTTTTACCCTGTGGTATGGTCTATATGGCCCTGGCATCTGCAGTAAATGCAGATTCAATAGCCAATAGTTTAGTCTTTATGCTTTTATTTGGATTAGGCACATTGCCTTTACTAATCCTTTTTTCATTTGTCGGAAACTTCCCTAAACGTATTTTTAAACAAGGCTTTTCTAAAATTCTGCCTGTATTATTTTTAATTATGGGCATTTGGTTTATCCTTCGAGGTGCAAATCTTAATATTCCCTATTTAAGTCCATTACTCCATGTCAATGGTGCGATGAACTGCAGCGCATAACTTCCCATAGTTTCCTAGCTACTCGATTTCTAATTTAAGCCCATAGGTTTTACGAGCAAGCCATGGAAAGCTAGACCCTGGAACGCTTAAAACATATTTTGAATTCCGTTGTTAGTATAAACACAGCCTAAAAGGAATTGAGGTTTCAGGACTTGGCGCAATGAAAATTCTTTTCTATCTTGTAATCAAGGTTGATGCCTATCAAAATCAGCTTAAAATGCTGATTTTTTCATTGAATGGATAACAAATCATCTTTTATGAGGGAGTATATAGATCCTGTAATCGTATTTCTTGAGCAGTGGGGATGGATACCTATGATATTCATTTATCTCGGCGTTATCATCACTATTTTAATTGAAAACAGAAATCCTACAAAGACTATTTCTTGGGTTTTAGTCATCGTTTTTTTACCCTTTGTTGGGTTAATTCTGTATTACCTGTTTGGGCAGAAATTCTCCAAAGTGAAAAAGATGAAGCGTATCAACCATGAACAAAGTTTACGATTAAAAAAAGAGTTTCAACGATTAGAGCCATTAATGTTATGGTCTATTCGCAATATTCATAGTAAAATAGGCGATTTATCCCGCGTATATGCCTACTTGAAAAATGAGAAACTATCTACCCCGACTTTAAACAATGAAGTAACATTGTTGAACAATGGTGAAGAAAAATTCCCAGTTTTCTTAGCTTCATTAGAAGCAGCCAAGCATTCCATTCATTTAGAATATTATATATTCGATATAGATACCATTGGAACACAAGTATTGGAACTATTGGAGGCAAAAGCAGCTGAAGGGGTTAAAGTACGCTTGATTGTCGATAGTTTTGGTTCACCAAAGCTTGTTCGCTACTTTAGAAATAAAAAAGACTCCTTAATTGAATTTCAAGCTTTTCTTCCAGTTACGTTTACGTCCCTCGCGAATAGCAACTATCGGAACCATCGGAAAATTGCAATAATTGATGGTTTCAATGCATTCATTGGTGGAATAAATATCTCAGACCGATACATTAATCCCAATAGCCATAAGCTCTATTGGAGAGATACCTCGGTTCAAATCAAAGGCAATGCCGCTTCTATGTTTCAAATTAGTTTCTGGAATTCTTGGAATCAGACCGAAGGAGAGCCCTTTCAATTGGATGAAGGGTATATCAAAGAAACTGCGATTGTCTCAGAAGATTTAAGTGCGGTTGCTATTGCTTCCAGTGATCCTGGATCATTGGGTCCGTTCAATATGGAAGCATTACTTATTAGTATAGGGGAGGCTAATGAGTCTATTCGACTCTGCACTCCCTATTATATCCCGACAGACGAGTTAGCCACCGCTTTAAAATCAGCAGCAGCAGCAGGTGTCAAAGTAGAACTGATGGTACCACTCGAAGGCGATAGCTGGATAGTTCAACATGCTTCATTATCTTTTTTAAAACCTTTATTAGAACGTGGTGTACAAGTCTACCGGTATAAAAGAGGGTTTTTACATGCTAAAACGGCCATCATCGATGGTAAGATCGCTTATGTAGGTACAGTGAATTTAGATTTTCGCAGTTTTTACATCAATTATGAAGTCGCTGCCGTCATTTCCAATAAGGCGTTTTGTAAATCCATGGAAGATCAATTTGAATTGGATAAACAAGATTGTGAGTTAGTAACTTTAAAAGAATGGAAGAAACGTAAACCTTGGAAACGTGGAATCGACTCCCTTTGTCGTTTATTGGCACCTTTATTATAAGCGCAAGCTGTTAAAAATAGTGAATAAGCATTTATCTTCACCAAAAAATGAATATATTTAGCTTTTTGAAAAATGAAGAATACATGTTGAAATTCAAGCGCCTATTAATTCCAATCCTTTTCCTATTGGTTGTACATTTCAGTACACATGCCCAAGAAAAACCCCAAATACCCATTAATACGGTTGTTGAAAATGTACAAAAGTATTTCTCGGTATATCCAGTAGAGAAAATACATATGCATTTCGATAAACCCTATTATGCTGTCGGAGATACGTTATGGTTTAAAACCTATTTGAACACCAATTTGTTCAATTATGATCCGAGTAAAGTGGCTTATGTAGAGGTTTTAAATAGCAGAGACTCTTTGATGCAAGTTATGCGGATTCCATTAAAAAATGGAGGTGGAGATGGTCATTTAGTGTTAGATCCTCAATTCTGGGCACAAGATAACTATCGTTTCCGCGCCTATACCAAGTGGATGATGAACTTCGATTTAGATTTTTACTTCAATAAAGTCGTACCTATTGGTGATGCCATCAATAAAAAGTTAGGGGCTATTGTGACTTTTTCTCCTGATGGTTCTAAAACAAAAGCAACTTTGCAGTTTCGAGGTAAGAATGGTCAATTATTGAACAATCGTAAACTGACTTGGGAGGCCAATGATGGTTGGGATGCTTTTGACAAAGGAAAAGGGGAGACGGACGAATTGGGCCGTGTGATCATCAATTTAAATAATAAAGAAAAAGAGAAATTTAAAAAAGGTAGGATACTGGTTAAATTAGAAGATCAAGAAATTCTAGTGGGTCAATACGCTTTATCCAATGCATTATGGGATGCTGACGTACAGTTTTTTCCTGAAGGGGGAGATCTCCTCGCTGCTGTCAATAAACGAGTTTCCTTTAAAGCGATTTCCTCTCATGGGGTCGGTATAAAAGTAAAAGGAAAAATTATTGATAGTAAGAAAACTGAACTGGCTACTTTTGAAGATTTAGGACTGGGTATGGGATCATTTATGTTAAATCCAGTCTTTGGAGAAACCTATAAAGCGGTCGTAAGTTTTGAGAACGGAACCGAGAAGACGTTTGATTTACCTGCCGTGGTTCAGAATAAAATCAATGTCGTTTATGTTTCTCAAGATACAGCCAATATATCAATTGGTTTAGTGACGAACGATACCTATTTTAAAACTATTGAAAATAAACCCTTTTACATTTTTGGTCAATTAAATGGTCACCTTGTATATGGGGCTCAAATTTCAATCAAAAGCAGCTCTGTAGCTATTAAAGTGCCATTGAAACAACTTCCTAACGGAATTATTCAATTGACCCTGATGTCTGCTGCAGGCGAACCAATCTCTGAGCGACTCGTATATATTCAGCCTCAAAAGTTTATCGGAATTCAAGTAAAGACGGATAAGCCAACCTATGCTAAAAAAGATTTAGTAAAACTAAAACTAAACTTAGATACCCATGTAGATAGTATTCCTGCAAGTTTCTCTGTCGCAGTTATCGATGAAACTAAAGTGCCTTATGAAGACGATAAGGATCGTGGAATAATCAGTAATATGTTGCTTACCTCCGATTTAAAAGGATTTGTAGAACAGCCTAATTATTATTTCAATCCAGCGAATGAGAACAGGTTAGAGGCATTAGACGCTTTATTGATGACACAAGGCTTCCGAAGATTTGATTATAACGATTTAATCAAAGGAAAATTACCTGCTTTACGTTACATGCCCGAACTGGGTATCAGTATATCCGGTATATTAAGACAAAATACTGGAAGAACTCAACCTGGCGCCGGACTATTATTGACCATTCCTGGCGCAGGTGTTAAAAAAGATGCCTATACAGATCAACAAGGGAAGTTTGTTTTTCAAAACCTAGTATTTAGGGATTCCTTGAAGGCCACAGTTAACGCACGTAGTAATGAAAACTACCGGAATTTGGTCATTACGATGGATGCTACTGAATTCCCCAAAATAGATGAGAATAATCCATATAAAGGTTTATTCATTCCCAACATAGATGAAAACTTAGAAGCCTACTTGGATAATAGCAAGAAAGAATTCAGAACTTCAAATTTAATCGAAGAAGTTGTGATAACCAAAGCCGTAGAGAAGAAACAAACGAGTAAGGATTTTTCTAATCTGACAGGTTTATCTATGCCTGAGCATACCATTGATGGCAGTCGGTTTGCAGGTTGTAATGTGTTAAGCATGTGTTTGAATACATTCTTAACAGGAGTGACTTACGATGTCAATACCTTAAAGTATTATGTTACGCGTAATTACAATCAGGGAAGCCGTGTACCCGTACAATTTTTCTTAAATGGAATGCCAATCGATGAACATACATTAAACTCCATACAAGTTTCAGAAATTGAAACGGTCGAAATCTTTCTTAAAGATGATTTAGGAACGGTTAGAAATATTTATCAAAATGATGGTGTGGTATCGATCATCACGAAAAAAGAAAAGAAACAACCTCGTATGACCATGGCGCAAATTGAGGCGATGTTACCTAAATCCAATGTGATTGATTTATTCCCATTAGGATACGTGAAGCAACGTAAATTCTACATGCCTAAATACAGTACAGCGGAATCTAAAAATACGAATGACTACCGTACAACCGTATATTGGAATCCAGAAATAGAAGTATTAAGCAAAGGAGAAATAGATCTTGAATTTTATAATGCAGACGGTGCGGGTAAATACAAAGTGATTGTAGAAGGTAATGATATTTCAGGAAATGTCGGAAGACAGATTTATTACTACGAAGTAAATTAGTATCACATATCCCCAAGTGGAAATATTAAAACAGCTAGCTTAATCATTAGGCATTAGCAAACTAACAAAATAAAAAAGGTTTATGAATATCAAATTTCATAAACCTTTTTTATTGGTTGTTGCGGTATGCTTCAAGCTAGTTAATTTCCAGTAATAGAAGGTCAACAATAGGCATTGTAGTATAGTAAGCCTATTTAGAGCGCAGTTTAAAGCTGTGTGCGCTTCCCTATTTCCATACAAAACTTTAGCGTATATTCTTGCAGATAAGCTGGAATAGTACGTTTATGTAGGCGTAGGTAATCCAACTGAAAAACTAGCTTGTATAAGTAACATCGCATTAGAATCCGATAATTTTCTATGGCTGATCGATAAACAGCTGTTTTGAAAAGGCAGTTGAGTTTAACTATCTTTATTGAACAGGGTCGTTATGTTTTTTAACGACTTCCCTTATCCCAGTTTCCGGATCAATTTCCAATTCCGTTTGTTTAACTAATACCGCAAAGGAGGAGGGTTGAATACCTTTGCCATATTTAACCGCATATTCCTTGGTAAATTCAGCGCCAAAATAAAGAATGGCTGAAGAGTAATACACCCAAGCCAGCAAGATTATGATGGATCCTGCGGCACCATAGGAGCTTGCGGTAATATTTTGAGATAGGTATAAGGAAATCAAAAACTTACCTAGCATAAACAATAAAGATGTGAATATGGCTCCCCCTAAGATGTCTTTAAATCGAACTTTCGCATCGGGAAGGAAGGCGTATATAATCCCAAATAAGGTACTAATTACCAAAAAGGTAATGGAACTATTAATCCAATCAATGAGGTTAATATCCCAATTAGCCATAAATCGATTGAAATAATCGGTCATAATACCAATCAAACTGGAAATGATAAGAGACGCCAATAATAAAAAGACCAAGCCTAAAATCATGGAGAAAGAAATTAATCGATTGACGATCAATTTTAACCAGCCTTTTTTTGGTTTAGGCTTCACTTTCCAAATAGAATTAATAGAATTCTGAATATCCACAAAAATGGTGGTAGACGTAAACATTAAGGTGGCACCACCGACGATAATCCCGATATTGGAAGATTTACTATCTAAGGATAAATTATGGATGGTTGATTCCAATAACGAAGCGATGTCTTTTCCAAAGAGTTGGTTGAGTTCATCGATGACTTGCTCTCGAGCTCCCTCACTTCCATCTAAGGCATTACCATAGAAAAATCCAAGCGTCCATGTTAAAATCAATAATAGAGGACCAATAGAAAATATAGTGTAATAAGCTAAAGATGCACTTAATTTCATGCAATTATCTTCCGCGAATGCAGCGCCAGCATTCATTAGCAATTTCCAAAAATCTTTTATTTTTCCCCAAATACTATCAATCATACCTGTTATTCCGTATATATTCCTTGGATTATATGCTCATTTTTTTGATAAATGACTTTACGTTTCAAGCTTAATTTAGGCGTCAATTCTCCCGCATTAATGGTCCAGTCGTTAGCAAGTAATCTGAATTTTTTAATTTTCTCCCATTGACCAAAGTTACTATTTGCTTGTGAGATTATTTGATCGTATTTAGCTAATACTTCCTCTTGCTGAATAGCTTCTTCTTTGGATCCATATGGAATACCTTTATGTTGACAATATTTTTCCAATTCTTCATAAGCAGGAACAATTAGGGCTGCCGGGAACCGTTGGTTTTCCCCTATAACCATAACTTGCGCGATTAACGTAGATTCCATGAGTTTATTTTCTAGAACTTGCGGAGCTACATATTTACCACCTGCTGTCTTAAACATTTCCTTTTTCCGATCGGTAATGCGCAAAAACCCATCCGAAGTTAATTCACCAATATCTCCAGTATGAAAATAACCTTCTGCATCGATAGCCTCTTTGGTTGCTTCATCGTTTTTATAATACCCGATTGTGATACTGGGGCCTTTCACTAAAATTTCACCATCAGGAGCAATTTTAACATCCAAATTATTCAGTACGCGACCCACAGTTCCAAATTTGACATCCTCCACTTTCCATGAATTCACGGCAATAACTGGAGACGTTTCTGTGAGTCCATAGCCTTCCAAAACTTTAATATCTGCAGCCCAAAATACACGGGCTAAACGTTCTTGTAAGGCAGCACCACCAGAAATAATTAATTTAATATTCCCTCCTAAAGCCTCTTTCCATTTCGAAAAGATCAATTTCCTAGCGATGCCTAATTGAAAATTATACCAAGCAGAATTCACATTTGGCTCCTGATACTTCAGTCCTAAATTTAAGGCCCAAAAAAACAAGGTTTTTTTAATTCCTGTTAAATTTTTACCTTTTTCTACAACTTTATCGTATACTTTTTCTAAAACTCGTGGAACTGTAGTAAACAAATCGGGTTTTACCTCATTAATATCTTGTACGATATTGTCTAAGTTTTCCGCATAATAAATTTGAACGCCCTTAGATAAATACAAGTAAACCACCATACGTTCGAATATATGGCATAAGGGTAGGAAACTAAGTGCTTTTTTAAATTCTGAGGTGACCAAATGGTTACAGGCACTCACATTACTAATGATATTTAAATGCGTTAAAAAAACCCCCTTGGGTTTCCCTGTAGTACCAGATGTATAAATCAAGGTAAGTAAATCCGCTGATTTTACCGCATCTCGGTATGGTTTTAAATCGATGGATTGCGCATTTGCTAGTTGCGTAAGTTCATGAAAAGAAGATCGACCAGCTATTTCATCAAAAGTGTAAAGATCTAGGCTTAGGTTGTTTTCTTTTAAAGCCATATCTGCTTTTTGCGCCAGTTCTTCATTGCTTGTGAACAATAGTTTAACCTCCGCATCATGCATGATATAAATAAGATCTTGATTTGATAAAGTAGGATAGAGGGGGACCACAGCTATACCTATTTGGTTACAAGCAAAATCAATCATATTCCATTCGGGTCTATTTCCCGACATGATGGCCACTCGATCTCCTTTTTGCAAGCCTTTCGCTAGAAATCCTCTACTTAGTTGATCAACAATTTTTATAAATTCATCGGTGGAATAGGTCTTCCAACTATTGTTTGCCCGACCAGCTAACATGATATCTTTAGCGAAATGTTGTTGGTAATGTTCTAAAAGGTCGTATAATTTTACAAAATTGTTCATGAGTATCTCTCCTCTTATAAAACTTAATGCGGGTTCATAAATACATTAGGTATGACTAATATAAAATTTTTAAATCATAAACTATGCTTGCAGAATAATATTTTAACCTAAAACATACCGTTTGACAGTTTTTACCGTTTAAAAATTTATGGTTACATTTGGTATGAATTTAAACGAACATTAAATACGATGAATAAAATTTTAAAACTGACATTGCTTATTGCTATTACTGTAATTATTTCTAATTTTTCAGCTTCTGCCCAATTACCTACACAACATGCTATTGGAGCACGATTTGGTTCAGCTACAGGTATCACATATCGCTATACGTTATCCCCAGAAAGAGCAGTGGAAGGTATTCTGAGTATTCAAAGTAACTCAAACTACAGCCGTTTTCGGTTGGTTGGTTTATACCAATACCATAAACCTTTGATCGATGATTTATCTTGGTTTTATGGCTTTGGTGGATCTGTAGGTTCTTATACTGGAAAGGCACATACCGATGCAAATGGAAATCGCTTTGATAAATATTCGCAGACAAGTATCAGTATCGATGGTATTGTAGGGATAGAATATAAAATTCCGAGTGCACCTATTGCGATTTCTCTTGATGCAAAACCTTATTTTGATATTATTCAAAGTTCAGGATTCAACTTTGTTGATGGCCTGGGCTTCTCGGTAAGATATACATTCTAAAACCCAAAAAAGTCCCTATTCAAATAGGGACTTTTTTGTTAAATGTTGTTAAAGCTTATCCAATAGACAACCAGATATTCCCTAACCTACGCTGCTCTTCTGTGGCAGATTCTAATCGGTTGATTAAATACGATACCTTATCACTAGCCATTAATGTCACTGGAATTTCCTTGATTAATCCATCTCGAGCTATTAATATTTGCAATACATCGCCTACTTGGCCATAAGCCAGAGCTTGATCCATTTCCCGCCCTTGATTATCCAATCGGTTATTGTTTACCGCAATAATTTCATCATCTACATTTAATCCAGCGGTCCATGCCGAAGAATTTCGGTCTATATTTTTGATGATCGTTTTAGCGTCTTGATGACTTACTTTAATACCTAAACTTGCTGTTTGATTGGCTTGATTCTGATCTATAAATTGATACCCAACTCGATTGAAATAGCTGTTGTAATCCAATTCTTCAGTTTCGTATGCCGCATTAAAAATAGGCTGTAATGAAACTTGGGTTACTTGTTCTGCTAAAGCTAAAAACTCTTGTTCTTCAATTCCGCGATTTTCAATCAGGTAAAATTGTTCATATGCAGCTTTCATTACATCGTCTAAGCGGTGTTTTCCGGCCGATTGAGCAATGATGTGTAAGTCGATCACACAAGCAAGCATAGCCCCTTTATTGTAGTAAGAGATGCTGGAATTTGGTGAATTTTCATCTGGACGGTACTGCTTAATCCATGCATCAAAACTAGATAATCCAACAGATTGTACTTTTCGGCCTGCGCGGTTCAATACCAAGTTAAACTCGACTACTAATTCATTGAGGTATTCTTGTTCATTTCGAAAGCCACACCTTCTTGTGATCAAATTGTCATAATACGCGGTAAAACCTTCGAAGATCCAGAGTAAAGCGGTGTAATTTTCTGCTTCATAATTAAATGGCCCTAGGTTTTTTGGACGCAGACGTTTGACATGCCATAAATGAAAGTATTCATGGGCAACAAGACTTAGGAAGCTTTGGTATCCTTGATTACTTTGATATCCGGAACGGGATGCTTGTAGTACTGTTGAATTCAAATGTTCAAGTCCGCCATGAGCACTTTGATAATTATGGGTAATGAATAAGTAATAATCATTTGGGTTGGAACCCCAAATTTTTGTTTCCTCTTCCACTATTTTAGTGATATCGTCTGTCAACCGCTGTTTATCATAATTTGCGGAGCCTACCATCGCAAATTCATGGCGTATTCCAGCGGCTTCAAAAGTCCAAGTATCCTGATTGCCGATTTCTATTGGGGAATCGAAAAGGATATCAAAATTTGTTGCCAAATAGGAGTTGTCGGCTCTATTTAATAAAGATAAACCCGAAGAAATTTTAGTCCAAATGGCAGGTAAGGTAATTTGCACTTCTATGGCATGATCGAGGTAATCGTCCAAGTAAAGAAAAGTTCCTGCCGGACTGATAAAGGCATGGGACTCATCAATAAAATTCGTGCGTACAGATTTCTCAAAACCATATAAGCGATAGGAAATTGATACCTCACGCTTATTGGAATATACTCGCCAACCATTTTTTTTGGATTTTTCAATCCGCAAAGGCAATCCGTCCTGATCTACTGCTTCAAATTGTTCTAGGTTTTTTGAAAATTCCCGGATGAGGTAGGATCCTGGTGTCCAAACCGGCATTTTCAAATCTATAATTTCTTCTTCAAATCCTTGAAGTTGTAGGTTCACTTCCACGTAATGTGCATGTGGCTCGATGAAAGATAACTGATATAGAATGCGACTTTTACTCATGCTTAACTGTTTTAACATATAAAAGGGAAGTCCATTTGACCTCCCTATTTTCTTGTGTATACTTCGAATGTATAATCAAATGGATGTTTTTCATCTTGATGTTGAGGCTCACTACTTTCCAATTGCCATTCTTCCTCATTTAATACGGGGAAAAAGGCATCGGCCTCTAAAATTTGAGTATGTACCCGAGTCAATAAAACTTTATTGGCTAAGGGTAATGCTTGCTGGTAAATTTGAGCACCACCAATGATGAAAACCTCTTGCTCATCTCGGCAATAAGAAAAGACATCTTGCAAACTGTTGGCCACATCGACATCTTCAGGTAAATAGGTATGCTGCCTGCTTATGATGATATTTCTTCTCCCTGGTAAAGGTTTTCCAATGGATTCAAATGTTTTTCTCCCCATTACAATGGAATGATCCATCGTGGTGGATTTAAAGTATTTAAAGTCATTTGGAAGATGCCATGGCATTTGGTTTCCTTTTCCAATGGCGTTATTTTCAGCTGCAGCTACAATAAGGGTAAGTGTTGGATATGTCATATAAATATTCGTCGGCAAAATTAAACAGCTACAGGCGCTTTGATATGTGGATGACTTTCGTAATTTAACAATTCAAAATCTTCAAACTTAAAGTCGAAAATATCGTTTATTTCTGCATTGATTTTCATGGTCGGTAATGGTTTTGGATCCCGACTTAATTGCAATTCCGTTTGTTCAAAATGATTGCTATAGATATGGGCATCGCCAAGGGTATGCACAAATTCAGCGGCTTCCATATCGCATACCTGAGCCACCATCATAGTTAACAAAGCGTAGGAAGCAATATTAAAGGGAACTCCTAAAAATATATCCGCACTACGTTGGTATAATTGACAAGAAAGCTGCGGTTTTAAAATTCCTTTTTCAGGTTGCGCAGGTGCAACATAAAATTGAAAGAATGCATGACAAGGAGGCAAAGCCATATGCTCAATTTCGGCAACATTCCATGCAGAAACAATGATCCTTCTTGAATCAGGACTATTTTTCAATTGTTGAATTACTTGCTTTATCTGGTCAATGGTTCCACCTTCAGGCTTGGGCCATGACCTCCATTGAGAACCATAAACCGGACCTAAGTTTCCATTTTCATCCGCCCATTCGTCCCAAATGCTTACGCCATTTTCTTTCAAATATTGAATATTAGTTTCTCCTTTCAGAAACCAAATTAATTCGTGGATAATCGACCTGATGTGTAATTTTTTAGTAGTAACCAAGGGAAAACCGTCCTTCAGATTAAAACGCATTTGATACCCAAATACACTTTTGGTTCCAGTTCCAGTTCTATCAGTTTTTTCCACACCTGTTGTGTACACTTGATTTAGGAGATCTAAATACTGTTTCATAGTTTACATTCTAAAAAATATAGCTACGAAGATACCTTTTTTTAAATCATGAAAATATCACAATTTTTCAACAACTCACATTTTAAGTCTTTTTGCTTATTTTTGCAAAATATCATGGTAAAAAAAGTTGCTTTCTATACATTGGGGTGTAAGCTGAATTTTTCAGAAACATCATCCATAGGTCGTATTTTCAAAGATGGAGGGTATGAAACGACCCCTTTCAACAGTCCTGCGGACGTGTATGTTATTAATACTTGTTCAGTGACTGAACATGCTGACCGCAAGTGTAGAAAGGTCGTGAAGGAGGCTTTAAAGCATTCTCCCAATGCCTACATTACTATTGTAGGATGCTATGCACAGCTTAAGCCAAAAGAAATATCAGAAATCCCTGGGGTGGATATGGTTTTGGGAGCTGCAGAGAAATTTAATATCCTTGAACACATCAATGACCTAACCAAGAATGCCAAAGCGGTCGTTCATAATGCACCTATAGATGAGACCCATCAGTTTGTGTCTGCATTTTCCATTGGCGATCGTACACGTACCTTTCTTAAAGTTCAAGATGGCTGTGACTATTCCTGTACCTTCTGTACCATTCCATTAGCTCGAGGGGCTAGTCGTTCTGGAAGTATTGAATCCATTGTACAGCAAGCCAAAGAGATTGTTCGCTCGGGGGTGAAGGAAATAGTGCTTACAGGAGTAAATATTGGTGATTATGGTGTTCGTGATGGTAAAAGACAAGATCGTTTCGTCGATTTAGTAAAAGCGTTGGATGAGGTGGAAGGGATAGACCGTATTCGAATATCCAGCATAGAACCTAATTTATTAACCAATGAAATCATTGAATTTGTTGCGCAATCGAAACGTTTTGTGCCTCATTTTCATATGCCATTGCAATCCGGAAATAATAAAGTCTTGGCGCAGATGAGGCGTCGATATAAGCGCGAATTGTATGCCGAAAGGGTCAATAAAATTAAATCGCTAATGCCTAATTGTTGTATTGGGGTGGATGTTATTGTAGGATTTCCAGGCGAGACTCGTGAAGATTTTATCGATACTTACAATTTCTTAAATGAACTAGATATTTCTTATTTACATGTATTTACCTATTCAGAGCGAGAAAATACAATAGCCTCCCAAATGGAAGGCGCTGTTCCTGGTGCTCAACGCAGTGATCGAAGCAAAATGTTACATATTCTTTCCGATAAAAAACGAAGATCATTTTACGAATCTCAATTGCAAAGTACAGGCGATGTCTTGTTTGAAGGTGATGAAAAAGATGGCTATATGCATGGATTTACAAAGAACTATGTGAAAGTTCGTACCTTATATGATCCATTATTAGTGAATGAAGTAATACCTGTTAAACTCTTGTCTATCAGTGAACAAGGCGATGTAGATGTCGAAGAACTACCAGAAGTTCTGGCTCACTAAATTGCCTAGAGTCAGATTTTAATAAAAAATATTCAAAATTTTGCGTTTAACTTCCTTGGCTTTTTAAAGCAAGGAAGTTTTATATGACTTAACCTTCCATGCTTGTTTTAGCCGCATCTTCTTCGGATCTTCTTTGGAGATGAATCGGATCAGGGTTTGATTTATCCGAACAATATCCGTCTTAGTGACGAAGGAGCATGGGATAAAATACGTAACCATGGGCTTTAGTTCCAAAGCCTGATAAACATTTTTTAAGAGGACTTGCAAAGAATCAGGTATTCCATATACCTTCAGCGCATAAAGTGTTCATACAGTAAATAAATGCAGATTGCGTGCAATTCGCTTTAGGCAGTCAATGAGTTGGGTTTATTAAACATATTTTTCCAAACAATACAAGCTAGTATAAATAAAACACCAAGCCATTTAAGCCAACTGACGGACTCGTTTAATACAAAGTAGGACATGCATACCGCTATTGGAAGTTCGACGGCAGTTAAAACAGCTCCTAAAGAATATCCCGTCTTTGGCATTCCGTAGGCGAATAAAAGAGGGGGTATCACAGTTCCAAAAACAGCCAAAATAAGTCCATATACTTGAATATTTAGGAGGGTTTCTGCTTGAAACAGGGAGAAGGGTTGTAAAATTAAAATGATTAATAGCAATGCCCCCGTAATCATCAAGGCACTTTTATGTAAGACAGGGTAATCATTTCCAATGCGTCCACTAAGAATAATAAAAATAGCATATGCTGTAGCTGCTAATAAACCATAAATAATCCCTTCCAAAGAAAATGAATCAATGGGATCTTCCATCAATCCTGTAGCAAGAATGGTTCCACCCAATATGCAGATGATCAATACGATTTGAGAGATGCTAGGTTTGATTTTAAATACCATTAATTCGAGCAGTTGCCCGATCCATATATATTGCATTAATAAGACAATGGCCATAGATGCGGGGACTAATTCTACACTTTTATAATATAAAATACTGACGAGTCCGGTACATGATCCGCTTGCAATGACTTTCCAAGTGGGAGTTTTGCTTGTGTTATTTAAAATGGCTTGCTTATTTGCCTTCCTGATCTTGACGATTAGCCATAATACCCATAAAATAAATGCGCCTAAGGCAGCTTGTATACCCGTCACTTCAGCTAATGTAAATCCTTTTTCGTAAGCAAGTTTTACAAATGTGGAAAGGATTCCAAAACTTGCTGCACCGATGAAGACAGCGATTGCCCCTTGTTTCTTTTTCATGAACTGCAAAATAAAAGAAATGTTCCTGGAATACCGGAAATATTTTCGTTCTTGACAATCCGCGGATTATTTTGAATCATATGAAAATTAAATGAATTTAAGTTTATTGTTTTTTATTCTTCATTTTTTAAATCACAATTGTGGATAACTACGGTTTGTATTTTCTATCGTCTGCCGATATCTTTGTTTGATTGATGGAAAAACTCATTAGACATATCCTTTTAATATTTGCAGGTACGCTGTTTTTGTATTCCTGTGGGGTTAAGAAAAAATCAACGACCCTGGTTTCGCCAGGTACTGTAACATCGCGTTCTGATGCCCCATTGACAGATGCTAGTGATGCAAGAGAAAAAACATTCGATGGAAATCGCTTGGAAAACTATGCCTCCTTGTTGGGGGTGAAAAGTAAAGATTTGGACAATAAAGACCTATATTATCTGATAGATGAATGGATGGGTACACCGCACCGTTTAGGTGGTTTGGATAAAAAAGGGGTGGATTGTTCCGGATTTGTGAGTATGTTGTATGATAAGGTTTATGGAAAAAATTTGGCTAGAACCTCCAGAGATATGGCCGAAAATCTGAAAAGAAAATATGATCATGAACTTAAGGAAGGTGATTTGGTGTTTTTTTCATTTGCTGGTCGATCGATAGATCATGTGGGTATTTACCTCCATAATGGTAAGTTTGTACATGTATCCACTCGGAAAGGGGTGATTATCTCCAACTTGAATGATAGCTGGTATGCAAAATATTTGACCCGTTGCGGTACTCCAAAAAGCTAATCTATTTTTACAGTATTTCTGCAGCTTTCTAGATTAATTGTAATCTCAATGTAAATAGGTTTATAAAACAAATTTGGGGACAAAAGTTGTTTTTAAATCCTTATTTTTGTGCAAAATTTGTAATTCAGCTATGTCAGAAAAAACAAAAAGAATTTTTTTAGGTCTTTGTATTATTGTTCCATTTTTAATCTATTGTGTGTATTATTATTCGGCAATGGTTAAGAATGCACCTTACCGATTTTCAGATTTTGAATCCATCGAAGTGTCTTATGGATTTCCAGATTCTATGTTGAATCATTACGATTCGAAAACAAAAGCCTATTCTTATTTAACCAAAGAAGGAGAATTGATTCATGACACCTTGAGGTTACGTGATGATGATTTGCTGTACTTACACCGCAAAGCGCAAGAATTGGGATTTTGGAATGTCGATAATGATATGACCCTTCCTGATTCCGAGCGTCAAAATGGAAAACGTGTTCCAAGGTACAAATTGACTTTTACCTATAAAGAAAAATCTAAAACAGTCATCATGGATCCAGATTATAATGGAAATCCAAAAATGTTAGAAGCTGCGCGTACGACTGTTGATGAGGTCATGCGTATGATGGCGAGTGTCAAAGCTAGATAGAAATAATATTCATTTTTTAATTTATTCTTAACGATTACTTTAAAAAACACGCCTACTTTTGAACTAAGTAATTTGTTTCAATAAATTGTTTGGTGAATAAAGGTTATTAGGTAAAACAATTTGAGGTCGATGTGATATCGGCCTTTTTTTTTACCTGTAGTTTAAGTGCTACTGAATAATAATATTTATTAGGAAAATCGGAGTGATTATTGTTAACTTTAACTAAATATATAAATTATGGAAACTAAAATCTCATCAAAATTTATTGCTGAACTGATTGGAACATTTGGTTTAGTATTATTCGGTTGTGGGGCAGCTGCAGTAGCAGGAGGAGACACTTTAGCGCAAACCTCTGGTTTAGGTTTGTTGGGAATTTCTCTTGCCTTTGGTTTATCAGTAGTGGTATTCGCTTATGCGATTGGAGGTATTTCTGGATGTCATATCAATCCCGCAGTAACAATTGGGGTTTTGGTAGCAGGTAAAATTTCATTTAAAGATGCAATCATATACATTGTAGCTCAAATTATCGGTGGTATTTTGGGTGCATTTGTATTAAAGACGATTTTAATGGGCCAAGTGAATGGGTTCACCGCAGGAGAGTGGGCGTATGGGTCTAATGGTTGGGGAGCAGGGTATCAGAATGAATACGATATGGTATCGTCATTTATTACCGAAACGATCTTAACAGCCATCTTCTTATTTGTTATTTTAGGGACAACCTCAAAAATAGGAAATGGAAATATGGCAGGCTTAGCCATAGGTTTTACCTTGGTACTTATTCATATGGTCGCTATTCCTATTACCGGTACCTCGGTAAATCCTGCACGTAGTTTAGGTCCGGCGCTTTTTGCTGGGGGTCAAGCTTTGTCGCAAGTTTGGTTGTTTTTTGTTGCTCCAATTATAGGTGCTATAGTTGGTGCTATCCTTTGGAAAATTACGAGTGCTGAAATTAAAGAAGCATAAATAGTCATTTAAGCGATGTTAATGGGGAGATACCTTGGTATCTCCCTTTTTTTTTAATAGTGTTCAAAGCCCTAATTTTTGTCCATTAAAATCCTAAATTTCTATCGTAAAAATTACCTGAGAATAGCGGAATAGATTTGTGGCAAATTATTTAAATGATTACCTTCGTGTATGGATAATTTTATTGTTTCTGCACGAAAATATAGACCAGCCACGTTCGATTCTGTCGTTGGGCAGCAACATATTACAGGGACCTTAAAAAACGCCATACAACATCATCAATTAGCACAGGCATTTCTGTTCTGTGGACCCCGAGGAGTTGGTAAAACAACCTGTGCTCGTATCCTAGCTAAAACCATCAATTGCGAGCAAATTTCTGAGGATATAGAGGCTTGTGGGACTTGCGAAAGTTGTAAGTCATTTCAAAATGGAAATTCTTTCAGTATTCATGAATTAGATGCCGCATCTAATAATTCTGTAGAGGATATTCGTTCATTAATCGAACAAGTTCGTATACCTCCGCAAACTGGGAAATATAAAATATATATTATTGATGAGGTTCATATGTTGTCTCAAGCAGCATTCAACGCGTTTTTAAAGACGCTAGAAGAACCACCATCGTATGCCATTTTTATTCTTGCGACTACTGAAAAACATAAAATCCTACCAACGATTTTATCAAGGTGTCAAATTTTTGATTTTAATCGAATCAAGGTAGAGGATATGGCCAATCATTTGAGTTCAATAGCTTTAAAAGAAGCTATTGCTTTTGAGCTGGATGGCTTGCATGTAATTGCTCAAAAGGCTGATGGAGGTTTGCGGGATGCTTTATCCATGTTTGATCAAATTGTCAGTTTTTCCAATAAGAATTTAACCTATCAGTCAGTCATTGATAATCTGAATATTTTAGATTATGATTATTATTTCCAACTGGCAGATGCTTTATATCAACAAGATGCAGCAGCTTCTTTGGTTATTTTTGATCAGATCTTAAATAAGGGTTTTGACGCTGGGCATTTTATTGCTGGGCTTTCTAGCCATTTACGAAACCTATTGGTTGTTAAAGATCCAGCGACTCTCAAATTGCTAGAAACGAGTGAAAATGTTAAAAAGAGGTATTTAGAACAATCTCAACAGTTATCGAGTGGATTATTGCTGTCAGCATTGAATATAGCGAATCAATGTGAGGTAAATTATCGAGTAAGTAAGAATCAACGCTTGCAAGTCGAACTCGCCTTGTTGAAGATATGCCATATTGCAAATGCGATACAATTAGCAGAAAACGGTTCATTAGCAATTGCTGATCTAAAAAAAAAACTCCCTGAATCAAGCGTAAATACCCCGAATGCTAAGCCTGTTTCAGCAACAGCAACGACTAGCTTTGAAACCCCGGTAGCCACAAAAATTGCGGCCTCCGCTACTGTGCCGGTGCAAAGTACAGCAAACAGTCAAGCATCAGTTTCTAAACCTGTATCCAATAGTACTGTTGCTCCAACGAATACGAGTCCTGTAGAATCGCCAAAGCCCGCTAGCAAAGGCTGGGGGAATATTAAATCAAGTCTGACGGTTCCTAACTTAAATACTATCCTCGATGACCAACAGGCTAAGGACGGAGATGAAATTGAATTAGTCGAGGGGAATGAATATTTAGAAATCAACCTAAATAATCTGTTGGGTAAATGGAATGCTTTTGCCGATAAATTGAAACGGGAACATAAAATTACCTTATTCACGATTATGACTGCAAATGCTCCAATTTTGGAGGGCACAACCATCAAAGTGGAGGTGGAAAATGGCGTTCAGATGGAAGAATTGAAATTGGGAAAAATTGATATGCTCAATTACCTCCGTATAGAACTGAGTAACTTTGCTTTGGATATACAAGGAGTCATGGTTGAAAGTACGAAGGAGCGTAAACCTTATACTTCTCAAGAAAAATATCAAGCTATGCTTGCAAAAAATCCACTATTAGACGATTTACGAAAAACCTTTGATTTAGGTCTCAGCTAATCCAATATCTTTGTTTATTTTTGTGGTTCTTTTCAAATGTATTAGGAAAGAATAATATCTTATTTTACAAAACAATAACATGCAACAATTTCAACGTAGGGATAAGCCAGCAGCTAGAGAATCGAATCAATTGGTATTTGGTACTCGTGCCGTAATGGAAGCAATAGATAGTGGTAAAGAAATCGAATCCTTATTTGTACAACGTGGATTATCAGGACCTCTATTTGCGGAATTTAAGGCGATGGTCAAAGAATATGACATCAGCTATCAACAAGTACCTATTGAGAAGTTAAATCGGATTACCCGGAAGAATCATCAGGGAATTATTGCCGTGATATCACCTATCACTTATCATAATATTGAAGAATTATTGCCTGCTATTTACGAAAAGGGAGAAACGCCTTTGTTGTTAATGTTGGATGGCGTCACCGATGTTCGGAATATGGGAGCTATTGCTCGTACTGCTGAATGTGCAGGAGTGCATGCGATCATCGTTCCTAAAAAAGGGTCTGCCGAAATTAATCCAGATGCCATTAAAACGTCTGCAGGTGCATTGTATAAAATCCCAGTATGCCGTCATGATTCCTTAGGGAAAGTAGGTAGATATTTAATAGAATCAGGGATTCAATTAGTGGTCAGTACGGAGAAAACACAAGATTCTATTTATGATGTAGATTACGCGATGCCTTCATGTATTATCATGGGCGCTGAAGATGTAGGTGTATCGGATGATTTGATTCGTATATCTGATAAACTTGCAAAAATCCCCATGTTTGGTGAAATTGAATCGTTAAATGTTTCGGTTTCTGCTGCCGTTGTCATTTATGAAGCAATACGCCAGCGTAATTTGCCAAGCGCGTAGTGACAAAAATAAAAAGGGCTATAAAAAGGCAATTAAGAGTTTACCGATATGTTTTTTATAAGGAAACATTAGTAGACTTTCGGGAGCATTTTTGGTCCTTTATTGGTGCTTTTATCGGGATTGCAAGTATTGCATTATTAAGTACCTTGCAATTTTCGGGCGTGGTACCTGTGTTCTTAATCGGTTCTTTTGGAGCTTCTGCAGTCTTAGTGTACGGAGCTATTCAAAGTCCATTGGCGCAGCCGCGAAATTTGCTACTAGGTCATGTTGTTTCGGCAATTATTGGCGTGACAGTAGCAAAATTACTTCCAGATAGCTTATGGTTATCTGCTGCATTGGCGGTAGCGCTATCTATAGTAGGAATGCAAATAGCCCGTTGTTTGCACCCACCTGGAGGAGCAACGGCCTTAATCGCGGTAACTGGTGGCGAACAAATTAGCAGTTTAGGGTATTCCTATGTCTTATTTCCAGTCTTAGCGGGAGCTATTTTACTTTTATCGGTAGCATTAATATTCAATAATATTACTAAAAACAGGCATTATCCTATAAAAAAATCTCGTTTACGTAGGTCTCGACGACGTGAATTGAAAAAAAGATTTCAATAAAATCTATTCAAACCTAGCGCTTTCTGTATCAGGCTTTTCTTTTCTAAGGTATTTTGCCGATTGATGGGCATGGTTAAGCTAGTGTTTTATTTGCTTCGTATTTATAAATATCAAGCATGATAGCAGGATTTTGAAATTCATTAAGGAAGATGATGAAGGTTTAATTTTCTTAAGTTTTGTGCTGCGAAAAAAAAATGAATCTGAAACTTGATGGGGGTATGAGTTGTCAACTACCGCAGGAAATATACGCCTGAGTTTCAAATTGTATTGCTATACCGGATGTCCACAGCAACTAAGCTTGCTTAGGTCTTTGATACAATTGCGGAGCTTAATGAATTTGTACCTAACACAGCTAGCAAGTTGAGCAAGGGAACGTAAAAACAAAGTGAAACGTAGATATTGACCTAAATATGTTTTCAGCGATAGTACTTTTATTTCCAAGAGCATGGGCTACTTGATTTTTCCATAGTTGGATGTACAAGATGCCTGTGTGAATGGTTGTTTTGAAAATTTAAGGAAATCAATAGGTATAAAAAAAGCTCCCTAAGGGAGCTTTTTTATTAGTATCTGCTTTTAGATTCTCTTCTTTTACCAGAGAAATCTTTAAATCCGCCTCCGGATCTTTCTTTACGTCCAGATCCGCTGCGTGAACCATTACGGTCACCACCACGATCAGAAGAACGATCAGAAGAGCGACGTCTACCACCACGATCAGATGATGAGGATGATGATCTGCCTTCTCCAGAAACTTCAATTCTTACACTTCTACCGTTATATTCAACTTCTTTGAAGCCTTGGAAAACTTTTTCCACTTCTTCATCTTGAACTTCGAAGAATGTAAATACACCTTTTAAATCAATTTTACCAATGGATTTGCCAGAGATCTTACTGTTGTTACAGATAAAACCTAACATTTCACCGCGGCTAAATTCATCTACAGAACCAAGGTTGATAAATAAACGCGTGAAACCTTTAGAGCTTGTTCGTCTAGATGAACCATCTTTTTCACGATCAAATTTAGTTTCTTTGCCATCGATGTTTAAATCGGGAGCGTTTTTGTAATAATTTAAGAACCTGTTGAATTCTAAAGATGCAAAACGTTTGATTACTTCTTCTTTCGTTAAGTCTTGTAAACTTTCTAAGATTTGAGGAAGAAATGTATTGATTTGATCTTCGTGAACTTCTACATTGTGCACATTGTCAACAATAGCAAATAATTGTTTTTCACAAACTTCAGTTCCTTGAGGCACTTGTTTGCGTACGAATTCTTTACCAATAATTTTCTCAATGTGACGGATTTTGCTCATTTCTTTAATGTTAATTAAAGAAATAGAAATTCCTGTTTTACCAGCTCTTGCTGTACGACCAGAACGGTGCGTATAGTTTTCAGTTTCATCTGGTAAAGAGTAGTTAATAACGTGAGTTACGTCGTTAACATCAATACCACGTGCAGCAACATCCGTTGCAATCAATAATTGAAGGTTACGCTCACGGTAACGTTTCATTACTTTATCACGTTGTTGTTGAGAAAGGTCACCATGTAAAGAATCGGCATTGTAGCCATCTTTAATTAATGCTTCAGCAATCTCTTGGGTTTCAATTTTGGTACGGCAAAATACAATACCAAAGATATCAGGATAATAATCAACAATACGCTTGAATGCAGCATATTTGTCTTTAGCCTTAATCATGTAATAATTGTGCTCAATATTCGCATTACCCGTATTTTTAGTACCAACCGTTAGTTCAACTGGATCGGTCATGTAATTTTGGGCGATACGACGCACTTCTTTAGGCATAGTTGCAGAAAACAACCATGTTTTTTTGTAATCAGGAGTTTCAGAAAGGATATTGTTAATATCTTCTTGGAAACCCATGTTTAACATTTCGTCCGCTTCATCAAGGACTACGTATTTAACTTTAGAAAAATCAATAGCATTTCTGCCAATGATGTCCAACATACGTCCTGGTGTAGCAACAACAATTTGTACTCCACGACGAATTTGTCTTAATTGGTCGCTGATGTTGGCACCACCATAGACGGCAACAACGTGTACATTATCAATAAATTTGGCAAATTTTTCTAGATCTCGTGCAATTTGCAAACAAAGTTCACGCGTTGGACAAAGCACCAATGCTTGAGGTTGTTTTACAGTAAAATCTAATTGTTCTAATAGAGGAAGACCAAATGCCGCTGTCTTCCCTGTACCTGTTTGGGCTAATCCGACAAAATCGTCGTTACCAGTCAGTAATACAGGAATGGCTTTTTCCTGGATGGGAGAAGGTTTTTCAAAACCTAACTCAGTGATGGCATTAACAATATCATGACGGATTCCCAGTTCTAAAAATGGGTTCATGAAATAATTTATACAATAGGCACAATTGCCTAAGGCGGTGCAAAGATAAGTACAATTATTGATAATTCCTATAAATCAAACATTTATATAATTTTTATTTCGATTTTTTTACCTAAAAAGAACTAATTTATTCATTTATTGAACGATATCATTTGATTTTAATGCTGAATGCTCTATCAATCGCATTTTAAAAACTTATTTTTTTAATTAATCTATATGGGATTTTCTATAAAAAAAGTCGAGTGTAGTTAATGGATTTTTGGATTTTAAATGGATTTGTGATTAGAAGTGTAAATAAATGCGTTTGAAAATAAATCAAATCTTAAAATAATTTATAACCTATTTTAATTAGTTTTATAGGTAAACAAATGTACGTTTGAATAAAATAATGACTTAATTATGATAAATTTCATTTGAATTTTTTAATTTTTTTGTAGGTTTGGTCCTATTACTTATTAATCTATTTTATGTGGTATAAAAAATCAATTACCAAATTAGTTTCAGAAGCTGAACAAAGTGGTGAAGGTACCTTAAAGAGAACATTATCAAGTTCAGGTTTAGTGGCCTTGGGTATTGGAGCTATTATTGGCGCAGGTTTATTTTCTTTAACTGGAATAGCTGCGGCCGATCATGCTGGTCCTGCGGTGATGTTATCCTTTATCATTGCAGCTGTAGGTTGCGCGTTTGCGGGTCTTTGTTATGCTGAGTTTGCATCCATGATTCCTGTGGCTGGCTCTGCTTATACGTACTCGTATGCTACGATGGGCGAGTTTATGGCCTGGATTATAGGATGGGATTTAGTATTGGAATATGCGCTAGCCGGAGCAACCGTAGCGGTAAGTTGGTCTCAATATTTTAATGAATTGATGATTATCATGGGGATTCATCTACCACCAGATTTGTTAGCTGGACCTTGGGAAGGTGGTATTATTAACTTACCTGCTATTATTATTGTATGTCTATTGTCTTTGCTGTTGATGCGAGGAACCCAAGAATCTTCTGCAGTAAATAATATTTTGGTGATCATGAAGGTTTGTGTTGTGATTTTGTTCATCGTATTGGGATGGCAATTTATCAACCCTTCTTACCATACACCATTTATTCCAACGAATGAAGGCGAAGAATTGCTGAAGAAGGGGGAAATCGGAATGCTGGATTTCTTTAAAGATGGCTACTTTGGTCATTATGGAATTTCGGGTGTTTTAAGAGCAGCGGCAGTGGTATTTTTTGCATTTATTGGTTTTGATGCGGTTAGTACAGCAGCACAAGAGGCTAAAAATCCTAAAAAAGGAATGCCAATAGGTATCATTGGTTCATTAATTATTTGTACCATCTTATACGTGTTATTTGCCTATGTAATGACGGGATTAGCACCGTATACAGATTTTAAAGGTGATGCAAAGCCAGTAGCTACCGCTTTTGAGAAAACCGGATATCATTTTTTAAATACGGCCATGATTGTGACGATCATCGCTGGTTATACCTCCGTTATTTTGGTTATGTTATTGGGTCAAAGCCGTGTGTTTTATTCCATGAGTAAGGATGGATTATTACCTAAAATATTTTCGGATTTATCTAAGCGTCAAACGCCTTGGAAAACGAATTTAATATTTATGGTTTTCGTGAGTATTTTTGCAGGTTTTGTTCCTGTATCTGATTTAGGACATATGGTAAGTATAGGTACCTTATTTGCATTCACTTTAGTTTGTGTGGGTGTATTGGTATTAAGAAAAACGAACCCTGAACTTGAACGTCCATTTAAAACACCACTTGTTCCACTTATACCTATTTTAGGTATTTTAGTATGTGTGGCGATGATGGCAGGATTGCCATTAGTAAGCTGGGAACGTTTAGGAATTTGGATGGCGATTGGCGTTGCTGTTTATTTTCTATATGGATATAGACACAGTGTGATTCGTAAAGAAAGAGAAGCTGAGAAATTAAAACAATAATTTTTCCTAATAAAAAGAAAGGGTCATTTACATTGTAGATGACCCTTTCTTTTTATTAAGCAAATTGGTTTTGTTCCATCAGCTCCCTAAAGCCTGCTACATCGGTTGTAAATAGGTTAGGGGATAGAGGAACGGCTGGTAAATGAACTATTGTCCTTCTACAGCTCAAGCTTTCCTTGTTGCATACAGGTTGCGCAATGAAGCTTTTTACTTATCCTGAAACAGCTAAGGCTTAATAAGGTCAAGATGTGAAAATCAGGGGTAAAGGAATTGGTTCTAAAATGTAGGAACAATAAAAAAGCTGCCCCGAGCGGAGCAGCTTCAACGTTATTTATTTTGTTGTTTAGTTATTTAAATACTAATAAAGGGTAAATTCAACACGTCTATTTTGTTGACGACCTTCTGCTGTAGCGTTAGTCGCAATGGGTTGGTTTGGACCATATCCAGTTGCTTCAATACGCGAAGCATTTGCTCCTTTGGATACTAAATAAGCTTTCACAGATTCTGCACGCTCTTTAGATAACCTTAAATTTGTTTGCATAGATCCTGTATTGTCTGTGTGTCCAGCAAGTTTTAAGCTGAAGTTTTTCTCAATAAGAAGTGCAGCTACACGATTTAATGACTCGTGTGAAGTAGGTCTGATAGTTGCTTTTCCTAAATCAAATTCTAGATTTTTGATTGCTTCATCCACTACTTTTTTATCTTCTTCGGTCACTACAATTTTCTCAACAACTTTAGTTTCATGTTTTATTTCCGGTAATGGACAGCCAGCTCCGTCAACTTTTACTCCTGCAGGAGTGTTCGGGCATTTGTCAAACTTATTAGCGACACCATCAGCGTCATCATCTTTCAAGTCGTTATTAATACCAGAAATTTCAGATTTTAATTGCTCATTTGCAGCAATAAGAGCATCACGTTCAGATTTTAACTCATCATACCCTTTTTTCAAGGTAGCTACGGGATTGCTGTTTCCTAAATAAGGTTTGCTTCCATCTCCTAAAGCGATTTCTAAACCAGCATGTGCATAAGAAAACAAGTCGTTTTTATAAGGCGTGCCTGTTTGACCATCAAAATCTTGGTTCGCCCAATTTAATTGGTAACCTAAATCTATATTGATTCCTTTAGCAACTGCGAATTTGAAACCTGCATCTACAGGAACAAATAATTTAGTTTGACTAGCAGCAGTGTTTGTTCCGGCAGCATCAGTTGTGGTGGTTTCAAAATTTAAAGCACCAACACCAATTGCGGCATAAGGTTTAATAAAACTGTTGAAGAATCTCCAATTGGTATTTGCTAATAAGAATTCACCTGATAAAGCTACAGACCATGGAGTTTTAGTCTCAAATTCAGAGATTTGGGTTGCTAACGCATTTTCATTTACGCCACCTACTTTTCCACCAAGGTATTGAGCTTTTAAACCAAAGGATGGAGAGATCTGCTTTTTAATGTAAGCGCTGTATCCCAGGTTGTGGTTTAGTTTGTCAAAACCATCTCTGTTGAATCCTAGAATGTTCGATTGATTTAATACACCGGCATTTATTCCGATTGACCAAGTTCTATATTCTGATGAAGGCCCTAAGAGGGTAGTTCCTTCTACAGAAGACTGGTTGGATTGAGCGAAAGAAGCTGCTGAGAATAATCCAGCAACAGCAAGCAAGCATGCTTTTTTTACGTAAATTGTTTTCATATTATAGTTTTTAAAACCTATGCTACTGAATAGGCAAATTTTTTGCCAAAACTTTTAAGTTTTGGCAAAAAATCAAAAATAATAAGAAATACTGTAGCTGTTTTACGATAGTACTCTCGCGAAAAAGGTTGGGATTTGAATGCTAAATGCTAATTTTTTAATTACATTCGATTCAGTTAATTGACGAAATACATTTTTCTTACTTTTTGTTAAAATTAAGATGTCTGCTTGCTCGTCTAATAACACGGTCGTGATTCCTTGCGCTACACTTTCTCTTCTACCCATAAAAAGAGTCTGTGGTTTAATGATGTAAGAAATGTCTGAAATATTCAATTCAGTTTCAATTCGATGAATCCATAATTTAAAATCTGCATCAATATCTTTTATTGCTCGGTCTTTATCATTTACATGAACTAAAATGAGCTGAAAGTCTGTTTTAAATAATGGAACCGCTTGATTTAAAGCGCTAATTTCTCCTTCTTTGAAGTTACAAAGTAAGGCTATTTTTTGTTTTTTATATTTTGTGGACTCTAAAGGTACCGCTAATACAGGGGTTTGCGTGTTTAAAATGGTGTCGTACGTATTACTACCAATAAAAACAGCTTCTAACCCTGAAGAACCTTTGGTCCCCATGACGATGGCATCATATGCGGATGAGCTAGTGGCATTTTTTAACTCATCGTACAAGTTGCCGTCTTTAAATGTGCCTTGAATGCTTAGGCTTGGAAACTCTGCTTGCAAAGATGCTATGCAATTTTCCATTTGTTGTCGTGCTTCAGGTATTCGCGGATCTTGAAGTGGTGCTGCATCTTGGACATTAATCAAATTGTTTGAATGTTCTGAGAATACATGAATTAATTCAAGTTCTTGTCCAGCATCTAAAGCTACTTGAGCTGCATATTTTAGAGCTACATCTGAATATGCAGAGAAATCTATAGGAATAAGTAATTTACCCATTATTATTAAATTTTATCAAAAAATGTAGGTTTTTCCAATTCTAATGCGATGGCTTTAGAAACGGAAGTTTTAAAAAGTCTCTCAAAAAAAGATTTTCGAGAAGGAGTAACTAAAATCATATCCGGATTAAGTTTACGAATAATATTACTTACCACTTCAGGAACAGTATCCAAGGTTTCATCGTCTTTATGAATAGGTTCTAGGATATAATCAATTTTTTCGGTAGGCATCATTTCACGGATATTGAAAATCCAATTTTCTACGGTTTCCAATACAGCCTGTTTTTGTTGACTATCCTTAAATACGTGAATTAACGTAAGTAACTGAGGATTACCGATACTTTGGGTGCAAGCTTTCAAGGTATCTAATTCTTCAGGCTTAAAATTCGTTAATAAAGCCACATGATGAGTGGACAAGGCTGTTTGAGTATTCGGGATGACAAGCACGGGGATGTCTGCTTGAGACGCGACTGCCATGGTTGTGCTACCCCAATAAATCGGTTGTGAAGTACTAGCACCAGATGCTCCCATAATAATGAGTTCAAATTCATTATTTCGAGATAATTCGGATAGTTTTTCTGTAATTAAGCTTCTAGTGCATTGAATGGTAACGGTTAATGCCGGAAAAGCCTGCGTTAATAGGGTTTTCCACTCCTGGATCTTTTCATCCGCTTTTAACGAGTTAGTCCGAAAAACATCATTATTTTCATCCAATACTGAGGAACTGGTGTAGCCATGTATTAGATGTACATTGTAGTTTTTTGAAGTGGCTAATTCGGCAGCGTATAAAGCAGCATAACGTGCATTTTCAGAAAAATCTGTTGGAACTAATATTGTCATTTATTGGATTTTTGAGATTTTTATATTTCTGTGTTAAATGTACTAAAATTATAGCTGAATCTTAGAATACTTGTGCTTAACTTCTCTTATTTCCTCTATTAAGTAGGAAAAACTTATTTAAAAAATAAATTTATGGGTTACCATTTTTCGATCAAGTGATGGAATTCTGTTGGAATCATGGATTAGAAAAAGGAATAGAATTATTCATCCTTAGTAAAGGATGAACCGGCTGAATTTGATTGTGTTTATCTAAGCTGGAGAGATAGGAAGAAGTACTAAATTAACGTCATAAACAGGCAATTTCTAATGAATAGTTTGTGAATTTTAGTACTTTTGCAAGCAAATTAGATATGAAATAAATGACTAGTAGAGAAATTCGTCAAGCTTATTTAGATTTTTTTAAAAGTAAAGGTCATCAAATCGTTCCTTCTGCACCTGTTGTAGTAAAGAATGACCCGACACTAATGTTCACGAATGCAGGGATGAATCAGTTTAAAGAATTGTTTCTTGGCGAGGCCAATATCAAATATCCTCGAGTTGCTGATACACAACGCTGTTTACGGGTTTCTGGAAAACATAATGATTTGGAAGAAGTTGGGATCGATACGTATCATCATACTTTATTCGAAATGTTAGGAAATTGGTCTTTCGGTGATTACTTCAAAAAAGAAGCCATTGAATGGGCATGGGAATTATTAACTGGCGTTTATCAATTGGATAAGAGTCGTTTATATGTTACGATTTTCGAGGGGGATGCAACAGAAAGCTTACAACGCGATCTGGAAGCTTTTGATTTATGGAAAGGATTAATTTCTGAAGACCGTATTTTACTGGGAAATAAAAAGGATAATTTTTGGGAAATGGGCGATACAGGTCCATGTGGTCCTTGTTCTGAAATCCATTATGATATGCGATCTGATGAGGAAAGAAATGCGGTTTCAGGAGCAACATTAGTTAATGCGGATGACCCTCAAGTTATCGAAGTTTGGAATCTTGTTTTTATGCAGTTCAACCGCCTAAAAGATGGTTCATTAGTGGCACTACCAGCTAAACATGTCGATACAGGAATGGGTTTTGAGCGATTGGTACGTGCGATACAAGGAAAATCTTCCAATTATGATACAGACGTATTTCAACCATTAATTCAGTTTATAGCGAATAAATCAGGTATACCATACGGTCAAGATGAGAAAACGGATATTGCCATGCGTGTGTTGTCTGATCATATTCGTGCGGTTAGTTTTGCGATTGCAGATGGGCAATTGCCATCGAACAATAAGGCTGGCTATGTTATCCGTAGAATATTAAGACGTGCTGTTCGCTATGCTTATACGTTCTTAAATTTTAAAACACCCTTTATCCATGAACTAGTACCAGTATTGTCTGCACAATTTCACCATGTTTTTGATGAATTGAAGCAGCAAGAGGATTTCGTGGAAAAGGTGATTTTAGAAGAAGAGGTTTCATTTTTAAGAACACTAACGGCTGGAATTCAGCGTTTTGAAAACTACATCGGGGATCATCAATCCATCGATGGTAATTTTGCTTTTGAATTATTTGATACGTTTGGATTTCCAATAGACTTGACAGAATTATTAGCTAGAGAAAATAATTTACAAGTGGATATGGAGGGCTTTGAACGTGCTTTGTTAGCGCAAAAGGAACGTTCGAGGGCTGCAACAAGTATAGATACTGGCGATTGGATTCCTGTTAATGATCAACAAGAAAGTCAATTTATAGGCTACGATCACTTGAGTGCACACACTGAAGTGGTAAAATATAGAAAAGTAAGTGCTAAAGGAAAAGAACAGTTTCAATTAGTTTTGGCTGAAACGCCTTTTTATGCCGAGGGCGGCGGTCAAGTAGGGGACACGGGGTACTTAAGATTTTTAGATAATAATGAGAAAATAGATGTTTTAGATAGCAAAAAAGAGAATGGATTATTCATTCATTTTATTGATAAGCTACCGAGTACATTAACGGGAACAGTAGAGGCTGTAGTCGATGAATCGAAAAGAAAAGATTCAGAATCTAACCATTCTGCAACACATTTGCTACATGCTGCCCTTAAAGAAGTGTTGGGAGATCATGTTAATCAAAAAGGCTCCCTAGTATCTCCTGATCTATTACGTTTTGATTTCTCACATTTTTCTAAATTGACTTATGAGGAAATCAAGCAGATCGAAGATATCGTAAACCGTAAAATTCGGGAAAACATTGCCTTAAAGGAAGAACGTCAAGTGCCTTATCAACAAGCGCTTGCTTCTGGTGTGACGGCATTGTTTGGTGAAAAATATGGTGATTTTGTTCGCATTATTACTTTTGAAGATGCTTTTTCTAAAGAATTGTGTGGTGGTACGCATGTGAAAGCAACGGGAGAAATTGGTTTCTTCAAAATTATGTCTGAATCGGCAGTGGCTGCGGGCGTACGTAGGATTGAAGCGATAACTGGTTCTAAAGCTTCTCAAGTGATTCGTGAGTATTTTGAATTAATGGGGAATCTGAAAGAATTATTAAATAATCCAAAGGATTTTGTTTCAAGCTTGTCAAAGTTAATCGATGAAAATTCGGCATTAAAGAAAGAAATCGAAAATCAAATTCGCGAACGGTCGAAAGGCATGTTGGCTGATTTGCAAGCTAAAATGATCCATGTAAATGGTATAAACTTCTTGGCAACCAAAATAGATTTACCAAACCTTGATGCTATAAAAGCATTGGCATATACCTTAAAAGGAGCTGTAGATAATTTATTCTTAGTATTAGCTTCAGAAATTGATGGAAAGCCAAATTTAACGGTGATGATTTCCGAAGAATTGGTGAAAACACATCAATTGAACGCGGGAACTATTGTTCGTGAATTAGCTAAAGAGATTCAAGGTGGAGGTGGTGGACAGCCATTCTTCGCAACTGCTGGTGGTAAAGATGTTACTGGATTAGATCGTGCTATTGAAAAAGCTAAGGATTTTCTAAAATAAACTATATGAAAAGGATTGCAATCGTTTCTTCTGTTTTTTTATTATTTGCTTTTATGAGCTGCTCTAACAAAGAGAGTATGCTAATTCGGGGAGTTGTTAATAATCCTGGAAATGTGAAAGTTATCAGCTTTTATGAAGGAGATAATAAGTTAGACTCGGTGTTTTTAGCGGATGGAAATCAATTTAAATTTGAGCGTCCAGCAACGCAAGAAAGGCTTTTAACAATCAAAGTTGGAAATAATAATATTCCCTTAATCGTGGAGCCTGGTAAAGAATTGTCGATAACACTTGATCTTCAACAACCGCAAAACTATAAAATCAGCGGTTCTGAATTAAGCAATAAGTTAAAGGCTTTTGCACCTTTAAAAGAAAATATTGACCATGTTCGTGATTCTTTGCAAGCTGTTTTTACAAAAGCAACTGCAGATTTGGAGGTTAATGAGGTTCAAAGTCTTCGGGCAGAAATGTTATTGGAGTTTGAACCTTCTTATGGGAAATTTACAGCGGATGCGGTTTCTTTTGCAAAGGAGCATCATGACCTCGCTGGTTTTTACGTAATGAGCACATTGGATTATGAATTGGCTGAAGCCGAATTAATTGCATACAGTGAGGAGATTAAAGATAAATTTCTAGAAAATAGGTATGTTAATGATTTCAAAGCCGAGGTAGAAAAACTTAAAAAATTGGCTATCGGTCAGCATGCGCCGGCATTGGAAGGGTTTACGCCTACTAATAAAGCCGTTAAATTAAGTGATTTGGCCGGTAAGTATGTGCTCATTGATTTTTGGGCTTCATGGTGTGCACCTTGTAGGCAGGAAAATCCGAATATTGTGAAACAATATCAACGATTTAAAGATAAGAATTTTACGGTCTTAGGGGTATCCTTGGATGACAATCCGGGATCGTGGATGCGTGCTATTGAAGATGATCATATGGAATGGGTTAATATATCGGATTTAAAAGCTTGGAGCTCACCATACGTGATATCTTATTCGATAAAAGGGATCCCAACATCTTACCTAATCGATACCGAAGGTCGTATAGTTGCAAAAAATTTACGTGGAAAAGCTTTGGAAGATTTTTTGGTTAAAACCTTAAATTAATAAGTAGGTATTGTTAATTCCTGTTTAACTCTTAACAATAACATAATATTTGGTTAACTTTATTTTAGGAATTAGTATATACCTTAGCGTAAAATAAAATACTGCATATGGCTAGTAAACAAAAAATCCTAGTAGTTGATGATGAATCTGATATAGTTGAATTGATATCATACAATCTTACGAAGGAGGGATATCAAGTCTATACAGCTTCAAATGGTAAAGAAGCTATAAAAATTGCGAAAGAAGTTTATCCGGATTTAATAATTTTAGATGTCATGATGCCCGAAATGGATGGGATAGAAGCTTGTCGAATCATGCGCTCTATGCCAGAATTCAAACAGGTGTTCATGGTATTTCTTACCGCAAGGAGTGAAGAATATTCTGAAATAGCAGGATTTCATGTTGGTGCAGACGATTATATTGCGAAACCCATCAAGCCTCGTGCATTAATGAGTAGAATTAATGCGATTTTGAGAAGAACTTCATCGGAAGCGATAGATGATTATGCAACGGATAAATTAGAAATTTCGGATTTGATCATTGATCGAGATTCTTTTTTAGTTTATCGGGATGATGATAAGTTTGTATTAGCTAAAAAAGAATTTGAGCTCTTGTATTTGTTAGCTTCGAAACCAAATAAAGTTTTTACAAGAGAGCAAATTTTAAAAGCAATTTGGGAAGATTCGGTGGTGGTAACCAATAGAACAATAGACGTACATATTCGTAAATTGCGTGAAAAAATTGGTGAAAACTATGTGACGACAGTTAAAGGAGTCGGTTACAAGTTTGAATTGAACTGATAAAATTATTTATGTATAGCGAAACCGAACAATAGTTCGGTTTTATTTTTTTGCATTGTGCAATCGATTGCATTTGATTTTTCCTATATTTAGTCGCAAAATAAACTTAATTTTTAAATTAAAAAGAGAAAAATATGTGTGGAATTGTCGGTTATACCGGATCACGTCAAGCTTATCCTATTGTTATTGATGGTTTAAAGAAATTGGAATATCGTGGCTACGATAGTTCTGGTGTTGCATTACAACAAGGTAGTTCATTAAAAGTATATAAGAAGGCTGGCAAAGTTGCTGCCCTGGAAGAACATATAGGTATCGCATCAACTTTAGGAACCACTGGAATTGGTCATACCCGATGGGCAACACATGGTGAACCTTCAGATCGAAATGCTCATCCTCATATTTCTAAATCTGGAAACTTGGCAATGATTCACAATGGAATTATTGAGAATTATGCGCAAATAAAGAATGAATTGATAAAAGAAGGGTATCAATTTCAAAGCGATACGGATTCAGAGGTATTATTGAATTTTATCGAAGATATAAAAACGAACAATGCTTGTAGCCTAGAAGAGGCAATACGTATTGCATTAAAACGTGTAACGGGCGCCTATGTCATCTTAATTATTGATGCTGAGCAACCAGATACCATCATCGCTGCGCGAAAAGGAAGTCCTTTGGTTATCGGTATTGGAAATAAAGAACATTTCTTAGGTTCGGATGCTTCACCTATGTTGGCTTATACCAAAGAGGTCGTTTACATCAACGATTACGAATTGGCAATTGTTAGACCTGATGAATTAATATTAAAGAATTTAGGAAATGAAGTAATCACTCCATTTGTTCAAAAATTGGATTTGGAGTTAGCTGCCATTGAAAAGGGGGGCTATGATCACTTTATGCTTAAGGAGATTTTTGAACAGCCAAGTACTATTGCTGATTCATTAAGAGGAAGGTTAGTGCTCCATGAATCTAGAATCATCTTGAGTGGCGTAGATGCTATACAGGAAAAGCTAAGGAATGCACGTCGCGTAATCATTGTAGCCTGTGGCACGAGCTGGCATGCTGGATTGCTGGCGGAATATGTGATCGAGGAACTGTGTCGAATAAATGTGGAAGTCGAGTATGCTTCGGAATTTAGGTATAGAAATCCAATAATTGATGGGGATGATGTGATTATTGCAATATCACAAAGTGGGGAAACTGCAGATACGCTCGTCGCATTAGAGCGAGCGAAGGAACAAGGAGCTACGATTTTTGGGATTGTCAATGTAGTAGGTTCGTCTATTGCGCGAATTTCGCATGCAGGTTGTTATACCCACGCGGGTCCAGAAATTGGGGTAGCCAGTACTAAAGCTTATACCGCTCAATTGGCAGTATTAATGCTGTTGGCGTTAAAGGTAGCCCAAGAGCGGGGAACAATCTCCAATGAGCGTTTTCAAGCGCTATGCCATGAGCTCAATGATATTCCAGGAAAAGTGCAATGGATATTGGATCATGAGGTTGATAACATTAAAGCAATTGCTTATAAATATAAAGATGCGCATGATGCATTATACTTAGGTCGTGGGTATAATTTTCCAACGGCTTTGGAAGGAGCACTGAAATTAAAAGAAATTTCATATATCCATGCAGAGGGATATCCAGCGGCTGAAATGAAACATGGGCCTATTGCCTTGGTTGATGAGCAACTCCCAGTGGTGTTTATAGCGAGTCAGGATGCCTATCATGAAAAAATAATCAGTAATATGCAGGAGATCAAAGCTAGGAAAGGGAAAGTGATTGCCGTCGTTTCTGAAGGGGATGAAATTACTCCTACAATAGCAGATGATATCATGACCGTACCATTGGCTGATGAGGTAATTGCTCCATTATTGACTGTGGTACCTTTGCAATTATTATCTTATTATATTGGAGTATATCGAGGTTTAGATGTGGACAAGCCACGTAATTTAGCGAAATCAGTTACTGTAGAATAAAAGGTATATGGGATATATGAATAAGATTCCTTTGTCAAGGATAGGATACGATTTCATACCGGAAAAATATCTGCCTGAAGGAAAGGATGAGTACTATTTAAGAAATCAGCAGTTTCAATCCAATAAAACATATCGCTCGCTTACCGCGGAAGAGATTCGTATACTGGAATTAAATGCGAACGAATCGACCGATTGGAATGACGTTTTGGTAACGGATAAATTTCTACCCCATCAAATAAAACGGTCTAAGTTTTATGGATTTGTCCGAATTGGCGACATGGAGGAGGTCTACTTGGAATATCGAGATATTCGATTGCCTGTCGGGATCTACAATTCGCAAATTATAAGTTGTGATTTGGGGGATTCCGTGTGTCTTCATCAGGTTCGATATATCGCTCATTTTATAGTAGGAAATGAGGTAATCTTGTTGAATGTAAATGAAATGGAGACTAGTTCTAATGCTAAATTCGGGAATGGTATCCTAAAAGATGGCGATCAAGAAAGTAGCCGGATCCATTTAGAACTCTGCAATGAAAATGGAGGTAGGGCTGTTCTCCCTTTTGATGGGATGCAAGCGGCGGACGTTTACTTATGGACTCGGAATCGAGATGATAAAATCTTGCAAGGTCGTTTTTTAGAATTGACGGAAAATAGGTTCAATTCGACTAGAGGGTATTATTCTGAAATTGGGGATCGAACGGTCATCAAGAATTCGCACACGATAAAAAATGTTAAAATTGGTTCAGATGCGTACATCAAAGGCATAAGTAAACTCAAAAATTTAACTATAAATTCTACATCCGAGGCTTATACGCAAATTGGCGAAGGATGTGAACTTGTGAATGGGATAATCGGTTATGGTTGCCGCGTGTTTTATGGCGTTAAAGCAGTTCGATTTATCTTATCTTCTTATTCACAATTGAAATATGGAGCACGATTAATCAATTCTTTTTTAGGGGATAATTCTACTATTTCCTGTTGTGAGGTATTGAATTCCCTCATTTTTCCGGCTCATGAGCAACATCATAATAATTCGTTTCTTTGTGCCTCTTTGATTAAAGGGCAGAGTAATATGGCAGCGGGTGCTACCGTAGGGTCTAATCACAATTCTAGAGCTGCTGATGGTGAAATTATTGCAGGTCGGGGCTTCTGGCCAGGCTTGTGTGTGAGTTTAAAACATAATTCTAAATTCGCTTCTTATACCTTAATTGTAAAAGGAGATTTTCTACATGAATTGGATATTCGGATTCCATTCAGCTTAGTGAGTAATGACACGGTTAATGATCGGTTGGTGGTTGTTCCTGGGTATTGGTTTATGTATAATATGTACGCATTGATGCGTAATACGAATAAGTTTACAAGTCGAGATAAACGAAAATTCAAAAATCAATATTTTGAATACGATATTTTGGCTCCTGATACAGTGAATGAACTATTTGATTCATTAAAGGAAATCAAACAAGCTGTTCAAAAAGCTTTGGGAACCGATGGTACTGCTGAAGATTGGTTAACACAATCCGTGGATACTAATCTGGAAGTGTTATTGGAAAATACCGAATGTTCTAAACGTAAGGTCTTATTGCTGAAGCCAAGGGAATCTTACCAACTCTTCAGGAAGTTGATCCGTTATTATGCCGTTTGTCAACTCGTTGAACAAATAGAGCCTTCGCATTTTTATACAGTATTGGAAAAACTTAGTATGAAACCATTTGAACGTTTCCATTTTGAAAATGTGGGGAGTCAATTGGTTCCGGGAAACAAATTAAAAGATTTAATCCATGAGATTAAATCAGGTTCAGTTTCAAGCTGGGAACAAGTTCATCAAAGGTATCATGACTGGAGCCAATCGTATGTACAGGATAAAGTTGTTCACGCCTTATCTTCCTTGCAGGAGGTAACAGGAAAAGAAGTAACAACTTGGAATAAGGATTTTTGGTTGGAATTATTTGATGAAGCAATTGCAACGAAAAAATGGATTTGTGAAGAAATATTTAAATCAAGGAGTAAGGATTACTCCAATCCATTTCGCTTAATGGTGTATGAATCTTTGGAAGAGATGAACACCGTAGTAGGAAGTTTAGAAGCTAATAGTTTTATCAATTTACAGAAAGAAGAATTTGACCGTTTTGAGGATAAAATAAATCAATTTAAACTGAAATTTTAATAATGACCCCAAATGACACTGCCCCCAAAAGCTAGACACTTAATGAGGGCAGTGAAAATGGGGATTTTTTAATCTTATAGTTCTTTAATTTTTAAACTTCTAAAGGAAACATTATCTCCATGATCTTGCAATAGGATATGACCTTGAGGAGCCTCGCCAAAGTTTTTCCAATCTTTATATTTACTTCCTGCTACTAATTTTCTAAAATCTTCTGATCCTCGCACAAATTCAAGCATCTTAAATCCATTAAGGTAATAAGTTACCTTGTTATTAGGCTCAACGACAATCCTTCCTCTATTCCATTCTCCTATGGCTTTACGAGGTCTAGGGTTTCGGTCTGAAGTAATTAAATCGTACAAAGAAGCTAATGTTCTGTTTCCATTTTTGCCTAATTTAGCATCTGGATGTAAAGCGTCGTCTAATATTTGGTATTCTGGTCCAATAGCCGATCCTGCAGTTTGCTCATTTAAAGTAACAAAATATTTTATTCCTGAATTTGCTCCAGGGGTTAGTTTAAAATCAAATGAAAAATCAAAAGCTTTAAATTGGGCATCTGTAATAATATCACCTCCGTTTGTAGATTCTCCACCATCTGATTTCTGTACAGATATAATACCATTTTCTATCTTCCAACCTTTTGCTGGAAAGTTTCCGCCGCGAGCACTCTTCCATCCAGTATTATCGTTTCCATTAAATAATAACTTATATCCTGCAGCTTGTTCTGCAGTGCTTAAGTTGTTTTGAACCGTATTGACGATATATACATCATTGGGGAATTTTGTTGGTTTTAGATTAGCGGTTTGAATTTTGATGTTTTTGAAATATACTTTTTTTCCATCTAATTCATCTGGAATACTATGGACTTGCAAACCAATAAATCCACTGCGATCTAAACTATCAATAACATAAGAAGTCGCTACACCATTCACCCATGTTCTAGTCTCATTACCTATCGCTTCAATTCGGATATGGTTAAATTCATTTTGTTTATAAGCAGTTTTAGCGCTTGGATTTAGGTCTAATGGGTATAACCACTGTCTTCTAGCTTCGTCATATATACCACCTGACCATGAACGAGCGGAAGGATCTATTTCCACTTGTCTGCCATATACTTTACCTAATCCGTTATTGCCAGCAGGATCAATATGACTTCGTGTTTGGATTCCCGAATTGGTGGCATTGCCTTCAAGCTTAATTTCTAATTCTAAGATGAAATCAGCGTATTCTTTTTCTGTTATTAAAAACGAATTAGGAGTTTTTTTAGTCATCACCCCTACGATACAATTATCTTCCACGAGGTATTTTGCCTTGCCAGCTACTGATTTCCAGCCAGCCAAATCTTTCCCATTAAATAGGTTTTCCCATTGGTTGTTGCTTGTTTTCGCAGATTTGCAGGATAATGTGATAGAGGCAATTGTGATAAAAATACTCGCTTTAGAAAGAATTGATTTACTCCAAGGTTTATACATGATATTAAAAGTTTGTAACAGGTTAATTGATAATTCTGCAAAATACACAATGAATTTAGGATTTTTTTTTATTTTTAGGATATAATCATGAAATAATTATAAACCCTTATCATAAATTAGATGGATCACCATTTTTCAAGAAGAAGTTTCTTAAAAAAATCAATTTTAACTGGAGGAGCGATGGCTTTTGCAAGTAGTAGTTTTGCGGATGTCATCATGGCAAGACCTAATGAGCGGGTTAATTTAGCCGCAGTTGGAATTGGTAATCGAGCAGCAGAAATTCTATTAGAATTTCATAAAACAGGGCTTTGTAATATAGTAGCCTTATGTGATGTAGATATGGGTGCTAAGCACACCTTAGGCATATTAGAAAAATTCCCTGATGTTCCTCGATTCCAAGATTTCAGACAAATGTTTGATAAGATGGGCAATCAGATCGATGCGGTCTCCGTTGGTGTTCCAGACTTCTCTCATTTTCCGATAACAATGATGGCCTTAGATTTGGGTAAGCATGTTTATGTGGAAAAACCCATGGCTAGAACATTTTTGGAAGTCGAATTGATGATGCAGAAAGCTAAGAAGAATCCGAAATTGGCGACACAAATGGGAAACCAAGGGCATTCTGAAGCAAATTATTTTCAATTTAAAGCTTGGAAAGAAGCTGGAATCATTAAAGATGTGACCAAGATTGTGGGGCATATGAATTCTCCTCGTCGTTGGCATGGATGGGATGTGAATATTAAAAATTTCCCTAAAACAGAGGAAATTCCAAATTCCCTAGATTGGGATTTATGGCAGATGCATACGATGGGCCATAACTACAATAAAGATTTTATCAATGGGCAATGGCGCTGTTGGTTTGATTTTGGTATGGGAGCATTAGGTGATTGGGGAGCTCATATTTTAGATACCGCACATGAGTTTTTAGAATTAGGTTTACCGACCGAAGTCAGTGCGGAGAAATTAGCAGGTCATAATTCCTTTTTCTTCCCGATGTCTAGTACCATTAGATTTAGTTTTCCAAAACGGAAAAAGATGCCTGCATTAGATATTATGTGGCATGATGGAGTGGATAATCTTCCTCCTATACCTGAGGGCTACGGTGTATCTGGTCTAGACCCGAATATTCCACCTCCGAGTACTGGAAAATTAGAGCCTGTAAAATTAAATCCTGGAAAAATTATATATTCCAAAGACCTAACCTTTAAAGGAGGCTCGCATGCAAGTACCTTATCCATTATTCCTGAGGATAAAGCAAAAGATATGGCGTCCCGACTACCTGAGGTACCTGCTTCTCCTTCAAATCACTTTGCTAATTTTCTTAAGGCCTGTAAAGGACAAGAAAAAACCCGATCTCCTTTTGATATTGCAGGACCTTTAAGTCAAGTGTTCTGTTTAGGAGTTATTGCTCAGCGACTAAATACCAAAATAGTTTTTGACCCGTTGAAAAAGGAAATTGTAAATGATAAATTTGCCAATGGATTATTAATTGGTCCACCTCCTAAGAAGGGTTGGGAACAATATTTTGTGGTATAGTATAAATTTAATAAATAAAGACATGATAAAACAAGTAGCTTTTGGTCTTGTATTCAGTAGTTTGTTAGGGGTTTCTCTAACTTCATGTACAAACCAACCGGCAGAAAAAAAAGAAGAAGTAGAGCATAATCCTGCCAGCCAAACGATTCCTGAGGAATCTAAAGATTTGATCGGACGATGGGATTTAACAGTAGATAAAGCGGGGAAATCTGTTCCTTCTTGGTTAGAAATTAAATTATCTGGATTTAGCACCTTAGTTGGGGCATGGGTAGGGGACAGTGGTAGTTCTCGTCCTGTTTCGCATATTAAATTAGTAGATGGTAAATTTTCTTTTGCTATTCCTCCACAATGGGAAGGCACTGAAGGAGATTTTATTATCGAGGGTGAACTTGCCGCTGGTGGTTTGAAAGGTACTATATCTAATAGTGCTGGAGAAAAATATTCATTTACTGGAGTAAAGGCTCCATATTTAAATAGAGTGGGTGAGGTAGCTTGGGGAGAATCGATTAACTTGTTTAATGGAACTGATTTAGCTGGATGGAAACCATCTAATGAAAATAATAAATGGGTTGTAAAAGAGGGTATTTTAACGAATGAATCTGCTGGTGCAAATTTAATCACAGAACAGAAGTTTGAAGACTTTAAGTTAAGTGTAGAGTTTAAATATCCGGAAGGAAGTAATTCTGGACTTTATTTAAGGGGAAGATATGAAGTACAGATCGAAGATTCTCCAAAAGATAGACACCCCGGATCACTGTATTTTGGTGCAGTATATGGATTCTTAGCGCCAAATGCTATGGCTAATTTAGCGGCTAATGAATGGCAAACGATGGATATTACTTTAGTTGGACGCTTAGTAACTATCGTAGTTAATGGTAAAACGGTCATCAATCAACAAGAGATTCCAGGCATTACTGGTGGTGCTTTAGATAGCAACGAAGGTGAACCAGGTCCAATTTACATTCAAGGGGATCACGGTCCAATAGAATTTAGAAAAATTAGCATTACACCTGCAAAATAAATAGAATAAGAGCTCAATAGATGTTGAGCTCTTATTTTTTAGATGCCTATGATTACGACCACAATATCTTCATTTTGATAGGATGAATAATATTGCCTGATAGCTCCTTGATCTTTATAGATTTTTAATTCTTCATAAACGGCTTGTTTTAATTTCCCTGTTCCTCGGCCATGGATAAACTTAATTTCCGGGTAACCCCAATATATAGCTGCATCTAAATTTTCCCGTAGAATATCGATTGACTCGCCTAATAATTCATTCGTGTCGTATGCTTCGATATTTGCTATAAAACTTTCGGCATGTAAGTCTACCGTCTTTGCAGGTTTGAATAAATTTCTTCCCATAGGGCAAAAATAGGTTTAATTCTAAATCCTAACGATTCTAAAATGAATTATAATATCGGTTTAAAAGGGTTGTTGCGAATATGGTCGAGTTTGATTTGAAATAATAGCGCCATTTTTTCAGCTCTTGATTTAGCTTCTTCAGCGATAGGTCCTACATATAAGCGATCAATTGTTGCTCTAAATAAGGATAACCAATGGTCAAAATGGGCTTTTTCTATAGGTAATTTAGCATGTGGAGGGAAAGGACGACCTGAATAGGTGTGCTGATCAAATAATATAGTTTGCCAGAAAGTATACATGATTGCTAAATGAGCATCCCAACGGTCTTGTATCACTGCATTAAAAATAGGCCCCAAAAGAGAATCATTTTGTATAACACCGTAAAATGAGTTTACAAAAATTTTAATATCATCAATTCCTTGAATATCTTCTCGTGGACTATCTTGTAATTTCATTGATTCAATAGATAAATCATAGTTTTATTCATTCGAAATTAAGCCTGGTACTAAACTTTTGGCTTCATCGATTTTTTCTTGCTCCAACAATTCAACATAGAGTTTCAATCGCTGATAGGTTGTGGAATTTGGCGCAATTTCTTTTAAGTAGTTATAGGCATCTTGGAAGTAAGCAGCTATTTGTTCACTTTCTATGGCTGGAGTATTATCCATTCCAATACAAAGGTTACTAAAATAATAGTTGTAAAGGTCAGTTGCCTTTTTTCCAATTGCAGAATTTTTAGTGCTGTTTGAAAAATCCTCCCACCAAATAGTTCGTTGAACTAAAGATTGAAATGGAATAACAATAGCAGCATCTTGTGCAAATCCTTCAATATTCTCTTTACCTAATTGCTGTAAATAAATTTCTAAATTTTTGCTGATAAAAGGATAATACTCTTTTTGAATATATAGTGGATTAACCTCTAACATAAACATACCTTCCGTTTCTTTTACCCGTAAACCATTTTCATTAATAGTTTCATAGGTATTTTCCAAAGGACTAGGGATATCATTGGATGCTTTATTAAATTCAATATCTACTAATGGTCTATAGTCAACCTTTTCTTCGAAAATAAATGGCGTCGCATATGTGGATACTTTATCAAAATAATCTAAAATACTTAGCACCGCTAAATCATTTTCTAGGCTATCTTGCTCACTAAAAAGTTCTTTGAATTTTTTATTTGCTTTCGTTAGACTCTTTACATCAGTTGAATCGAGAGCCAATAGGTAATCCTCTAGCTTTTCCACTTTCGTTAACACATATTCCTTGCCATCAATAATTTTGATATCATTGTTGTTATCCTTTTCATTCGTTGTGTTTGACACACAGCTGAATAGGAGTAAAAGGGTGAAAAAAAAGAAAATATGCTTTAAATACATGTCGCTATTTTTAAACAAAGTACATGCTAAAATTAAATTGTTGAGAGCATGTAATGTTAATACTATGCTAATATAAAAACTCCTGTAGTGAAACAGCTATTATTTTCAGACATATTTTTAATTTAGAATCAAAATAGAGAAGCTGCATGATGATTTTGTAAATTATTTCACACGTAATCAGAGGGTTAATTTAATGTTATATTTACCTCTTTGATGAATAAAAATAAGATTGTATATTTGTGCCACACAAAAACAAAGGTGATACCTTTTCGGGGTGTAGCGTAGCCCGGTATCGCGCCACATTTGGGATGTGGAGGTCGTAGGTTCGAATCCTGCCACCCCGACAAAAGCCACTGATAATCAGTGGCTTTTTCTGTTTTCGGACATATTTCGGACGAAATTGCTTGTTTTTCAATTTAATATTAAGATAGGTAAGTCTAGATTAATGTAGTCTCATATAGTGCTTTTCTTAGAAATTATAAAAAATCTAGTGGGCTTGGGGTCTTTTTTCTTATCAATATCTGTGATATGTGTGTATATCATGGTAGTCTTGATATTCTCATGACCTAGGGATTCGTTATCTATGTAGTGATAATACTTTATTCATATATTGTTGCGCTTTACAGTGTTTAATATTTTGTATATTAGCTAAGCTAAAAAATAGGTTAGTAGTAATTTTAGAAAGACTCGACAATGACAGATTGGTACAGACGAAAAACTTGGACTAAAACAGACGAAGAAGAATACTTCGCTAAACTTGGACGTGCAAGAAAAGACAGTCGAGCCCAATATTTAAGAGTTCAAGCGATAGAACTTATTGAGACGAAGGACAAAAATCTTTTGTCTGTTTCAGAGACACTTTTGAATAAAATTCTGAAGGACTATCCAGAGAACCGAATTGAAAAGAGCCAAACCTATAATTTATTAGGTGAAATTTATAAGCTTCGAGAAGAATACAATACTGCTTTAGAATATTTTCAGAAATCACTCGATATTGAAAAAGAATTTCCGAATGTTGTCACGACTGCATATTTAAACTTTTCTGAGGCTGTAATTCGTGCAGAAAAAACAGAATTGTATGATAAAGTTGAAAATCTGCTGACAGAAAAACTAAATGAAGACACTTTAATATTTCCTGTTCAAAATTACATTATGTATTCTGTAATGATAGTAATTGCAGAGTATAAAAGAAATTTTGAACAAGCAAAAATATATGAAGAATTAGCAGGAAAATATGCTAAGACACAAACTAATTCCCTTTGGAACCCTAATAAGAATAAAATTGGAGTTGTTAAAGAGAAAGTAAAATGGTTAGACAAACTTGTCGGACGTAAATAAAAAAACACTGTTAACAAGGGGCTTGAGTCAGGTGGGCTGACGTTCAATCTTAGAGTTTTATACTTCGATTAAACTTTAGTGATAAATTGAAGCTGTAATCCCGCCCAAACGTAAAGAGCTAAAACATTAGTGACTATATTTAAATAAACCTAAAATTTAGAAAGAAATCGAAAAATGTATATTCCAAAAGTAAACTTAGTGACAGACAAAACAGAAATTATTGATTTTATTAAACGGTTTAGTTTTGCGACTATTATTACCTCAAAAAATAATTTTCCAATCGCAACACATTTACCATTTGTTGTAACTACGAAAGATGATCATATAGTTTTAACTTCACATTTTGCAAAAGCCAATGAGCATTGGCAAGACATTGAAGATAGTTCTGTTTTAGTTATTTTTAGTGAACCCCACGCATACATTTCTACAAAAAACTATGACAAAGAACTAAATGTGCCAACTTGGAACTATATTTCAATTCACGCCTATGGGCAAGGAAAATTAATAACTGAACAAGAAAAGACCTTTGAAATTCTGGAAGCGACAATTGACAATTACGAAACAACATATCGACAACAATGGAACAATTTTTCAGAAGAATATAAATTAAGAATGTCAAAAGGAATTGTTGCCTTTGAAATCCTTGTAACCGACTTACAAGCTAAAAAGAAATTAAGCCAAAATAGATCGGAAACGGAGCAGAATAAAATCATTGAAACTTTATCAAACAGCAAGGACACAAACGAAATAATTATTGCAGAGTATATGAAAGAGAACTTAACAGAGAAATAACCAGTTGCAACGGCAGTTTGGCAAGATGATGGAGGTTTAAATACCTTAGTTTCGATGCCCTAAGGTATTTGAATTTAAAACTTAATCCTGTAATTCATGAATTTCTCTCTGCTTCTCCTGTATGCTCCATTTTAGGCGCTGTTGTTCTTCTTTTTTTATCACCAAATCATGGAATTTATTGGGGTTTAAAGAGTAAGAAGAGTCAATATGAGATGTTAAACTTGGTAATTCCAATTCCATCATTCGATAACGCATCTCATATGATTTTATGTTGTCAATTTGTCTATTCTTCTCGTATAAAGTACCAAGCCCTAGTGAGATTATGACCGAAAATAATACCATAACAACCACCACAGGAGTTGATTTCAAATCAATGCCATATTGATGCTTCACAATGACCTGTTCGGGAATCTCTGAAATCTTTGACACAATCTCTTTTTCTTTGTCTGCTAATACGACTAATTCCTGTCTAGTTGTAGTAACAATTTCATTGGCGACATCTTGAAGAGAGCTATAATCATTGATGATTTTGGATAGGATTTCATTTTCACGCTTGATATATCCTTTTATTTGCGTCAGAACTTCCTGATCCTGTGTTCGTATCTCATGAAAATCTTTCATTTTCTTTTCATTTTCAGAAAGTAGCGATATGATAGTCGGCATGATTCGCACAATATCTTGCGTAATTAAGTCTATGTTTTCTTGTAGAGCGTCTACCTGTTGTTTAATGTTTTGTAATTCTGTATGCATTGTCTTTAACGTTTAAATGTATTATTTTCTTTCTTTTTTCTTTTTTTTCTCCAAGGATCTTCTTGTTCTGGTGCGATTTGAGGGATAGAGAATAGTGCAGATGTGATTTCTCCAATTGCACTAATGATGCTGTTATCCATGGATTGATCTGCTGATTGGGTGTTTTCTATTGTCTGCTGTAGCTCTTCTGTGTTATCCATGCTATTTAGCGCCTTGTCTATCTGTCCGAAGCTTAATGAACGGTCAATGGCAGAGCCTCGAAATACTTGTCCGTCCTTGGAGAAAGAAATCCCTTGTATCTCGTCTAATCCCGATTTGTGTTTGAACTGGATTGATACTCCTCTATATTTGATATAGTTTTCTAGTTCATTCCAATTTCTACAAGCTTTGATACCTGCTTTTACGGTGTCATGGATCTGATACTTTATAAGGTCATTGCCTTTTAATCGTCCTCGGTTTACATTTTGTTTACCTTCTGATTGCTTGAAACCGTATAGGGTATTTAATTCTTTACAGGCTTTAAAACTCTTATACCGCTGATTACTGTTTGATATGGTTTTGCCATGATCGTTGACCCGATTAAAGAGGATGTGAATATGATCGTGCTGTCGATCGTAATGCCTAACCATTAGGCATTGTGTGTCCCTAATGCCCATTTTGGAAAGATAACGCTTGGCAGATGATATCATGATATCATTGCTGAGCATGTCCTTGTCTGCAGTGTTCCATGAGAGGATAATATGACCGACTGCCTTACCGAGTTTCGGATTTAACATTCTTTGAAAATTGAAATCTTGTATAATGGTTTTTGCATTATCTGTCCGCAGTCCTACTGAATGAATAATTTCACTATCTTTCTTTAAGGCATAAGCAACACATCCTCCAAATGATCTTCCTTCAATTAACTTGGCTATCATGGTGTAGTATTTTATCGATACAATAATTGATATGGCTGATCGTATTCTGACATTCTGTTGCGATGTCTAGTAATCCGGATTGATGTGCTTTTTTCGTTAGCTGATTGAGATTGTTTGAAGCTCCAGTAATCGCCCTCAATGCTTTGAGCTGTTCTTCGGTAAACCTCGGAGCGATCTTGCGAAGGGTCGCAGATTTGCGTACCCATTCGGATTTGCTCATGCCTGCAATTGTTGCATTCTGTAAAACTCTTTTATGTTCCAACTCATCGAAACGTACGTTGATCCTGAACTTCTTTTTATTTTCGAGTGCGGGTCTTCCGCCTTTTTTCTTGTTATTTTTCATCTTGTTTCTTTTTAGCTGTGACCATCGGGAGCTTATAGGTTTTGGGGTCACCAAAACACAACCTTGCTTCCTACCTATTCGATAGCTTTCTTCCCGATTGGGTGCTATGAATTTGTTCTTTGTGTGATCTGAATATCAGGTAGTCATTGACATCCTTGATCCTGTTGTCTTGCCTCTGCAGTTCTTCCATTCCATTTTTTACGGTGTGCGTTTTCTTAAAATGGCTTCGCAAGGTGTGGTACGATTTTAAACCACTGCTATCTGTGTCCAGATAGCTTGTTATTCTGTTATGTCGCTCTAAGAATGGATATGCTTTTTGCAGATTGGCGGTCGTATTCAGGATACAGAAGTTCGTATTTAGATACGGCTTACCTGCATTCTTTTTTAACGTCATAAAGGACAGCAGATCTGTGAAGCCCTCAAACAGTACAACATCTTTGCTACCGTTACCGATCGTAGTGATCCCCTTTGTCAATAGGGAGCGTTTGTCATAGCTGTTGCGCAGTTCGTATCCACCTGCATCATTCTTAAAACAGACGGCAAAGTACGTCTGTCCATTTGCCGTCCTGTAATAGATTTCCTGACAGTATGCTCTGGCAATTTCAATATCTATTTTGCGTACGTCGGTCAGATAGTCCGTCAGAGCTTTATTCCCGAGAGGCTTAACGGAAAGGATGGTGTACCCCCGTTCATTTTCATGTTGCATGATCGGTACTTTATCCAATACGGTCTGCTGGTGAAAAGAAAGGATATTTTTTCTTTCATCAGCCCAATCCAAAACAGTTGATAGATTTTCCGTATCCAAAAACTTCATCAGGAAGTCAATGTTGTTACCTCCCAAACCATCCGAATGCGAATACCAGATATTTCTGTGTATATCCACCTTTGTCGAAGCGGTTCTTTCGTTCCCTCCATTGAACGGATTTCTAAGCCATGCTTCACGGCTGTTCATTCTGGCACACGGAATCTGCAGGTAATTTAATATGGATATGAGCGGTATGCGCTTAAGTTCATCACATGTCATAATCGTAATCTTTTAAGTAGGTTTAGTTTAGTCTAATACTATATAGGGGCGGACTAAACTAAACCTGTTTTTTTAGTAATAGAATTCAGGATTAAACCGGTAGGTCTTATCGTTCTTGATGACCATCCGTTTGTTTTCCAGAAACGTCTTTAGCTGTTTGGCTTTATTGATGCCGAAATTGAAGCCTTTTGCTAGATAAGCGTCCTTTAATCTTCGGACAAAGTCATCATAACTGCAGGTTATTTCGCTATCGTTAAACATTTCCTGTAACACTTCCCGATGGTTCTCTTTGGAAAGCTCCTGATAGTCGAACCCTTTTCTCGATGCAGTGCCTGACAGGTCAAAGTTCTCGTCCAGTACGGGCAAACCATCATCTATATAAAAGGTAAATGGCTCAAACTCGATATCCCTGATGAACTTTGGGGCCACGGTGCTGTAGTTTGCATCCAGATCGCTTTTGGTGACCTGTAAGATGGATTCTGCCTTATTGTTCAATTCAGTCCCCAAATGGCCTCTTGTGTTGTCATCTCCCTTGTTTAAGTGTAGCACGGTATGGATATGGATATTTAGTTCCTGTGACCATTTCATCAGCTTGCCGGTAATTTCAGTCGCTTCCGTTGCATTATTGATGTCGTAAACAAGATCCCTGATCCCGTCTATGATCACCAGACCTATCCTGCCCGCATATTTGGACAGGGCATATTCGATGATACTAATGCGCTCTTTGGTGGGGTATTCCCTCAAGGATATGAATTTTAGGTTTTCATGGACTTCCGTTGTCGGGTAATTTATGAGCTTGTAGACCCTTGAAAGCAACCTGTGGCAATGGAACTTGCTCTGCTCTGTATCGCAGTACAGCACCAATGGACGGTTTATGGGAACTTTGACCTTGTATTGTAATATCTGTTTTCCGCTCAATGCAGCAGCCACCAATGAAATCACATTGAATGTTTTCCTGCTCTTCGCCTTTCCCGTGGATGCGCTGAAATTCCCTAATGTACCGATAACGGAATCGGAATTGCTGATTGTTATCATGATAGGAGGTTCTAAAAATTCATCTGTTATTTTTACTATAGCCCTGTCCAGTGCCGTGGCTGTGTCCTGGTTAAACGAGATCATTATTTACCTCCTTTGTTCCGGTTGAAGCCGGCCATTGAAGCCACTACCTCCTGTTTTTTGAAATAGATCCGCTTTCCCATACGCATGTAGGGGATACGTCCCTGCTTCATCCACTCGGTCAGGCTGACGAGTGAAATGTCAAGTTCGTCCGCCATTTCCTTTTTGGTCAATAGTTTCTCGGAAGACCGGGTTTCGGTGTTGCTCGATGTGTGTTGCACATCTGAAATAAAAAGGTGAAGTTCTTCCCTTACAGCATCCTTGATGCAATCTTTAAGGGCTTTTTGGTCAAATTGAATCATACTTTGCTCATGTTTATATGTTTAATGATCCGAAGTCGTGGCCACTTTCTTCGAGTGAATTAACATGAGCAAAGTTGGCTTTATGGCCATTTTATAATGCCTTTCGGGGGGTGAAAGGCAAAAATAAATGCTAAACAACTGTCATTCAGCTATTCTTTGGTTTCCGTTTGGATACTTTAATTTCGAAAATTCGATCTTTTTCCCTTAGTGAAGTGGTACTGTCAAAGTAGTTCAGTGCGGTTCCCAATGGTATTTCTTCATCATTGATTTTGAAATGATTTGAAACTAACTTAGCCCATGTTCTGTACGGAAGCTCGGAAAACATAGTTTCTTGATCGGTAGGTTCTAAAGAAGTGTTCGGAATTGCACCAATAGCTTCAAACAGGCTAAACAGATGGTTTTTATCGGCACACCTTACTTTAATCTTATGTTTAGGAGCTACCACAAAATCTTCCAGTTGTTGTTTTAGGATTTTGATCTCTTGTATCAATCTCTGGTTTCGCTCACTTTCGGTACCGATAATTCCCCAAACGTCACGTGATTTCAGCCTGTCAATAAAGTTTTCAACCTTTTCGATATATCCTTCGTATTTTTTCTTATCGTCCCAGAAATACGATCTGTTTTTTGCCTTTGATCTGAAATGTTCTATCTCATCTTCACATACAGTGATCACTTTTTTGAAGAATTTTTCTTCGTTTTTACTTTTACTCTGTTTGAAAAAGTAATCTAAATGATATTCATAATAGGGCGTGAATCTTTCTGGATGCAGTAATAGCACTTTGTTCACAAAGTGTTTGTCTGACATTGATCTGGGCTGTAAAAAGCTCAATAAGGGGAGACCGATATCGAAATAATGGTTTGAAGAGTTGAAAGCCTGTTTGTATTTAAAAAATCTGTCTGCCATAATTTTAAAATTTATTGAGTGCGTCAATTAACGAATCTGTGCTTGCCGATTCATATTTCATTAAAGTCCGTATGTCGGAATGTGCAGTTAGTTTCTGCACAAGGGTGATCGGTACGTTCCTGCTTAGCAGGTTCGTTACCATTGATCGCCTGCCGACATGGCTCGATAGAAAGTCGTACTTCCTTTTTTCTATCACCAGCTTTTGCTTGCCCGAATACCTCGTTATCTTGATGGTCTCGTCCAGTCCGGCAAGTTTTCCGACTGTCTTTATATATTCATTGAACTTCTGGTTGGAAATCTTGGGTACGTTGTAACCGATACGTTCCAAAATATCCTTTGCAGGGGCTATGTACCCCTCAAAAGGTACGATTACCCTTTTCTTGACCTTTACCGAAATAAAGTCCCAAGCATTGTTTTTTATATCCTTTGGATCGAAGTTGATCAGATCCTCAAATCGTTGCCCTGTGTAGCACAATAGACAGAACAGATCCCGTACTCTTTCCAGACTGGGTCTGTCCGAAAGATCATGGTTCATCAGTTTCTCTATTTCGGCTTCGGACAGGGCAATGATCTCATTGTAGGCTTTCTTCTTGAAATTTGTTTTTTGCGTTTTGAAAACATCGGGATGCACCAGATAATCATTGTCGTTGCACCACTTTAGGAATACCTTTAGCGTGGATATGTATTTGTGTATGGTGTCATTTAGCAAACCTTCCTTTTCTTTATCGTTCGTATTCCTCTTCTTGCTTAGGAATACCTCAAACTGGTCAAGAAATTTGCTGTCCAGTTCCCTAAGGACAAGATTTATACCTTTCTGTTTTTCAAAGTCTTCCAGACCTTTAAATACCGTCCTGTATTCTTTTAATGTGCCTTCTTTGACAAAATTGGATTTATAGGACAGGAACTGTATTTTTAGACGGGAAATGGATATTTCGTTGCTTACCGCATTGTCCCTGTCGATACAGCCCTGTATGATCTGTTTATAATCCTCCTTGGATAGAAACTGGTTTTTGTCTTTTTTGCCCATTGCTTCCCGGATGCAGAGATTGGCAAGGGTGTTCAGCTCGACATTGAATTCCAACGCTCCGCTGGCACTTGGTTTAAGCCTTTCCTTTTCAAAATCCCAACTTTTGGGCAATATCTTATAGTTTGTCCTGTATTTTATCCTACAGGATTTATCCGGTGAAAAGAAGAGGTACAGCGCAGTGGGCGATGGATTCCAGAACTTCTGTGCAAGGTTTTTCTTTTTCCCTCCAATCTTTGCCAGTTCCTGTTTGACCTTTTCAGGCGCAATATCGGGGTTATAGGGCTTGTCTAAATAAAAATTTACTTTCATATTTCTCGGACATATTTCGGACAAAAATGCTTAATATTACCATATTTCACCTTTGCATGGTTAGGTAAAGATAAGTAATAGAATGTGTAAACACCTAATAATCAGATTAAAATAAGAAAAGTAAAAGTAGAGTATGATAACGGTTCGAATCCTGCCACCCCGACAAAAAAAGCTCTAACGAAAGTTAGGGCTTTTTTTATGCGCCATTTTAAGATTCGGTCCGTAGTTCGATCCGAAGGAGCTTCAGGGTATTGTATGTGGTTTGTGGGGCTGAAGCAATCCTGCCAGCCCGACAAAAAAAGCGCTAACGAAAGTTAGGGCTTTTTTTATGCGCCATTTTAAGATTCGGTCCGTAGTTCGATCCGAAGGAGCTTCAGGGTGTTGTATGTGGTTTGTGGGGCTGAAACAATCCTGCCAGCCCGACTAAAAAAGCGCTAACGAAAGTTAGGGCTTTTTTTATGCGCCATTTTAAGATTCGGACCGTAGTTCGATCCGAAGGAGCTTCAGGGTATTGTATGTGGTTTGTGAGGCTGAAGCAATCCTGCC